>CAYWIY010000046.1:0-15046 GCA_964458455.1 uncultured Syntrophomonadaceae bacterium | reverse complement strand
CCCAGTAACACGGCCAAACCCCAGGCCAGGGGCATCGCTTTTTTTGCCGGCCACATAAAACCGGCCATCAGGATAATTACCAGTAAGATCGGCAGTGCGGCTATTAAGGCCAACAAACCCACGGGCATAATGAACTCCTCCTTATAGCGGGTTATCCCGGTAGTGGCAGGGTAGATCCCCCGTGGGGCATAATATAAGCTGAGGGAAGTTCTCCTCCATTTTCTTTTGCAGCATATTCGAGCGCTGCTTCGATGGAGTTAACTTTGATCATACCCATCCTGGCAACTCTTTGTTCGTCCAGATCTGTTAAAGCCAACACCCTGTTTTCACTGGCAATCATGGCAGTATGGTAGCCCATATACCCTCCTATAGTAAAACTTTTACGCAAGGCAGCCTCACGCCCGGCATTATTATCATAGGCTGAGAAAATAGAGGCGTAATCAGCATTGCCCATACCTTCCCGGCTTTCGCTCAGCAGGATCAGCGTCCCACCTTTTTTCAAGGCAAAATGGGCGTTATAGATGGTCTTGTAGGTTTGATAAAAGTCAATGTCCTTGGGATAACCGCCGCACGAAGCTATTACTAAAGCTGCAGTCTCCTCAATTTTCACACCCATATGTCGATCAACAAACCGGCAACCATGATTGAATGCAGTCAGGTAGTTGCCTGCTACAACCAGGGCTATTTTATGTTCAGATTCGTTTATTACACTGTTGACCAAAAAATCCGGCTTCACCAGGCTTGCGCCCTGGACCATATCATCACTGCAGGGATTACCTTCCAGTTTTCCGGCCCTCACTGCCGGGTTTATTCCTCCTTGCCCCGGTTCCGGGTTAAGGGCAAGGGTGTGGTTATTCATAATGGTCCGGTAGCCGGCCACCCCCGGGATTATAGCTTTTTTGCCTCCGCCCCAACCGGCCAGGAAATGATAGACAATACCGCCGGTGAGAACCACCCGGTCCGCTTCTGCCACGTTCCTGTTGATTAATACCTCGTTCCCGTAGGAAGTAGTACCCACCTTTACAACTTCCGCATCTGCGCGGGCCCGGTGATCGACTATTTTGATTCTGCGGTAGACTTCTTCTCCTACCAGCTTGCGATGCTCTTCACCGGTTTGGTCTCGGTGATCCCCGGTTGCCGATACGATCAGGATATCGCTGTCTGCAACTCCACCTTTATTTAACTCATCAAGAATCGGTGGGAGGAGGATATGGTTCCTGACCCAGAGGCGGGTAACATCACCGATAATGATGCACACCTTTTCACCTTTTTTTACTAGTTGAGAAAGCGGGGCTGAATCAATAGGGTTTTGCATGGCCTGGCGGACTTCTGCTTCTTCCGAAACAGCGCTTTTCATGGGCACCCCTTCAAGGATACCTTTAATCTTTTCATCCGGATATTCCAGGTTATAACCACTGTCCCCGTAGGGTAGTTTGCACTGCATTAAAACGGCACCTCCTGTGGTAAAAAATATTGGCCGCTACAGATCGAATATTTTCCCCGGGTTCAGGATATTATTGGGATCAAGCGCTCTTTTAATGCTTTTCATCGATTCTATTTCAGTTTGCCCCAAAACCAGGGGCAAAAATTGTTTACGCTTATTGCCAATGCCATGTTCACCGCTGATGGTTCCGCCAAGCTTGTTAATCTCGGAATACAAATCGGCGAGCGCCTTCGGCAAGATCTCCAGCCACTGCTCTTCACTGTGCTCGGGATTTTTGACCACGGTAGCGTGCAGGTTGCCGTCCCCGGCATGTCCGTAGCAGGGGATAAAAACATCATATTTTTGTGATAGATCTTCCAGGATAGGCATGACTTTCGGTATTTCGCTCATGGGAACCACAATGTCTTCCAGGGTCTGGCGGGGGCTGATTGCCTTAAATGCTTCTGCAGCATTGCGGCGGAGCTTCCAAATCTTTTCCTGGTCGGAGGGTGTCTGAGCCACGAAGGCATCGATGGCTCTGTTGTCCGTACAGAAATCACCGATATCGAGGCATTCATTAAGGACCCGTTCTTCATCATTACCATCTACTTCAATGATCAAAAAAGCGCCGGCATTCTTGTACTGTTCCAGACTTTCGCCCAGATGTTTACAGCACGTTTCCAGGGTTAACCTGTCCATAAATTCAATACCGGTCGGAATTACTCCGACCTCGGTCATAATCCTGGGCACTAATTTAATTGCTGTTTCTAAATCTTCAAAAAGGACCATCATGTCGGTCTTGGCCCTGGGTAGTGGAATCAACTTGATAATTATTTTGGTAAATATTCCCAGGGTGCCCTCAGATCCCACCATCAGCTGAACCATATTATAACCAGTGACATCTTTTACCCTTTTTCCTCCATAGAAAGCTATCTCTCCGGAAGGCAGGACCACTTCCATACCAAGGATGTAGCGACTGGTAACGCCATATTTGATAGCCTTGCCGCCGCCGGCATTTTCAGCAACATTACCGCCCAGGTAACAGGTTAAAAGGCTCATTGGATACCCGGCAAAAAAAAGGCCCTCTTTTTCGACCGCGGCGCTAAAATCATTAGTAATGATTCCTGGTTCTGCTATTGCCATCATGTTGGCCTTGTCTATTTCTAAAATTTTATTCATGCGTTCCACGGATAAAAGAATACCTCCCATCACCGGAACCCCGCCCCCGGAAAGCCCGCTTTTAGCTCCCTGGGGGGTCACAGGTACTTTCTCCCGGTTGGCCAACTTCATAATAGCAGAAATTTCTTCTGCGCTTCTGGGCTTAACAACTACTTCCGGCATACCGTGATACATTACTTCCGCTACTTCATCATGGGAGTACTCTTTTAATTTTTCTTCCTCATCGACCAGAACATACTTTTCACCTGTAATCTTTATGAGTTCTTCAACTACAGCCTGCGTCACAGGTTGATAACTTGCCGCCTTATACTTTTCAGACATCCTAAAGCCCCCTGTTAAAATGCGCATTAACCAGCCCCGGGTAAACATAACCCGGTCCTGGTAAATGATTCCCCTGCTAAAGACATCAGACTATAAGCTGCTTCAATAACCACACCGATCCAACTTGCTGGCTAATAACAATACCACAATTGCGGGAAAATATGGCCTGATGGTATGTAGCATGGTGATCAGATCACTATCGTGATAGATTATAAACGATAAGGAATCATAATTTCCTTCGCAAAAAGACAAAATTTAGGTTTTGCATAAAACATGAAATAAACGGGGGAAGACCTGCACAAAGCTGTTTCTAATTATACCTATCCCTATAAGTATCCGTCCGGTTAGCTCCTTGCCGCACAAACTCTAAGTGCTAACAGAGGGGCACTTTCTTTTCATATTTAAATGCCAGCATTTATGACATAGTATGCATATTGCTGAAGAATTCCTCGTTTGACTTGGTTTTCCTGAGCCTGTCCATCAGCTTCTCTAAGAACTCGATGCTGGTGCTGCTGCCCATGGCCCGGCGCAGGGCCCACATGAGTTCAATTTTATGCTCATCGAGAAGCAGCTCTTCACGGCGAGTCCCTGAGCGGGATATATCGATAGCCGGGAAGATCCGGCGATCCGCAATGCGGCGATCCAGGTGCAGTTCCATGTTACCCGTTCCCTTAAATTCTTCATAAACCACATCGTCCATCCTGCTGCCGGTATCGACAATCGTCGTGGCCAGCACGGTAAGGCTGCCCCCCTGATCGATATTCCTAGCAGCCCCGAAGAAACGTTTCGGTTTATAGAAGGCGCTGGGATCTATACCGCCGGAAAGGGTCCTCCCGCTTGGCGGAATAACCAGGTTATAGGCCCGGGTGAGCCTGGTGATGCTGTCGATCAGGACAGCAACGTCACGGCCCTGCTCCACCAGGCGCTGGGACCTTTCAAGAACCAGCTCGGCCAGGCGGATATGGTTCTCCGGCTTTTGGTCAAATGTTGAACTAACCACATCGGCATCAACACTGCGCTCCATATCGGTAACTTCTTCCGGGCGCTCATCGATCAGCAAGATAATCAGCTTGATTTCCGGATGGTTGGTTGAAATACTGTTGGCAAGCTGTTTTAACAGCATGGTTTTTCCGGCTTTCGGTGGAGACACAATCAAACCACGCTGCCCCTTGCCGATCGGGATAAGCAGATCAATAATCCGGGTTGACATGATATTAGTTTGTGTTTCCATTTTGATCTGCTCGTCGGGATGGATAGGTACCAGGGAAGGAAAAGGAGGGCGACTGGACAGCTTTTCCGGATCCTCTCCATTAATTTCTTCGACCTGGAGGAGGGCATAATAGCGTTCATTGTCTTTAGGCGGCCGGATCCGGCCGGTTATTATATCACCCGTCCTCATGTTAAAGCGGCGAATCTGGGAAGCGGAAATATAGATATCATCTTCTGAAAAATGATATTGCTTTCGCCTTAAAAAACCGAATCCATCCGGCATAATCTCCAGCATTCCTGAAGCGGTATGCTGCTCGCCGTTTTCAGAAAAAAGCTTGGTCAGGGCATCAATCAACTCCTGTTTGCGCATAGTTGACTGCCCCTTAATTTCATGTTCTTTTGCCAAACGATGCAGTTCATGTAAGTTCATCGTTTGAAGTTTTTTTGTATCCAACTTAAAAACACCACCTTTTTTAATTACCACCATATGTAAAATTAAATAACGCGATCCAATAAAACATAACATTATCACCAGGGCTTATACTAACACCCAGGAACAAAGATCCAACAAAGCCATGGCTAAGACCGGTAAATAGCTGCAACCCGATCTGAAGAACCGGTAGGTAATGTACCGGCGCCAACTATGAACACTGCAGCAGCAACAAATTGGAACACAGCGGTTCCAGCACTTAATTTTTCCCGCTTCTCCTGAAATATTTCTACTGGTTATAACGGGGTAATGTTTTTTCATTCATACTTGAAGATCAGCCGGCTGCCCAAAATATAAGCAACAACAATTAATAAAGTTTCAACTCCCATCCAACCGACTGGAAACGAAGTTATTTCAAGCAAGGCAATGGTAGCCAGGCATATCCTTATAATGCTAAATGGTGCAATAATAAGCCCGTGACTTATCCTTACACTCAATGCGCTTCAACCTTCTGCCAGGTCATAAGTAACAGCAGGGTAAGATTAAACAGGCAGTTACTGCTGCGTTAAGCAAAAACTGTATCCATGGATTAACCATTGTACTCCCAGGAAATTGAGCTTTAATATAAACACCCCTATGACAATTAACGGCCGGATCAGCCAAGCTCTATTTCCTTAAATGAGGGGATATGTTATCATCATAATATTTCATTAGATCAGGTAAGCCTTCCTGGATTAGAGAAGTTATTACTATTTACAACGTTCAGTTAAGGTTATTCTCTATCGTTTAAAATAATCCTGCTGTAATTATAAAAATTTCTATCCCTTTTTTATGAAGGGGTTAACCGCGATTTCTTCACCAATAGTTGTAGCCGGTCCGTGACCGGGATAAACAATAGTTTGCTCAGGTAACTTCAGCAAGCGTTCATTTATGCTCCTGAGTAAGGTAGGATGAGACCCTCCGGGCAAGTCAGTCCGTCCTACAGAACCGGCAAAGAGAGTATCTCCGCAAAAAACAACTTTATCGTCGAACAAACACATGCCTCCCGGAGTATGGCCAGGGGTCTCCATAATCTGCAATAAGCATTTCCCAAATTCAATGTTATCGCCTTCCGTAATAAACTTATCCGGCTCAGGCTGTTTTCCAAGGACTAACCGCAGTCCAAAGCCTGGGTTCTTGTATAATTCCTGATCCTTCTCAGAAAGCAGGATCGGAACCTTCAATTCTTCCTTTAATTTCCCGTTGGCCCCGATATGATCAACATGGCCGTGCGTATTGACAATACAATTAATTTCAAGTTTAATTTCTTTAATTTTATCAAGGATTTTATTACCGTCCGAGCCGGGATCGATGACAATACCCTTCAGGGTTTCCGGGCAAAAAACCAGGTAACAGTTTGTAGCAAACATTCCAACGGTGATTTTTTTAACTTCCATCGTATTTTTCTTTTTCTCCTTTTTACTGCTAATTTGCTTTTTTAATGTATGTTTTTATCAATTGCTGATTCTCCTGGCAGACTTCCGCTGGGAGCCCCCTTCTGCCAGAAGCTCTTTTACCAGGGGCAAAAGGTCAGTCAAATCATTAAGCTGGTAACCACACTTGCTCCGCAAGTCTTTATTCCCGACCATTAACAGGGGAACCCGGTTTAAAGTATGCTCCCGCCTGTTAACATCTTCAATGTTTCCGTGATCACTTGTAACTATCAGCATTTCTTCATCCGGATCAATTTGTTCAGCCAGGCTCCCTATAAATTTGTCGAGCCTGGTGACCACCTGGCCGGCTTCACTGCTGTCAGCCAGATGCCCGGCCAAATCGCTTAAAAAATATTCAAACAGGCAAAAGTCAAATTTCCTGCCTATGTTTAGGAGCTGGCTTGCGCCCTGCCCGGGGGTCAGCAGGGGCACATCAAACTGCATGCGTTGCAAAACCTCGTTAGTTATGTCCATGTATAAAGCCCGGCCTGCCTTGATGTCATCCAGGCTGTAAAAAGGAAGCCCGCCATAATATGTTATTAGTGTCGAACAGGAGTAACGGCACCCTGGAAGGCCCCGGCGTAAAAGTTCAAAGAAGGGAGGCCTGTAGGCATTGGCAAAAGCAACCTTGTAACCAACCCGCCTCAACTGCTTGAAGAGCGAGTTCTCAGCAATCAACTGCCTGAGCGGATGATTGGGAAAGCCGCGCAGGTGCCGCCCCAGGAAAGCGGCAGCGTTAATACCGGTAAACATGGAAGCCTGCCCGGTTGCGCTCTGGGGCAAACCATCAATTCCCAGAGTCGCATCCAGGCCAAATAGCGAAGCTTTTAAACCTTCATGATTAACGGCTTTACTCGTAAGGCATTTCCCATCAAGCAGCTTGGATAAGCCAGGTGTTTCGGTATAGACAAAGGGATTGCTGGTCTGCTGCTCACCAAGGCCAACTCCATCAATAAAAATAAAGATCAGGCGCAACTTCAGGCCTCCATTTTATTCGCACCTATTTTGTTCCGCTTAATCTTCCCATTCTTCCGGCAGCAGGGGTTCCTCGTCCAGCTCGTCAGGGCGTTCTTCGAAAGTCAGGGAAGTTTCTTTTTGCTCTCCATCCCGGTAAAAAGTTATAGTAGCGGTGTCACCGGGGTAGTAGTAAAGCATAATATCAAACAGCTGGGCCAGGAATTCGATGTCGTTATTATCTATGGCAACGAGTACATCTCCGGCCTCCAGTCCCGCTTGCTCAGCAGGGCTGTCTGGGACAACATCAACCAGGTGCACACCCATATCTGGTTCCGGATCATCATAATCAACCCAGTCCTCGATCAGGACTCCCATATGGGGGCGCTCCACCTTTCCGTATTCCAGGAAATCCCTTGTTACCCGGTCCACGGTGTTACTGGGAACGGAAAAACCGATCCCCTCCACTCCGGGCAGGGCAATTTTAGCCGTATTGATCCCTACTATTTCCCCGTCAAGGTTAACCAGGGGGCCACCGCTGTTTCCGGGATTAACCACCGCATCGGTTTGAATAAAAGTATAAGCGTAGTCGGTCCCGGGAATCATTACCTGGCGTTCCACCGCACTGATTATACCGGCAGTGACAGTTTGCTGAAGACCAAGGGGGTTTCCGATAGCGAGAACAGTTTCTCCAACCCGGCTATTCCCAGAATCGGCAAGCGGGACATATGTCAGGTCTCTTTCATCGATACGCAGCAGGGCCAGGTCGGTCATAGTATCAGACCCCACTACTTCTGCTTCAAAAATCCCCTTTTCAGGCATAATTACCTGAATTCGCTCGGCGTTTTCAATAACATGATGGTTGGTAATAATGTACCCATCCGGGGATATAACCACACCCGAGGCTGATTCTGCTTGTTCAAACTGCTGGCCGCCAAAGTCGGCAACGTCAAAACGGCTGCTGACTCCAACTACAGCGGGCATAACCTGTTCAACTACCGCAACTATATCTTGATCTCTTTCCGGAGCCGGCAGGGGTTCTTCTTCCTGAACCTCGGCTTCCTCTATTTCTGGAATAGTTTCCTCCGCCTGGGGCATCAAGAAAAAGAAAAACAAACCGTAAACCAGGACAGCTCCCAGTAAAATGCCCAGGATTCCAAACGAAATATAACCAATGACCGTCCAGGCTCCTCCACGACCGGACCGGTTGCTATTACCATGGTATTGGCTCATATAGATACATCCCTCCTGTTATTATCAAGCCGAAAAAGTTTGACGAACCATTTTACTATTTAATTAATGGAGACTGGCTTTACAACGTGGAAGAAATACTGGCATCATTTCGGCTGATTGCTCTTTGTAAAACAACCTGTAGAAGATAGTTTATAATAATTCAATTATATAGTAAAGGGGAAACCAGCACAGTGGCGCCTTATCAGTCAAGGCTGGTAGATTTGCGCCCCTGGAATTTCTCACTAATACGCTTTATTGAAGCCCCCATGCCGATCAGCTTTTGCTCATAATTTTCATAACCGCGATCGATGTGTTCTATATTACTAATTCGGCTCTCGCCTTCTGCAAGTAAGGCTGCTATGATCAAGGCTGCTCCGGAACGGAGATCATGAGCTGTTACTGGAGCCCCTGATAAACCGTTTCCTCCCTCGATTAAAGCTGTTCGCCCTTCTACCTTAATCCTTGCACCCATCCTTTTTAACTCATCAACCTGGTTAAACCGGCCATCAAATACATTTTCAGTTATAACGCTCAATCCACTGGCAGCAGTTAACAAAACCATACCAGGTGGCTGAAGGTCTGTGGGAAAACCAGGGTAGGGAAATGTCTTCAAGTCAGACGCGGAGAGAGGTTTGGATATTTCAACTTTTATCATTTCTGGCTCAACCTCCACCCCGGCCCCTGTTTCCCGGAGCTTCGCCGTTATAGCTTCAAGGTGCTTGGGGATAACATCTTCTACCCGGACACTTCCACCGGTTGCAGCTGCCGCAAGCATAAAAGTTCCGGCCTCGATCCTGTCCGGAATCACCGTATGGGAAACACCATGGAATTTCTTAACCCCGTCAATCCTAATAACATCGGTCCCGGCACCCCTTATCCTTGCCCCCATAGCATTTAAGAAGTTAGCCAGGTCAACGATTTCCGGCTCCTTGGCCACGTTCTCCAAAACCGTCCTGCCTTCAGCAGCGGAAGCAGCAAGCATCAAGTTGACTGTAGCGCCTATACTAACCACGTCCAGGTATATATGAGCCCCTACCAGCTTACTTGCAGAAAGATTAATCATACCGTGTTCGATGTTAATATCCGCCCCCAGGGCAGAAAACCCTTTCAGGTGCTGGTCGATGGGGCGGGGGCCAAGATCACAGCCGCCTGGGATAGGAACCTGCGCCTGTCCAAAACGGGCTAAAAGGCTGCCCATAAAATAATAAGATGCCCTCATCCTCTTGACCAGTTCATAGGAGGGGGCAATTCTTGTGAGATTACCGGGGGTCAAATCCAGGGCATTCCTGCCGCGCCTGCGGATAGAAACCCCAAGGTTTTCCAGGATTTCGATCATGGTGCGAACATCGGTTATATCAGGCAAATTATCCAGGTGAACATTATCTTCAGTTAAAACTACAGCCGGTAATACTGCCACTGCGGCATTTTTAGATCCGCTAACTTTAACATTTCCGGACAAACTGGTATTGCCTTGAACTATAAAACTTTCCATCGTAATTTCACTCGCCTCCGCTTCAATTATAACATTAAAACTGCAGCTGGAATAGAAATTAGAGCTGTTCCGGGATCACTGTATCTTTTTCAAGGTTACCGGTAAAAGCATTGACATAATAGTATTGATTGTTGTCAAGCATAACCCGCCATACCGGAGGAATCTCCCACTTTTCTGCATCATATTCTCCGCTGTAATATCCAAGATTAATTGCTTTTATAACCCGTTCGTCAGCACTGGGGCCAAGTTCCGAAACCAGGTTTTTCAATGCCTCAGCAGGTGATATAACCTCCATTTCCCGGGGAGGAATCCGTTCTGCAGGCTCAAGCCAGTATATCTCTACAGCTTGAACTTGATTGGCCTTCAATATCACTTTAAGCTGGCCAGAAAACACCGGCACATCTTCCAACATTTGATAATAATGCAGGGTAATGCTGCCATCTCTTTTTTCCTCAAAGAAATCAAAACGAATCTCTTCCGGCAATAGCCCCTCTTCTGCCAGGAAATCTTCTACAATACCCTTTAGCTCTCCCGGTTCAAGAGTGGATAATTCTTCCTCCAGCTCGCCTCCAGACGTATAGAAAACCTGGAGCAGGCCGCTGGTATGGATAACGACCCGTTTGTCCTCTGACCTGTAATAAGTTTGGTGTTCTGTTTCCTCGATTTGAACGCCGCCTTTTATAAGCCTGTATAAAAGGTCTTGTTTAATTTTCCAATCCGGGGATACAGTAATAAAATCACTGCTCTGAGGCGATCTGTCAAAAGAAGCATCAAGAACATAGTTGTTTTCGGCAAGTTTTTGTTCAGCTTCCCTGAGATCTTCGGCTGTAACTGCAACCTCTGTTAAACGGCCAAAATCGGGCCAAAACAGTTGATAGCCCAGGAAAATGTTCAAGCCGGTGAAGGCTATGATGAGAATTAACTTTGCCCGGCCAAGATTCACAGTAAATCCTCCTCGTTAATGACCTCCAGGTCATCTGCCCTTAATATTATCTCTTCACCGTTAATTATAACCACCCAGGCCGGGGTGCCTTTGGGAGAAGTTTGTGTTCCGGTAACAACATAGCTCAGCTCCATCGCTTCCAGGTTATGCCTGAATTGAGGCGCTGCAGTCCGTTCTGCCAGTACATCCAAGGCCCTTGATAATGCTTCGGACCAGGCAGCAACCTGAACCTGGCCTTGGTCTGCATTCAAAATATGCTCATCGTCTGGGGTTTCAGGGACTTTTGCCGTTGTGAAAATAAACCGGGTAAAACGAAATAGCCCCAGGTCGTTAAACGAAATCCTGGTAGGCTGCCTGGTAATCAATGGATAGCCATTGTAATACATCATCCATTCAGCTTCGTAAAACAAGTTGCCTTCCCGGCTTTTCAAGCCAACATCCTCAAGACGCAGGTTTTCCGGCCACCCGCCATGATAGCTGATCAGGTTACTGCTGCTGCGCAAAGCTTCACTGTATGTTAATGATGTTTGGCCTTCCTCCACCCGGGGGTGAGAAAATTCAAAACCGATATCAGTCAGGCGCAACCCTTTTTCACCATCAGTATACAACCGCCCGCCATCTCTTTCTTCAATAACCCTGGCCAGGTTGTAATCTACGAAAAAGGTCTTTAACAACAACTCTTGATCGATATTTTCTGCTTTTAAGCTCAATCTGTTCATAGATTTTTCATCCCGGGGAACTAAGATTGGAGCTGTAATAACTACGTCCAATTCCAGTTCTTCCAAAACAATTTCAGGATCAAGATACTCATAATCCGGTTCATCATCTGCGGTTATATCTTCAAGTACCCCCGTTACCTGGTTAAGTTTTCCTTGCTCCGGCTTAAAATATTGTCTGCCCCTATCAGTATTGCTGATAACTAACCAGTGATCATCTTCCAGGCAGTAGAGCTCCAGCTTATCTAATGATCCTTCTGAAAGCCCGGACAGCCAAGGCATTTCATTGCCGGTAGGGAGCCGAAGATCGAAAAAAGCGTTCAGACACATCTCCGCTTCCTCAGGCGGCGCATTTTGTGTGTCAGCTGAAAAATCATTTTCAATGCTTTTTAGCAAAGCTGACAACTCTACCCAGATCTTCTCAAAATCAGGGTCGCCTTTTTTGAACAGGTGAGCCCCTTCATCGCCAGGTATGATAATACGCCCTGGAACCACGGCATCTTCAAGCTTCCTGGGTGCTTCCACATCCACCTGTTCATAAACATCATCGGCTACCATCTCGGCCGGCTTTTGCCCGTACCAAAGCTGATAAGTTAAAAACAGGCTCAACCCGATCAAGATAAGAAGTAGAAGTGACTTAAACTGCTCAACCATCCGACTCACCCCCCTCACCTGAGGCATCAGGCAGGGTAAAAGATACCCTTGTGCCTTCACCGGGAGCGCTATCAATCCATATTTTGCCATCGTGGGCTTCGATTATTTTACGGGCTATGGACAACCCGAGGCCGGTTCCACCGTAATCCCGACTGCGGGTCTTTTCAACGCGGTAAAATCTTTCAAAAATACGCGGAAGCTCATCTTCACTTATTCCACTTCCGTTATCTTCAATAATCACCTTGATATTATGATCTTCTTTTTCGGCTTTGACATAAACCTCTCCGCCCGGTGGCGTATATTTAAGTGCATTGTTTAAAAGATTGGTAAGTACCCGCATTAATTTATCCCGGTCGGCCAGAGCCCTGGAGAAATCCGGTTCAATCATTACATTTACCGGGGGCAGATCCCCTTTCAACTTTTGCTTTGCCTGCCCTATTGCCTCTAAGGCCAGGTTTCTTAAATCTACTTCGGATTTTTGCCAGTCAACCCGGTCAGAATCCATCTGGGACAAAACCAGCAGGTCTTTCACCATACTAACCATTCTTTCTGTTTCCCTGGCCAGGACATTTAAGAAGCGGGTGCGCGCTTCCGGCTCTTCTGCCGCTCCATCCAGGAGCGTTTCTACGTAGCTCTTCACAGTTGTTAAGGGGGTCCTTAATTCATGAGACACATCGGCAACGAATTCCTCCTGGCGACGGGTGAGCTCTCTTTCCCTGGTGATATCGTGCAGAACAATCAAGGTTCCATCAAGTTTGCCCTTGTCCACCTTAAACGGCGCAATTTTTACCTGCATCGTGCTTTCCGGCTCCTGGCTTGATATTTCAGCAGTTAAAGGTTCTTGTTTGCGGACAAAACGGCGGGTAGCTTCCGAACCAATTAAGCTTCTAAGCAGCCCAAAACCTGATCGATTAAGCGCAGGCACTTTCAGGTTGAGATGTTTAAGCAGGCGCCTGGCGGAAGGATTGATCTGAATTAAATGCCCTTTCCCATCAAGTGCGGCCACACCATCGCTCATGTTGTTAATTATGGCTTCCACCTTGTTTTTTTCTGTTGACATCTCGTCAATGGTATGGCTGAGGCGCTCTGCGAGGTAATTAAAGGTTTCTCCCAGCCTTCCAATCTCGTCGGAAGCCTGGACCTGGATTTTGCGTGAAAAATCACCGCCGGCCATCTCATGGGCCTGGCCGGTAACTTCCTTGATCGGCAGGGTTATGGTCCTGGTTAAAACGATGCCCAGTAAAAAACTAACGGCTAGGGCCAACCCCACACCACTAAGCAGGATCGTTTTTACTTCACTAAGGGTTTCGTCTACTGATTTTAATGATCCGCTTAAATATATTACCCCGATTGTTCTCTGGTTATTTTCAATCGGATAAGCCATGTAGTAACGACGTTCTTCGTTAACCGGGTCATAGCGCATGTTATCGCTAAGGTTACCGGACAAGGCCCGGGTGATCTCGTCGCGAATCAAACGGTGTCCCACGTTAGCCTGGCTACCTGAAGTCCCCACAATCTGGGCATTGTTATCCAAAACTATGATTTCCATTTCATGCAGGTCCCTGAACTCCCTCGCAAGGCGGACAGTATCTTCAGCCCACTCTTCTCCTTCCCCAAACCCCGGCTTAATGAAAGCCGATAATAACCGGGCCTGGTTTTCGAGGTTTTCCTTGTAATTACTTAGATAGTACTGCTCCAGGGACTGGACCAGGTAAACGCTGATCAACTGCAAAGAGAACAGGATCAGCATTAGATAGATAAAAATAATCTTCCACTGGAGGCTTTTAAAAATGTTAAAGCGACCTAAAATAGTAACCTACGCCCCTTTTGGTTTTAATATATTCAGGTTGGGCAGGATCTTGCTCCAGTTTTTCGCGTAATCTCCTGACTGTCACATCAACAGTCCTATCCTCTCCAATGTAATCGTAACCCCAAACCTGATCCAAAAGCTGCTCCCTGCTGAAAACGAACCCCGGTCTGGTGATCAGGTAAACCAAAAGGTTGTATTCCCGCAAAGTTAACTCAACCGGTTTTTCTAAATTATAAACCTGCATTTCGTTTTGATCTACTACAATAGTGCCGGCCTTGATCTCGTTTTTGTTCTCGCCGGGATATCGCTCTTCCAGTTTACTGCGCCTAAGTAAAGCCTTAACCCTTGCAGATACTTCGCGGGCGCTGAAAGGCTTTGTAACATAATCATCCGCTCCCAGTTCCAGACCCAGGACTTTGTCCATTTCCATTTCCTTAGCTGTTAACATAATAATAGGGATGTCCCACTTGGAGCGAATTTCGCGGCATACTGAAAAGCCATCCTTATGAGGAAGCATTATATCTAACACTATTAAGCTTGGATGATCTGTATCGACCATTTTGAGGGCTTCTTCACCATCATAAGCGGTTATAACTTTATACCCTTCTTTTTCAAGGTTATACTTTAGTATTTCCACTATTGGCTTTTCATCATCCACTACCAGGATCGTTTCAGCCATATTGACCACCCCATCTGTTTAGTAGACATAAAACTTCGCTTTTTAAAAAAATAATCCTTTATTTAAGCGCCAAAAAAGCCACCACAAATTAATCCCACCGTTTTTGGGGCAGTTAACTCGATGGTATTTTCTTAAGGCCTGAAGAAGCGCAGGGGATCGACTGGTTTATGTTGATAATAGGCACGCCACTCTCCGCTTCCATCATCGCGCCTGATTTCAAAATGCAAGTGGGGCCCGGTGGAACGGCCCGTAGAACCAAGCCTGGCAATGACATCACCCTGCTTGACTGTTTTACCTTTTTTAACCAGGTTGATCTGGTTATGTAAATACAGGGTCCAGTAATTGCCGTGATAAATGATGATATAGTTACCCTGTGAGCCTCCAAATCCAGAATACCAGACAACCCCGCTGTCGGCAGCAAGAATAGGGGTTCCGGGCTCGCCGTCGATATCAATACCGGTATGCCATGAACTAAATCCTCTCCCGGGAGTAACCTCTCCCCCTTCTGCAACCGGCCAAATAAACTGACCT
>CAYWIY010000045.1:0-15339 GCA_964458455.1 uncultured Syntrophomonadaceae bacterium | reverse complement strand
GGTTGGGGTTACCGCCGGAGGTGAGCATGCCGTTTACGTAGGTGCCGGAGTCAGAGGAAGTAATAAAGAAGATCGCCACCGAGAAACTGGCTGCTCCCACCAGCAAAGCGGAGGCCGGCATAATTTCCAGGAGGGTAAAGAAGCCCATCGCTTCGTCTTGACCAACAGCTTCCTGGATGATGCCTACTTCCTGGAAATGCTCATACCAGAGGGCGGCTCCGCCAAAGACGGCAAACCAGACCAGGCTGACCGCCACCGGGACCAGCAGCACGCCGGTGATAAAGTTGCGGATGGTGCGGCCGCGGGAAACGCGGGCGATAAAGGTCCCGACAAAGGGCGCCCAGGCGATCCACCAGGCCCAGTAGAACACAGTCCAGGCTCCGTACCATCCTTCAGCCCCTTCACCGGCGGCATCGAGGCCAAATGACATGTAGATTATATTTTGGATGTAATCCCCGGTAGAATGGGTGAGGATGTTAAGGATAAAGAGAGTCGGACCGAGGACAAATACCAGGGCCAGCAAAGCCAGGGCCACGACAATATTGATCCGGCTTAACCACTTAATACCGCGGTCGATACCGGTGTAGGTGGAAATAACCGCTGCAGCGGTTACTACGATAACGATAACCACCCAGAGAGTGTTGGTGCTCGGGATACCGAACAAGAACTCCAGGCCAGCGCCGATCTGCATTGCGCCCAGGCCCAGCGAGGTCGCCAGACCGAACAGGGTGGCGAAAACACCAATAACGTTAACCACAACACCCCAGCCTTTGTTGATATTTTCAGGGCCGAGGATCGGTTCCAGGCAGGAGCTGAGCATCATCGGCAAGCCCCTGCGGTAAGAGAAATAGGCCAGCGAACCGGCCACAACCGCATAGACAGCCCAGGGGTGCAAACCCCAGTGGAAATATGAATAGCGCATGGCCATGTGGACAGCAGCGGGAGTGCCCGCTTCGCCCATTGGCGGCCACATGTAGTGCCAGATTGGCTCCGATACCCCCCAGAACAGGAGGCCGATACCCATCCCGCAACTAAACAGCATGGCAAACCAGGTAAAGTTGCCGTATTCCGGTGTTTCATCATCTTTACCCAGCTTAATTTCGCCCACAGGGCTCAAAAGCAGGTAGATAATCATAACCAGGAAAAGACTGGCCCCAAGGATGAACGACCAGCCCCACTGCTCGACCATGTAGTCAAAAACGGTGCCTGCTAACTCACCAAAAGCATCCGGCGCAGCAATACCAAAAACCACGAATACAAGCATGATAATAAGAGCAATCCAGAATGTCCGCTTGGCATACATACTTCTTTCTTCTGGCGTTTGTTCCTTAACCACTTAAGATACCTCCTTCAAAATAGATTATCAGTGCGGAAACAATAAAAGCCTTGCTGCATGTATCAACCCCCCAACGACAAATAGGCTTGAAAATCAACATAGATACATATTACAGTTCAGGTAAATATATCTCGGTATTAGCTTATCCCGGTTATGATAAAGTAAAAGGCCATTATATTCAAAACTCATCTAAACAGCAGCGGTCATAAATTTCTATTAATATATTAAGCAATATTCGTGCCATACCTTCAGGAATTCAAAACAACCCTTAAAGCCCCATTCTTACTGCACAAAAAAACAGGTGCTTTATTTATTATCTGGCACCTGTTTCTCAATATTATAATTATAAGGTCTATTAGCGTATTAAAGCCTTATTATATGGAGGTTAACAAGGCTATTATCAATATGATAAATGTTCTCATATTAAGAAACATTTTCTTCTATTTTTTTTAGCTTTCTATACAGGGTAGCCCTGCTAATACCAAGGGCACTGGCTGCTTTTTCCTTGCCCCAGGTTGAATATCCATATTTATCCAGGGCAGCTTTAATTGCTTTTTCTTCCAGGGAAGAAATATCTTCGATTCCTATCTGTTCACTGCTACTGTAATGCCTGTTTATTTTTTCGGGAAGGCTACTTTTCGTGATCTGGTGACCGGATTCTATATTAATCGCGTATTCAATAGCATTCTCTAATTCCCTGACATTGCCCGGCCACGGGTAGCTCAACAGGGCTTCACGGGCATCTTCTTCAAAACCCTTGATCTTCTTATTCAGGCGAACCGAATAATAATCAAGAAAATGATGCATTAAAAGTATGATATCATCCTTGCGATCCCGCAAACTGGGCAAAGTAAAAGGTATAACATTAATCCTGTAAAATAAATCTTCGCGGAATTTACGCTCTCTTATCATTTCTTCCAGATCTCTATTAGTAGCAGTAATAATCCTTACATCTACGTCACGAAAAGATACACCGCCGACCCTGGCAATGCTCTTATTCTCAATGACATGCAGCAGTTTAACCTGAAAATCCAGGGGCATATCGCCGATTTCATCCAGAAAGATAGTCCCCCCGTGAGCCTGCTCAAATTTGCCGGGCTTGCCCCCTTTGCGAGCGCCTGTGAAAGCCCCTTCCTCATAGCCGAAAAGTTCAGATTCAAGCAGGGTGGCCGGAATTGCGGCACAGCTTACCGAGACGAAGGGGTTTTTACGGCGAGGGCTCTCCTCATGAATAGCGCGGGCAAAAATGCTTTTTCCAGTACCTGTTTCACCGTAAATAATAACTGTTGAATCCGTAGCTGCTATTAACTTCATCTTTTCCTTAATGTCGTTGATTTCAGTACTGGTTCCAATAATACCTGCAAAAGTGCTTTTCTTATTCTCTTTCATTATTCGGTTGGCCATTTCTTCTACTTCCTCTTTTTTTCGGAAAGTAAGAACAGCCCCCGATACCCGGCCGTCCTCATACATAGGGGTGACATTATAAAAGAGATAGAGGGTTTTTTTATTCGGACCGGTATAACTGACTTCATTAACATAATATAAATCGCTGTCAGAATGCTCGTTCTTGTTAATTGCATCTTCAACTACGAAATCAGGAAAAAGATCATTAATATGGGTCCTATATACGCTGCTGTGATCAATTTTCAACATCTCTTCCGCAGCCTGGTTCACGTTGGTTACTATTCCCTGGTTGTTGATAGCTATAACACCCTCATAAATTGAGTTAATGACATCTTTAAACTGGTTCATCAAGCTGGTTATCTTTGATTCCATTCTCTTTTCATTGATTGAGATCAGGATTAAATTACACAACTTGCTGAGGAAATCTTGCATTTTTTCATAATGATTAAGTAGTTTGCGGCGGTGCTGCTCGGTCAGAGCCAGCAAAGAGATGGTACCTATTTTGTTTTCTCCATATATAATAGGACGCATCACGAAGGCCAGCACTTCACATCTTCCAGAATACTCACATTCTGCACAGCAAACTGCATGGGTAGTGTTTTCAACAAAAATCGAGTCATCGCTGGAGGAAGATACCAATTTATGAGTCATGCATCCTTCATCATACACAGTTCCTACTTCTTTTTCAAAATACCCACTACCGGCAATTACTTCGAGATCGCTGCTAAAAATGCCGATCTCAATATCTACTACACCCGCAAAAGCTCCCGCGACTTGCTGTAAAAAACTTTGAATTCTCTTCAACTCTTCCAAAAGAGCCATACCACCTTTTCTACCTTAAGCCATTGTTTGCCGGTTAAATATAGATAATTTGATTACCGCGGTGCTTAAGAAACTTCTCAAAATCACTATAGGAAAGGTTTATAGTTGCAGTATTAACATTGGGGTGAAAATTAACGGATTCTTTTTTCTGCAAAGCACGGTCTATAACCAGGGTCACCGCTTTCTTTTCATCGTTTATAATACCAAAAGGCGATACCGCTCCTGTTTCGAGCCCCAGGTGTTCCTGCAAACGGCGCTCAGAAGCAAAGCTCAGTTTTCCAGCCGCCAGTTTGGCTGAGAGATCGTTTAAGTCGGCTGACTTCGATTGTTCAAGCACCACCAGGAAGTGACGATTGCCCTTATTATTTCTCAAGAATAAATTCTTGGCATGAGCCCCCTTAATATCTTTCCAGTACTCCTGTGCCTCTTCAACAGTATAAACCGGGGGGTGCTCGTACCGGGTATATTCAATACCAAGTTCATCCAAAACATCATATACTTTTTGTTCGTTTTCAGTAGTCATTCTTGTAATCTCCCTTCGTACTATAAGTTGAATTTATTTTGAGTTGTGCGTATACGCACTATCTAGCCCGGGGCCGCTAAAACTAAGAGGGTTTTGTCACACTGATTAAAACTTCCTAAACCCCGCAACAAAGGGCAGAAGCTAGCCACAGTTATGAACATAAATGTAGGTAAACTTTACCACGGTTCACTTTCGATGTCAAATTAAGAACATTGCTAGTTGCTAGCCATGTCAGCCAATTCGAGAGATTCCAAGTAATATGACATTACTTCGACTTCATCGAGGTTGTACTTTTCTGCAGCTATCGAAAACGCTTTATCCCACTGCCCTTGCTCATAAAGCAGCACCAGCTCAAGTATTTCACTAAAAGAGTTCGTTTCTCCACTGAGAGCGCTTTTTATCTCTTCTGCAAGAGGGAGTTCCTGCAAAATGCTTTCCATAGGTTGGTCCAAAAAAGTATCGAGAAGGGAAAACAAACCGGTAAGAAAAAGATCAGCACTTCTTTTCTCCAGGCCGGTTACCCCGGCCATCAGTTCACAAAACTTACCTCTTGAAACTGCAGTAATAATCAATTCATCAGGCTTATCATAACCAACATTGCGTAAAGCAACCAGGGAGGCCCATTTAATAATTTCTTTCTGGCCCAGTAAAGCCATGGCCTGACGTATAGAGTGAATGGGGAAGCGAACCGGAAACGCAATGGAGTTAATAAAGCGCAGCAGCTTATAAGAAAGGGCGGGATCCTGCTTGATCAAATTTTCTACCTGGTCAAAGTCCATTTCCGGCTTGTATATTTCCTGCAATAAGCGCAAGTGTTGCAGTTTAGTGCCCGGTATCTCCTTTCCGACAACCACTGTCGGCTCGCAAAAGAAAAAGCCCTGGAAAAAATCGTAACCGTTTCTCATGGCATCCCCATATTCCTGCACAGTTTCCACTCTTTCTGCAATCATTTTTTTCTTGCTGCCCTGGAAATAGCTGATGATTTTTTCCCGCTCTTCAGGTTTTGTTTCCTGGTAATCTACTTTAATATAATTGACATAGTCGAGCAGATCAGTATACCTGGTATTATGATCGTAGTCGTCCAGGACCAGCATATAACCTTTTTTATTGAGTTTTTTACAGGCTTCGATTGTATCCTCGTCGGTATCCATATCTCCTGTTATTTCTACCGCCACATAATCCCTGGGCAGGAGAAATGGGGTTTCATTCAGCAATAACTGCCTGGTAAAGTTTATAAAAGCTCTCTTTCTGCGGGTCAGTTTGTCCAGGCCCAGGGCCAAAAAACTGTGTGCTATCACCTCTGTGGTAGCCAGGTTGCCGTTATTCTCAGGATTATAATTATCCATACCTGAGCGATAAAGAAGTTCGTAAGCATATACTTTTTGCCTCCTGTCAAAAATCGGCTGCCTGGCCACGTAGATATCCACTAAAAGACCTCCTTTTACAATAATATTTCGTTAGAAATTCAGCAAATCCTTCGTATAGTTGCGCCCAAAATTTAATGGGGAAGGCTTACACCGGCTCTCCTTTCTTATCGAGGCTACCTCCCTTTCCTGGAGTCAGCTTCCATGATAAAGGCATATATCGCTGCAACTGCTTCATAAAGTTCCTGCGGCACTTCTTCCCCTACAGGAAGGTTGCCAAGGATTTTAACTAAAGCTTTATCCTCAACCACAGGAATCCGGTTATCCCTGGCCATGGTTATAATCCGTTCGGCAAGCCAGCCTTTTCCACTGGCAGCAATACTGGGAGCCTGCCTGGTGGCAGGATCATAGTGAAGCGCTACTGCCCTGCGGATCTGCTCAATTCTTTTCTGGCGTTTATCAACCATATCGTCATCTCACCCTCAAGCCCTGGCATTAAGGTTAAAACCGCCCTGGTGCAGGGCTTCTGAGGCAGCCCGCTGCAAGTTACCGACACTCCACTGCAGGGGTTTGCCCTTTTCTTCACCTTTACCGCCGGCTTCATCTACCAGGCGCTCTGCTTCATGTTGAAGAGCTTCACCGGCTTCCTTAGATTCCACTACAAACCGGCAATCCAACTTCTTTCCCCCTGGATAATAAAAGAAGCGAACCAGTACCAGCCCAAAATTATCAGTGTCGATAAAAAGCTCCAGTAAAGGCTCTGTCTCGATCCCCTCTGCCCGCTGCTGTTTGCCCCGGGACAAAAACCGGAGCAGCGCTGGTGCCTCTCCCTCCTGGTTCACACCGCCTGGCATTATACCGAGCAGAAAGGAATCAGACGGCTCCCCACGATTAGCGCCGGAATTTAGTTCGTTTACCCCGGGAAAGCGAGCCATTATCCTGTAATGGGAACGGTCTTCTTTCATTCCTTTATATTTTAATAACAGTATTTCACCGGGAGAAACCTTTGCATTTAAAACAGCAGTAAAGGTGCCGCCTTCCCAGCGTAAAACAGCTGCTTCTCCCTTCAAAGCAGTTACTTTTGCCACCAGTGATTCGGGTATGTCAGCCCGGGATTGAACTGTTTTCCCGGCAGTAAGGCGGTTTATAACCGGATCCCGGAAAAGGGCATTCAGGATACTGCTGTCCACAAACAACCTCCCCCCTGCTTTAATAAACTGTTATTCCCAACGTGTAAAGCATTGCTGAAACAACCTGGCACTGATACTGGATTCTTTCATCAATATGCATCTGTTCGCAGGTCTCTATGATAATGCCATCCGCTCCGGCCATAAGTGTTCCTTTTGCCGCGCTGCCCCTTGCTACCCCCCTGAGAAGAAGAAAGTGATTTTTTTCGTTGTAAATTGACCTGTTTACCGCAGCGAGCAGCTCCTCAACTATATCTAAAGAATCTGCTTTCCGTGGATAAAGAACAGTCTGGCCCAGGGCCCCGGGAATTAACCGTTCACAATACTCTGCCTCGTGAAGATCAAGTACCCAGGTGGGCTCGTATTCTATTATCAACTCCATAATAACCGCGGCCATTTCCTCGGCAGGACCATCATCAAAGCCACCCGGAAAAACCCGGTTTAAGTCCGGTTCACCAGGGGCATTCCTGGTTCCGGCCTCTATAGCGGGGACGTTAGCCCTGGGCAAAACCAGCAGGGTTCCCCTGTCGATAACCCAGTTTGCAATTTCATCTGCTGCCATGTATCCTGCCGGCTCATCACCGTGTATTCCGCCAATCACCATAACAGTAGGACCCTCAATCGGGGAAGCTATTTTATAGAAGATGGTTTCCCAGGGACTGCCTTCCATCAGGACTTTTTCAGTCCGGACGGTTGTTATTTCCGGTTCTGAAACTGTTACGCGCTCGGAATGTAGCCCCCTGATTCTACGCAGGGCATTTGAACCATCACCAGTAAGGGTTAAAAGCAAGATGGCTGCAGCAAGAAAGTACATAATTACATACGACCTGCGTTTACCAAACATCATAACCTCCGGGGCTTTCAGCCCTGGTTTATTAACCCGAACAAGCTTCAACCGGTTTTCTTATAAATTGATGGAATCAACCTTTCCAGTTTAAAACGTTCAGGCTTATTAATAAATTCGGCACAACCGATAATAAAATAACCCCCAGGATTAATTAAACTGGATACTTTTTCAACTATCCATTCCTGGACATCGATTTTAAAATATATAAAAACATTACGGCATAACACCAGGTGCATAGGATTTATGTTGCTATAAATTGAGCCGAGCAGGTTATGTTTTTTGAAGGTCACCGCTTTTTTGTACTCCGGGGCCAGGTAATAATACCCATTCTGCTGGGAAAATGCATTTTTTAGAATGTCCGGGGGCACCTTTTCGAGCTGGTTGGGAGCATAGCGGCCTTCCCTGGCCATCTCAAGGGCCTTGTCATCAATATCACTGGCCATTATATCAGCGCGCTGCAAGGCTGAATGGCGGTCAAGGATAAGGGCAATAGAGTAGGGTTCTTCACCGTGCGAGCATCCCATACTCCAGATATTAAGGTGTTTGAAACTGTCCAGCAAATCGGGGACAACCTTCTCCTGGAGGTAATCATATACTTTAGAGTCCCTAAAAAAAACCGACGTATTAATAGTCAAGTAATTGTAAAATTTATGCAGGACATCACCATTAACCTTTAATTCTTTAAAAAATGAGCAAAGGCCGTCATAACCTTCGCGATCTATCAACTGGCCAATCCTTCTTTCCATCTGTTTATCCTTGTACCTGTCCAAATCAAGGCCAGTTAACTGGTAAAATTCCTTTTTAAAACGGACAAAATCCCAGTTTTCCTTCAAATGAAGCCCTCTCCTTTCTACATTCATGACAGATCAATAATGATTATACTACCGGCTAAGCTTACGAGCATAATGATCGATTTCTAAGGCCATCCTTTCTGCAGAGACCTGGACATCACACAATCCAGTCTTGATCAAAGCTTCAGGCATGCTGGGTATTAATGCTGTAGTAGGATCTTGTGCTATAACTATTGTGTCGCTTTTCTTTTTCTTCAAACTGGCAGTCCCGGCCGCTCCGTCCTTACCCATCCCGGTCATGATTACTACAAGGATCTTTTGTTCACAACTGGCGAGCGATTCCAGCATTACATCTATTGAAGGCCTGACAAAATTAACTCTTGGCCCTGAGTCCAGGTGGACGCTATTCTTTTTGGCTATAAGGTGATAGCCCCCGGGAGCAACCAGGGCCTGCCCTTTCAAAAGAGGGTCCCCGTTCGCAGCCTCTTTAACTTTTAATGGAGAAAATAAATCCAGACGCTGGGCGAATGATAGAGTAAAGCCCGGAGGCATATGCTGTGAGAGCATAACCGCTGCCGGTAAATCGGGCGGCAACCCTTTAAAAACAGCTTCCAGCGCTTTGGGACCCCCGGTTGAAGCCCCGATGGCAATAACTAAACTGGCCATTTCGCGACGCTCTGAATATGAAGTGAACTGTTGCCCGGCCTTGTAAGCTTCAGTTTTTTCGGAGGTAATTAAATTAACCCGGGCCATGGAGGCGGCTATAATTTTCTGGGGCAGGACATCTTTTAGTTCCTCCACAGAAACACCCATTGACGGTTTGGTGATAAAATCCACCGCCCCGGCATCAAGGGCTTTTAGGGTGCTCTCACTGCCCACGCCGGTGTGGCTGCTAAGCATTATAACCGGCAGGGGTGTTTCAGCCATGATACGCCGCATGGTTTGAATACCGTCCATGCGCGGCATCTCGAGATCCATGGTTATAACATCGGGCTTGCATTCCTTAATTTTTTTTAAAGCATCGACTCCATCTTTAGCTGTCGCCGCCACATCAATATCAGGATGCTCACAGATAATATCGCTAATTACCCGCCGCATGAAGGCTGAATCTTCAACCACCAGCACTCGCACTGTTTTCAACTCTTCACTGCTCCTTTACCAACTGTAGTTACGGTTACCTTCCCGGTATCTACAAACAACCGCATTGTCCTACCGCAGTTGCCCCCAACATCTTCTTCTTCAATTTTTACTCTTTCTTTTTTCAATATCGAGCGAACCGCTTCAATGTTTTTTTGGCCCACGTTTCCAGAATCATTCTGGAAATTAAACAAGCTTGCTCCTCCGGCAAGCTGAGCAGTGATATTATTTTTTTTTGCCCCTGCAGCAAGCATTTTCTCAATTAAATGAGGTACTGCTGTATCGGCAAACTTGGCCGGGTTGACATTATTAGCGCTGGGACGACTAAATTTGCTGCTGTCGTTAAGCAAAATGTGGGCAAGCCCGCCGACTTTTGCCCCCTGATCATATAAGGCGATGCCTATGCAAGATCCCAGGCCAAAAGTAACCAGCACGCCCTCATTTTTAGCTACAGCCATATCGGCAATTTTTACATGAACTGTTTCCATTAAAAACCTCCGCATTTAGCGAGGCATCTTTTCGCTTCGCTCGATAAAATCTAACCTTCCAGCTTGGCTAATGCTTCAGCTATACGATCGGGTTGAAACGGCTTTACAACAAAATCCTTAGCCCCGGCATTGAGCGCTTCAATTACCAGGCTTTTTTGTCCCATAGCGCTGACAACCATGACCGTAGCTCCGGGATCAAAGCTCATAATTTCCTTGATAGCCGTAATCCCATCCATGTTGGGCATGGTAATATCCATGGTAACCAGGGACGGTTTAAGTTCTTTGTACAATTCAACCCCTTTTTGGCCATCTTCACCTTCACCCACTACTTCGTAACCATTTTTCTCGAGCATGCTTTTTAAGGTCATCCTCATAAAAGCAGTGTCATCAACAACCAGTACTGTTTTACTCAATGTAATCCCTCCCTTCACTTAATAGGCCGGCAACATCGATTATGAGTGTTACGCTGCCGTCGCCCAACACTGTCGCCCCGGCAATACCCTTTAACCCCCTGATCAGTTCACCGAGGGACTTAATCATGATTTCCTGCTGCCCAATTAAATCATCGACAATAAACCCGGCCCTGCGCCCGGTTGCTTCTACAATGACTACAGAGCATTCATCTTCGGGCAACCCGCCGCTTTCGAACCCCAGCAGACTGCTCAGGGTGAAAAGCGGAATCACTTCTCCCCTCAGATTAACCACCGGGTTACCGCGTATAGTTTTGATTTCACGGCGATCGAGGTAAACATTTTCGCGGATCACTTCTACCGGGATGGCATAAAGTTGATTAGAAGATTTAACCAGAAGGGTGGTAATGATGGCCAGTGTAAGAGGAAGGCGCATTTCAAAACGGGTCATAACTCCAATTTCACTGGATACTTCCACCGTTCCATGCAGGGCTTCAATACTATTTCTTACCGCATCCATGCCCACCCCTCGACCGGAAACATCGGTTACCTGATCTGATGTGCTAAACCCGCTGAAAAAAATGAGGCTGACCAGGTCATCGTCGCTTAACTGGCTGAATTCTTCTTCAGATATTAGCCCTTTTTGTACAGCACTCCGTCCAACCTTTTTCGGATCAATCCCACCACCATCATCCTCAACAGTAATTACAACCTGGTTACCTTCATGACAGGCTTTCAAATGGATTGTTCCTTCAGCTCTTTTCCCCTTCTTCACCCGTTCTTCCGGGGGTTCTATTCCATGGTCAAATGCATTGCGCAGCAAATGGACCAGCGGATCAGATAGCCGGTTAATGATAGAACGGTCAAGCTCTGTTTCTTCTCCGCTGATATAAAGCTGAACTTTTTTTCCTTTTTCCCGGCATAAATCGCGAACCATCCTTGGAAAGCGACCAAATACCTGATCAATCGGGACCATTCTTAGTTCCATGGCAGTATCCTGTAAATTACTGATGGACCTTTTCAGTTGATCTATGGTAGTATCAAGCTCTTCATTAAACCCATGCCCAATTTCTGTAATCCTGGTTCTTGCCACTACCATTTCTCCCACCAGGTTTACCAGGTCATCTAATTTCTGGGTTTCCACCCTGACCATTTTATCGACGGCCCTGGTTACTTGCTGCCCCGTCTCCTCCTCTGAAACACTCTGACTTTTTGGGGCGTTCTCAGTCTGCTGCGGCTCTTCGGCTAACTGCTGTGTCACAGCACCCTCTTTAACGTTACCAGTTTTTTCCTGGGGACTCTCTTCATTCGGACAGGCAGGATCTGCCATTTGTTTACTTTCCTCAAACCCTGCAGTTTTCCCGCTACTAGTGTCTTCTTCAGGTCCGGTTTCTAAAAGATCATGGGCTTCCCAGGGTGAAACTGTTACTTTTTCCACGTCGGTTATTTGCATGATTTTTTCTTGCACATCTGCAGTATTGTTGTTTTGAGGCACATAAAGCACCTGGAAATCAGTGTCAAACTGCTCTTCCTCTAATTCCTGCTGGGTAGGAACCGAAGCTATTACTTCTCCGCATTCTTCGAGCGCTTTAAAAACCATGTAAATGCGGACCGATTTCATTAGCACGTCTTCTTTAAAAAATACATGAACAAGACAGGGGTGCTCCTCTCTTTCATAAGCCTGGCGCAGTATTTCTTGATCCATTACACCGAGTTGGAAAGATGTCCCTACCTGTTCGCTTTCGTCTTGTTCTGCTGTTGTTTCTGCATCTTCACTTTCGCGACTTTTTTTCATTTCGGACATCAATTTTTCCCATTTTTGCTGGTCTTCATGGCTGGATTCCTCTGGATGCTCCAGTGATTCCTGGAGCAGATCAACGGCTTCAAAGATCAGGTCGATTACTTCCGGACTGGGTTCCCACTCGAAAGTCTTAAAATCTTCCATGAAGTTTTCCAGGCCGTGAGCTATGTTGGTTACATGCTGGTAACCCATCGTCCCGGCCATACCTTTCAGGCTGTGAACAGCCCTGAAGGCTTCTTTGAGCTGTTCGCTATCCCTGGGATTTTCTTCCAGCTTGAGCAAACACTGGTTTAAAACCTGCATGTATTCCCCGGCTTCAGCCTGAAAAAGTTCTGCATACTGCCTGGCATCCATATCAATGACCTCCCTGTGGATGAACCTTTATTTTAAAGATCATAGCTTTCTATAACATCTTCAAATTGTATTTCTGTAATTCTTATGCCAAGTTGATCGTTGATCATAACCACCTCACCCTTGGCCAGAAGCTTGTTATTGGCCATGAGCTCAACCGGGTCATGAACATTGCAGTCCAGCTCCACTATCCCGCCTTTATCCAGTGAAAACAGTTTACCCAGCGGTACCCTTGTCGTCCCCAGCACAACTTCGATATCCATTGGTATGTCTTTGACCAGTTCCAGCTTTTGCATGTCAATATCCGGGCCCCGGTCTTCAGGAGCAGCAGACGGTTGAGAAGCACTTTCCTGCTTCCTTTCATCAGTTTGAACAACTTCCTCTTCCCGGTCCTCAACATATTCAATCTCCGGCGGCTGATCCCCGGTGCCTGCAACCTGATCCGGTTCAGGCTCAGGTGCCGGCTCAACATGCCCGTAAAGAAGATCATTAGCCATTTGTTTTGCAAAGCTGATCGGTATAACCTGGATCATAACGCTGTCAATTTTATCTTCCACCTGGATAGAAAACTCGACATGAACTACTTCATCATCCAGGCCAAGGCCATAGATCTGTGAGCGTTCACTAGACAGGTCTATTTGCTCCACCTTGGGCGGGGTTATTTCTACGGAGCGCTGAAATAGTTCAGACATCGATGTGGCCATCGAACCCATCATCTGGTTCATTGCCTCCTGGACAGCGCTTAATTCAATTTCACTTAACGGGCCCTCTTTGCCCTCCGGCGATTCCCCCATCATCAGGGCGGCAATAATAAGCGCATCCTGCTCCTTGATAATGAGGACATTGCTTCCTTCCAGCCCTGAAGAATATTCCACTTCCACCATGAGGCAGGGAAGTGGATGATCTTCTTTTATTTCCCTAACCTTTCGCACATCCAGGGAAGGGGTGGTAATATCTACAGCTTTATTCAAAATTGTTGATAAAGCTGTAGCTGAAGCGCCGAGGGATATGTTACCCACCTCTCCTATAGTGTCCTTTTCAAGGTCGCTCAATGGATCTGGAGAGCTTGATTTTTCCCCGGTATTGATTACAACCGTTTCTACATCATCATCTAACGCTTCTTCATGCGCTTCATTGGAATCGAGGTCAGAAACTGCCCCTGGGCCGGCATCAGCATCCTCCGAAACAGGGGCTGTCTCTGGCTCACCTGTCAACAGCTGGGCAGCCATTTTCTTTGCAAACTCAAGGGGAATTACCTGGACCATAACACTGTCAATTATATCTTCGACCTTCATTGTAAACTGGACATGGACCACTTTTTCTGCATCATTAAGTGGCGCTGCTTCAGGCTGTTCATCAGCAAGGTTGATCTGTTCGATCCTGGGAGTAGATATCTCTATAGTCCTTTGAAACAGCTCCGACATTGATGTGGCCATTGAACCCATCATCTGGTTCATTGCCTCCTGGACAGCGCTCAGCTCAATTTCATTTAAAGGCCCTTCCTTGCCCTCCGGTGATTCCCCCATCATTAGAGCGGCTATTATCACCGCATCCTGCTCCTTGATCAGCAGTATATTGCTCCCTTCCAGGCCTGAAATGTACTCCACTTCGACCAGGAGGCAGGGAATGGGGTGTTTCTGGGTTATCTCGCTGCTTTCAAGAACTGAAAGCCGCGGTGTAGTTATATCAACCGATTTATCCAGTATGGTAGAAAGGGCAGTAGCGGAAGCGCCCAGGGAAATATTGCCCACTTCTGCTATAGTGTCCTTTTCCAGTAAACTCAGCTCTTCCAAGTTGTCCCTCCTCAGCGCAGGTTTTCTATTCTTTCTTTGGGATTAATTATGTTCTTAAGGCGGACCCCAAAGGTCTCGCCTACGGTTATCACTTCGCCCTCGGCAAACGGTTTGCCATTGACCACCAGTTCAACAGGATCATCAATCATTTTATCCAGTTCGATCACTGTGCCCACAGTAAGGTTTAAAAGTTGTCCGATTGTTCTCTGGGCTTCGCCGAGGCGCACGGAAACTTCAAGCGGAAAATCAAGCACCAGCTTGAGCTTCAAATCCATTTTAAGCTCTTCTTCACGACTGGAATCTTCGTTCAAAAGAGCATTCATTTCTTCTTCAGAGAGGATATTCCGGCTATCCATGATAATCACCCGCTTTGTCTTTTTCTTCCGCAACCCAGTCCACTATTTTTACGGCCAGACGTTTCCCCCTGGTCCCGGGTTGGACTTTAAAAAGCGGCTTGTCTTCAACCAGCATTTCCAAAGGTTCCCCCCGCTGCCTCTTTACAGGCAACACATCTCCTTCCTGCAGCTGCAAAAAATCATCAAGGGTAATTTTTGCCTTGCCCAGAACTGCTTTTACTTTTGCTTCTGGGCCCTGCAAGCACTTCTCAATATCCCCGGGCTTGCTCTGGGAGGCTGCCTGCTGAAACTGATTAAACCAGTGCTGCGCAGTAAGGTTGGATAACGCATTTTCCAATCCCATAAACGGAAAGCAGAGGTTGATAAAACCCTGGACATTCTGGACACTCGCAGAAAAAGTGACCAGGGCTACTGTTTCACTGGACGCAATAACCTGGTTAAACTGGGGGTTGGTGTCCATGCTTTCAATCTGGGGATCAAGCTGAACAATGCCTTTCCAGGCATAACTGAGATTGTCCAGGAATTTTTCATTAATCTGTTTCATGACAGATATTTCAATCTCGGTCAACTCCCTGATCTTTCCAGGCTGCCTGCCTTCACCGCCGAACAGGAGATCGATAATCGTAAATACAAAATTAGGATTCGTTTCCAGCATGGCTACACCCATATCCTTAGACATGTTAAATATCGTCATCAGCGTGGGAACGGGAAGTGAAAACACGAACTCCT
>CAYWIY010000044.1:0-15362 GCA_964458455.1 uncultured Syntrophomonadaceae bacterium | reverse complement strand
ATGATTCCTCGAAGGTGAAGTCCAGGAAATAGCGGGCCACGTCGACCATGCAGGTTGATTCGTCGATGACGACCATACCGCCCGAGCCCATCATTGACCCGGCTTCGACCAGGGTGTCGAAATCGACCGAGAGGTGCAGTTTGTCTTCCGGCAAACACCCGCCCGAAGGGCCGCCGGTCTGGACAGCCTTGAACTTCTTGTCGTTCAGGATGCCGCCGCCGACTTCATAAATAATTTTCTCAAGCTCGATACCCATGGGCACTTCGATTAAACCGCTGCGGTTGATCGTCCCGGTCAGGGCAAAAACGGCCGTGCCGGGGCTCCCCTCGGTACCAATACTCTTGAACCAGTCGGGGCCCTTGCTCAGGATCTGGGGCACCACGGAAAAAGTTTTAACGTTGTTCAAGAGAGTTGGTTTGTCCCACAGCCCTTGCTCGGTGGTCCTGGGGCGGGGCAGGGGTTTAGGCCAGCCGCGGTTGCCTTCGATAGACATGACCAGGGCCGTTGATTCGCCGCAAACAAAGGCTCCGGCGCCCTGGAATATTTCCAGGTCGAAATCAAAACCGGTGCCCAGGATGTTTTCGCCGAGCAGGTTCTTTTCCTTGGCCTGGGCGATAGCTTTACGCAGCCGGTTAATGGCCAGGGGGTATTCGGCGCGGACATAGAAATAACCCTTTGAGGAGCCGATGGTATAACCGGCGATGATCATGCCCTCAATAACCGAGTGGGGATCCCCCTCCAGGACCGAACGGTCCATGAAGGCGCCGGGGTCGCCCTCGTCGGCATTGCAGATCACGTACTTTTGATCAGCCTGGGGTTTCATGCAAGATTCCCATTTGCGCCCGGCCGGGAAGCCGGCGCCGCCGCGTCCTCTCAGCCCTGAATCCTTGAGGACGCCAATAATGTCTTCCTGCTTCATTTCAAGCGCTTCTGCCAGGCCTTTGTAACCGCCTCTGGCAATGTATTCGTTAATATTCTCGGGGTCTATTACCCCGCAGTTTTTCAAAATAACTCTTTGCTGGTTCTTGAACACGTCACCGGTGTCGATCCGCTCGACATCTTCCGGGCCGCCCTCACCGAAAAAACCGAGGGCCAGGTCGGGGCGGTGGTCGTCGTTGATGATGTAGCTGTCGATAATTTCTTCAGCCTTCTCCGGGGTTACATCCTGGTAGGAAATACGCGGCTGCCCTGGTTTAATCACATCAACCAGGACTTCGGCAAAGCACATCCCGATACAGCCGACTTCTTTGATCTCAGCCTTGACGTTTTCTTCATCCAGCTTGTTTTTTATGGTTTGGACTACCGACTGGGCCCCGGTAGCGTTGCCGCAGGTAGCGCAGCCGACATAAATCTGGGGGATGTCGTTGTTTTGCTCTTTTTCCAAAGCTTCCAGGGCTTCTTTTTCAATAGCATCAAACTTCTGGATCACTTTTTTCTAGAACCTCCTTTGCCTGTTTCGGGACTAAACGCCCGAAAACATCGTCATCAACCATGACCACGGGGGCCAGTGCGCATGATCCGACGCAGTTTACCCGCTCCAAACTGAACTTGTAATCTGCTGTCGTTTCACCGGCATTGATCCCCATTTCACGTTCTAAGGCCTCCATAACCTGCATGCCGCCGCGCACATGGCATGCCGTTCCCAGGCAGACCTTTATGGTGCGTTCTCCCCGGGGGGAGAAATAAAACTGGGAATAAAAAGTGGCGGTTCCGTAAACCTTGCTTTCCGGGAGGCCGATCATGTCGGCAATATCCCGGATTGCTTCCTCCGGCAAGTAGCCGACTTCGTCCTGGACCGCCTGCAGCATGGGGATAACTTCGTTGGGCTTACCTTCAAAACCTGACAAAGCCTTGCTGGTTTGTTCCTGCAAATCCTTCCCTCCATTCAATTCTCTTTAATTTTTGCGGCAAACTTTAGCCTTTGCTAAATTTACTCATACATACCCGATTTTTAATTTCTCGATTTACTCAATAAATTCCTGCCCGGGGTAATAAGAGTAAAAATTCTAAAAAACTGCTTCCGCCTTGTTACATCAGGAGCATAATGACCAGGGGGATGAACATTTTTATAGCCAGCAGACGGCACAGGTGGAGCATGGAGACTTTAAAGGGGTCAAGCCCGTGCTTGATAGCAAGGGCGGTCATTACCGTAAAGCCCCCTGGAGCGGCGGCCAGGAAGCTGGTGGGAAAATCCCAGTCGGTGATCTTAAATATTAGCCAGGCTGTTCCGAAGGAGCTCAAAAACATAACCGTGGTGGCAATCAAAATCGGGATTATGAATTTGACCTTTGCCATGGTGTGCAGCATTTCAGGAGTAATATTGTCGGCCAGGGTAATGCCGATTGCTACCAAAAGGACGCTGAGCAGGCGATTTGATACTTTACTGACCGGCATGCCGGCAACCGAAGCAGCCGCCACAGCAAAAGTGGATCCGACCATGAGCCCCGCCGGAACGCCCAGGCTGTGCAGCAGGTATCCCCCGGCTGCAGCTACGACCAGTGTGGGTAAAATTTTTGGTAGAGACTGCCTGGACTGCAGCATCAAGCCTTGCAGCATTCCAGGGTCCAGTGTTTTCTTAAAAAAAATACCTGGGTTGTAAAAAGAAATCCCGCCCTGCCAGCCTGAATCTTTACTGCTTTGCTCTGGGTGAGAGGAGTTGTAAGCTGTTCTAGATCCGTTATGCAGCGGCGGCAGGTCCCCGGGGCGCGGCGGCTTTTTCTCGCCGGGGCGTTTTTTGGAATGGTTGCGATTTTCGATCCGTTCCAGGATGGCCGGGAAAAGCACAATCGAGCCAAGCATTCTCAGCATCTGCATCACTATGACTACGGCGGCGCTCGCCCCGGATGCGACTGCCAGCACAGATATTTCAGGCAGGCCACCCATGCTTGCCGAAAGCAGGGCCGTCGGTGGATCCATGGCTGAGTAACGGTTTAAGAAAAAGCCGATAACCACAATCATGGAAAGAGCCCAGGTAACAACAACCAGGGCGGATATAACCATGGTCTTCAGCTGGCGGACCGAATTCTTATCTAGCATGGAGCCGACGAAAACACCGATGATGATCTGGGCAACGGGAAACAAGAACCCGGGAGCGGCAGGAAGCTCAAAATGCAGCGCACGAAAGGCCCCGATCAAAACGATGGGGCCCATAATTTCTGGGGCCGGGACACGGATCCGGGTGAGCAAAAACCAGCCCGCCAGGCCCAACCCAAATAAAAGCACCGTATCATAAAGGGTTTGGTAGACCATGGTTGTATTATATCATCAAGTGCCGTTTTGCGCCCGAGCGGGCCTGTGACGGCTTATGTAAGGCCTTTGCAAAAGGCAGATCACACAGGCATTAATCTCAGGGGACGGCTTAAAACTCCCGTTCCACGATTTCAATCCCCCGGCGGCGCAATTCTTCAAGGAACAACTCGCAGTCAACGGCGCTGTCTGCCTCAGGCCCAAAGACACCATAACGTTTAATTTTACTTTCAGCCATCATCATCGCACCGATGCTCAGGGGCAGCCCGGTCAGCTTGCGCATGGGCGCCGCTGCGCCGTATGAAAGAACCACCGGCTTTCCTTCCCGGTATCCACTTATATCGACCCTGATCCCGGACAGGCTGCGCCTCTTATTAGCCGGAAAAATGGGAGTCAAAAATTTAAGGATTCGGCCCAGGATCTGCTTGGTCAACCGGTATTTGGCCAGGCCTAAAGCGGCAACGCATTTAGCCATCAAGTTGAGATAGTGTTCAACCATTCCGCCTTTTAAAATTACATTTTGCAGCCCTTCCAGGTATAAAGGCACGGTAATCGGTTCCGGGTGGCCGAGGTGATAGGTGTTGATGTGATCCAGGGGTGCAGGGAAACGAACGGTTTCCTTTTCTGAACCGGCTTTGATGCGTACTGTCTCACCATCCTGGTAGGATACTACCCGGCCGCCGAAAATGTGGATCAAATGCAGGATTACAGCCATGCCTTTTGAGTCGCCCACGCTGCCGGCCCAGTAGATGCGCACTGATTCGGCCTGATCGAGCCGGTCATAGCCCCGGCGGGCAAGCAGGTTGCTCAGGCCCGGGGTCCAGCCCAGCCCGGTCATGATACGGCGGCCTTTTTGGCGCGCTTCCTGGTCGAGGGTTAGGGCTGCTTCGACAGCATCGTGATCATCACAAATACTGACATAATTGGCCCCTGCTTCAATGGCCGCTTCGATGATAAGGCGTTCGAAAAGGTAAAAAGGCCCCAGGGCTCCTGCTACCGCGGCGCTGCCTTTCATGATTTCAACCAGGTTTTCATGCGATCTGGCGTCAAGTTTTTTCACCTTCAGCCTTTCGTCTCCGATGCTTTCGGCCAGTTGCTTGCTTTTCTGTTCGTTCATGTCGGCTATAACGATTTCAGTGGCTTTTGAGTACCGGACCAGGTCGCGAACTACTTCTGCGCCCATGTCTCCGGCCCCGCCCAAAACGACTATGCGCATCCCTGTCACCTCTTCTATTATTACTCGGCCGGTTAGGTATAACCGGCAACTAATAAAACATAATTCAACGCCGTCGTTATTATTTCCTCTAAACCCCGGAGCAACATTTATAAACCTTAAAGCCGCATTTAACTTCAGAAACTGCTTTAAGCATAACCGGGATATGATATAATGTTTAAAGTCCGGCTTAAACCGGCCGGGGGAGGGAGATTGGTTTAGAATAAATGTTTCCACTGCGTGACACGATTACTTATCACGGTGCTGTTATTGCTACCATCGGACTGGTCGTTCTAAACACCCTGGCCTTTTTCTACCAGCTTTCTTTTGGCCCCCAGGTAATGCCTCTTTTGTTTCAGAACTTTGGCTTTGTTCCTGCAGAATTTTTCCGGGATCCTGCAGGTGAGTTCTGGACTATTTTTTCAAGCATGTTTATGCACGGTAACTTTACCCACCTTTTGAGTAACATGTGGTTTATCTGGGTTTTCGGCCCTGCCGTAGAGGGCAGGCTCGGGTTCAGGCGCTTCATGTTCCTCTTTTTGCTTTCTGGAATAGCCGCTGCCTTAACCCAGGGATTTTTCATGCCCGCCAGCGACATTCCCATGGTCGGCGCTTCCGGAGCGGTATCGGGCATCCTCGGCGCTTACCTGCTCCTGTTTCCCCGGGCCCGCATCCTGACCATTATATTTCCCTTCATATTCTTTTTTTTCTGGATCCCGGCTCCCATCTACCTGGGCTACTGGATTTTGATCCAGTTTGGTTATGCCCTGTCCGGCCAGCCCGGTGTGGCCTGGTGGGCCCATATCGGTGGGTTTGTGCTCGGGTTAATCCTGATCCTGATCATGCGCCCCAGGCGCATTTATAGCGCTGACCCATTCTGGGAGTGCTGGCGCGACTACTGCTAACATTGCTTTAGTTAAGGTATAGATTTAGGAGGTCTTTAATTATGGAAAATCTTTCACAGCTGTTCTGGATATTTATTATCATCACCGCTCTTACGCCTTACTTGCAGCAGCAAATGCTGCGCTCTACCCGGACTCGCAAGATGGCCGACCTGGAGAAAGCCCGGGGCAGCCGGGTGATCACCCTGATTCACCGCCAGGAAGCTTTGAACATCTTGGGGGTGCCGCTTACCCGCTACATCAACATCGAAGATTCGGAGCAGGTCCTTACCGCCATCCGTATGACCGATAAAAACGTGCCCATAGATTTAATCCTGCATACACCAGGCGGCCTGGTCCTGGCTTCCGAGCAGATTGCCGAAGCGCTCCTGCGCCACCCGGGCAAGGTGACCGTTTTTGTGCCCCATTACGCCATGTCAGGCGGAACCCTGGTGGCTCTCGCTGCTGACGAAGTGATCATGGATGAAAATGCTGTCCTTGGGCCCCTTGATCCCCAGCTGGGGCAGTGCCCGGCGGCTTCTATTATCAAGGTCATTGAATCGAAAGAGGCCAAGGATATCGACGACCAGACCTTTATCCTGGCTGATGTTGCCGGCAAAGCCCTGCGCCAGATTAAGGTGACCGTTAAGAACTTCCTGCTCAAGCACATGGATGACGAGCAGGCCGAGAAAACAGCAGAAAAACTAACCCAGGGCACCTGGACCCACGATTACCCCATCGACGTTAATGAAATGGCCGGTATGGGCATTAATGTCAACACCGATATGCCCCCCGATGTCTATACCTTGATGAGCCTGTTTCCGCAACCCCGTCAGGCCAGGCCTAGTGTTGAATATAACCCGGGGCCCGTTTACCCTTCCAGTCCGAAAGAATAATCAGGGTTGAGGTTAAAAAAACCGGCCAAATACTAAAGCCGGTTAAAATAAATTGCTGATATGTAAAATCGCTAAAGAGAGGGAGCCTGGCAAGGCTCCCTTTTCTGCACCGGGGTAGTGCTGTTATTCAACTCTTTAAAACCCGCTTTTTCCTTTTGTATTAAGCAAAATAAAGTTGTCACAGCGCCCTTCCTGTGTTAATTTAGTTAGCAGGAGGTATTAAGATATTGATGTCAGATCGTATTGACCTATCGAAAATGGAAAAGAAATTGATTATCCGCCAGGTGGAAGAGAAGGATATCGATGAGATCGTGGAGCTGTCCAAGATCTGTTTTCCGAACATGGATCCCTGGACCCATGCTCAACTAAAAAGCCACATCGAGATCTTCCCGGAAGGGCAGTTCTGCGTGGAGTACGACAGCAAAATCATCGGTGCTTCATCGAGCCTGATCATTGATTTTAACGAATATGAAGACCGCCATACCTTTGATGAGATCACCGATGACGGCTATATTACCAACCATGACCCGGAGGGCAAGCACCTCTACGGGATTTCAATCATGGTTCACCCTGACTTTCGGCGTCTGCATATCGGGACCAGGATTTATGAAGAGCGCAAGAACCTGACCCGGCGCCTGAACTTAGAAAGCTTCCTGGTCGGGGGCCGGATCCCCTATTATCATAAGTATGCCGACCAGATGTCGGCCAATGAGTATGTGCAGCATGTGATCCAGCAGAAGATCTACGATCCCGTCCTGAGCTTCCAGTTCCTGAGTGGATTCAAATTAAAGTGGGTCAATCCCAACTACTTAGATGACGACCAGGCTTCCCGGAAGTATGCCGTTCTTTTGGAGTGGAACAACGTCGACTACATGCCCAGCTCCAAGCGGCTTTACCGGCGCGCTTTCCCGGTTCGTATCTGCACCGTGCAGTACATGCTTAAAAAAATCGATTCTTTCGAGGATTTCGCCAGGCAGTGCGAGTATTTCGTCGACGTGGCCGCCCTGGACGAATCCGACTTCGTCGTTTTCCCGGAAACTTTCACCATCCAGCTGCTGTCGTTCCTGGATGAAACTATACCCAGCAAGCAGGTCCGCCGCTTGTCAGAGTTTACCGAGGAGTATATCAAGCTTTTCAGCATGCTTGCTGTCAAGCACAACGTCAACATCATCGGCGGTTCGCACTTTGTCGAAGAAGACGAACTCCTTTACAACGTTAGCTACCTTTTTCGGCGCGATGGTACCATCGACCGGCAGTACAAACTGCATATTACGCCTGATGAGCGAAAATGGTGGGCCATCCAGCCCGGCAACGAACTAAAAGTTTTCGACACCGACTGCGGTAAGATCGCTATTATGATCTGTTACGATACCCAGTTTCCCGAGCTGTGCCGTATGGCTACCGACAAGGGCGCGCGCATCATCTTTGTCCCCTTCTGTACCGACGACCGCCAGGGCTACCTGCGTGTGCGTTACTGCGCCCAGTCCCGGGCTGTTGAAAACGAAATCTACACGGTTATTTCCGGCACAGTCGGCAACCTTACCCATGTGTTTCGCAGCGATACCATGTATGCCCAGTCGGGAATCTTCTCCCCGTCTGATTTTGCTTTTTCCCGCGACGGCATTGTTGGGGAATGCAGCGCCAACATCGAAACCGTGGTCATCGGCGATGTCGACCTGGAGATCCTGCGTCGCAACCGGGTTAACGGCACCGTTACCCATTTGAAAGACCGCCGCAAGGATCTTTACCGGGTTTTCGAAGGCACACCTTTCAGCAAGCAAACTTACGGTGAGGTGCCTGCGCCCCGTTCGACAGAATTAGGCGAATCCTCCGGCCAGGATGATGCCGGGGAAAAAGAAACGGCAAAGAAATAGTTCCAGCAAGGGGAAAAAGCTGGATTTGGATCTGAGAAAAGCGCTTATTTTTTGGGGCTGTATGAAAGGCAGCGCAAACCTGAAGAACGGTAAACTTCACCCGCCGGTGAGTACCTGGTTTTAAAGCCCATAGCTTTGCAGCCCCTGGGAAAATTCTTGTCCCAGGTTACGTAGTAGTGGCGGCAGTTGAGGCAGTTGATTCTTTTTTTGCCGGTGTTCTTTTTCTTCAAAGCAGGTCCGCCTTTATTGCAACTTCTTCCACCCGGCTTTGCTTTATAGTTCCCAGGTGGCTTATCTTAATGTGAAATCAATCAAATTATAGCATATGTATAGCCAAAAAGTCCTTATCAGGCAGGGATATTACATGACATAGAGAACTAATTGAATTGACGTACGCATTATTTCCCCATTCCCAGTCCACCGTTTATTCTTAGCCAGTTCATTTTTCGGGTCCTGTTTTCCAGCAGCACCTGGAAGTTAAGCAGCAGCTATCGCAGCATGGTGAGGCTTGTTACCCGCCCCTGCCGGCAAGATATAGGAAGCCTGTTATTAAGGCAGTATAGGGAGGTGTTTTTAATAGTGAATAAAACTAAGGAAGGCGAAACCCAGCTGGTAGTTTTTGATCTTAATGAAGAAGAGTTTGCTTGTGAAATAGACAACGTGCGGGAAGTGGTTAAAATGCTTAAGGTTACACCTTTGCCGGAATCAATCGATTTTGTCGAGGGTGTAATCAACATGCGTGGAGAGGTGATTCCAGTAATCGATCTGCGCAAACGTTTTAGCATGGATGATGGAGAAAGGAATGATAAAAATAGAATAATCATCGCTGAGGTTGAAGGGCAGATGTTTGGCTTGGTTGTTGATTCGGTCAGCGAAGTGGCTCACATTTCAAACCAGCAGATCCAGGAAGCCCCCAATCACTTAGCCAGTGGACGGACAGGACTGATCAAAGGTATTGGCAAGATCGATGATCGCATGCTAATCATTCTCGACATAAAGCATATTTTGAGCACTGATGAAATAACTGTCTTGGAGGGGATTTCACAGATGGACACGGAAGTTGCCGGTGCGGAATAGCAGAATAAAGGTAAAAAAATAGATGCATACAAGTAGGAAGGCCCCTGCTTCATTTACGACAGACAATGCTGTTCCTCATAATACAAAAACTGTTGCAAGGTGCAATGAAAGGTTAAACCCGAAAAAGAGGGGGGCGCACATGGATCCAAAAAAGGAACAAGAACGGCTGCTTATTGATAAACTCCCGGAGGGGTTTGTCCGTCTGCGCATGGCTCCAGTTACAAATAGTACAGATGAATTGATAACTGTTGAGGTTAACCGCGTTTTTGAAAAGATGACCGGTCGGTCCAGGGAAGATCTGATCGGCCGTCCGCTTACTGATATAATGCCGGGTATTGAAAAAAGTGAGTTTGACTGGATCGGCATATTTGGCAAAGTAGCGGGTGGTGCGGAAGGGCTCTCCTTTGAGCAGTTTTTTGAACCCCTGGGACGGTGGTACGATATTAACGTATTTTCCGATCAACCCGGCAGCATCAATATCCTTTTCCACGATATTTCAGCCCAAAAGAAAGAAATTGCCTCCATGGGCACTCTGCTTGATCTTACAAAAAAACTGGTTGCTATGGACCTCGACTCTTTTGAGTTTCAGGAACCGGTTGATGTCATGAAAAACCTTTCGGGAGCAAGCTTTGTTGCGATCAACACCTATAATTATGAATATAAAATATCCGTAACCAGGGCTATTTCAGGCATATCCTCAGGTATTCGCCGTGCCGCAAAAATATTAGGTTTTGAGCCCGAGGGTCATACCTGGCCGATGGATACCGACAGACTGCGTACTATTGAGGGAGGAAAGCTGGTACGCTTTAAAGATATTTATGACACTGCAATGGGAGCCGTTAATAAGAGCACCGCTTCAGTGATCCAAAAAGTTTTTGGTTTTGGTGATATTTACGTAATCGAGCTGGCCTATAGCGATAGGCCGGCGTTTGGTGATATTATCTTTTTTATGCCCAAAAACCGTTCGCTTCTAAACCGGGAGGCAATTGAGCTTTATGCCGCCCAGGTTGGTTCGCTGCTGGCCAGGATTGAGGCGGAAGAAGAAGCTAAAATAAACCGGGAGCGTTACAGGTCGCTGATTACCAATATTCCCGGGATTGGCTACCGTTGTAAATTAGACTCCCACTGGACCATGATCTATATTACCCCCGATGTAGAACGAATAACCGGATATCCGGCTGAGGAGTTTGTAAATAACCAAATCCGCAGTTTTGAAAGCATTATCCACCCGGAGGATAGGGCCTGGGTGCGTCGGCATATTTATGCAGCCATTGAAAAAAACAAGCCCTGGAGTATTGAATATCGCATTTTGCACCGGGATGGCTCGGTGCGCTGGGTCTATGAGCAGGCCAGATTAGTAGAAGGCAGCCCGGGTGATGTAAAAAATATTGACGGTTTTATCTTGGAGATCACTGACCGCAAAAAAATGGAAAACGATTTAAATGAAACTGTCAACTATGTCAGTTCAATCCTGGAATCGATCCCAGATATAGTCTTAAGGTGCGACCGGCAGGGAACTTTCCTCGACCTGGTTACCGCTGTCGATGAAAAAAAGCTGTTCATGCCCCCTGATCAATTTTTAGGCCATAAAGCAGAAGAGATCCTTCCGGCAGGCCTCGGTTCCCTGTTTAAAGACACCATCGAAAAAACCCTTGCCACCGGCCAGTTAACTGCTATTAGTTATGAACTGCCGGTTCCCGAAGGAAACTTGTACTTCAATGCACGCTTTTCGATGTTAAACGATAACGAGGTTATTATTTTGATTGAAGAGGTAACCAGGCGCAAAAAAGCTGAAGAGGCCTTAAATTACAGGTTGGAATTTGAGAAAATGGTTTCGGAGGTCTCTTCCAGGTTTGTCAGCCTTCCGCCAGAGCGTTTGAATGATGGGGTAAATCATGCTTTAATGCAAACCGGCCAATTTTTTGGCGCCGACCGCAGCTATATCCTCCAGTTTTCTAACAACCTCGAGATAATGAACGCTACCCACGAGTGGTGTGCAGATGGGGTTGACTCCCAGCTGGATAGTAACCAGGGATTAGCTTTAAAGGACTTTCACTACCTGGCCGATATGCTAAAAAACAGAAATTATATATATATACCAGACACCAGCTCCCTGCCCCTGGAAGCCGGTTCAGAGCAAAGGTTTTTCCAGGAACGGGGTATAAAAAGTATTTTGTGTATACCCATAATGCGGGACAGGCAGCTTTTTGGTTGCTTCTGCCTTGATGCGGTGAAAGAAAGAATCAGCTGGCGCGATGATCAGGTTAACCTTTTAACGGTTATAACAGAGGTGATAACCAATGCCTTGATCAGGAATGCAAATGATGAAACCATCCGTTACTTAAGTTTTCACGATCAATTGACCGGGCTGTACAATCGTCATTATTTCGTTTCAGAAATCAAACGCCTGGAAGGTTCCCGGGAATATCCTATCGCGGTTGTTTCGGCTGATCTGGATGGCCTGAAACTGGTTAATGACACCATGGGTCACGAAAGCGGGGATAGTTACCTTAAAAGCGGTGCTGCTCTTTTAAAAGAAAGTTTGAGGAGTTATGATATTTTAGCCAGGGTTGGTGGGGATGAGTTTGTCATCTTACTGCCCCGAACTGATTATGCTGCTGCGCAAAAAGTGATTAACAGGATTTATCAGCGGGCAGAGATGTGCAGGGACGAAAGCACCGGACTTCCTCTAAGCATATCCACGGGGGTGGCGGTTAGCGAAAACGCTGAAAAAAACTTAGAAGAAACCTACCGCGATGCAGACGCCCAAATGTACAGGGATAAGCTGGTTCGCAGCAGCAGGGCCAGGAATAACATGATCAGGGACATGCTAACCCTCCTATTCAAGCATGACCGGTCTTCCAGCGCGGATAAAGAATACCTGCAGGCTCTATCTGTAAAGCTTGGACAGGCTGCAGGATTAGATGAGAAGCAGCTGGCCGACCTGGTAATGTTGGCCCAGATCCACGATTTAGGCCTTATCACTGTGCCCGAAGAGATTCGTAACAAAAAAAGTGATTTGAGCGAAGATGAGCTGAACTATATCCGCCAGCATCCTGTAAAAGGTTACCGTATCGCCCAGTCCTCAGCCGAAACGGCCGAGGTGGCCGAACTGATCCTGCGCCACCGGGAAAACTATGATGGCACAGGGTACCCCCTGGGCTTAAAGGGAGAAGAAATACCTGTGGAGTGCCGTATTCTTGCCATCACCAGGGCTTACGTGGATTTATCGGTAGAGCACTCAACCCAGCAGGCCCTTTCTGAGATTAAAAAGGCGGCCGGTTTTCGTTTTGATCCGGCTTTAACAGAAACTTTTATGCGGGTTTTGGAGGACAGTTAAATTCGCATTTAAAAACAATAAGTGGGGAAACCTTTATAAAAGGCAGGATTCCATTCGTATATATAGAATGCTTATTCTTATAACTAAAACAACCCTATTCTGTATACTTATAATTTGAGCAAGTCTAACGAAAGGAGGATGCTGTGGACAACGAAAGCAAGGAACAACTCACATTTTACAAGTCCATTATTGAAAATTCTCCTGATATTATCATTCGTTTTAACCCTGACCTGCAGATTACCTACTGCAACAAAGCCCTGGAGAAACATCTGGGTATGTCTCCCGACTGTTTTATCGGTAAAACTTTTCTTGAAGCACGCGACTTAATCCCATCTGAAATGTCCAGGGAGCAGTTTGTAAGCAGGTATAGAATTCTGCAGGAGTGCCTGGAAACAAAAAAAGAAATCGAATATGAAGAATACGTCCAGTTCCCTGCAGGAAAAAGATTTCTAAATACCAGGATCATACCTGAATTTGATCAGTCCGGAAAAAACATAGTGGCACTGCTTGCCGTCACCCGCGATTATACCAGCTACAAAAAAACCGAAGACATCCTTCACGAGAACGAAGAGCGCTACCGGTCGATAATAAAAGTTTCCAATACCGGGGTCTGGGAGTTTCATGCAAATGCCGCCTATCTATGGTGCAGCCCGGAGTACTTTGAGATGCTGGGCAGAAACGTCGAGGATTACCCCATGGATGGCAGCCCCAACCTGCAGGAAAACTGGATTGAGCTTATACACCCGGATGACCGGGAGAGAGCTGCTAAAACTTTTGCCGACTACCTGGCCTCCGGTTCTCCAGGCATGTATGAAAATCACTTTCGCATGCTCCACCGGGACGGGCACTGGGTCTGGATCTGGTCCAGGGGTCAAAACATCAGACAGCCAGACGGCGAACTTACCGGTATAGTGGTAGGAACGCATATCGATGTTACCGAGAAGAAAAAGGCAGAAGATGAACTGCTATTTTTAAGCCGCCATGACAGCTTAACCAACCTCTATAACCGCTACTATTTTGAGCAATTGATCAGCAGCCCGGAAGTAAAAGGAGTACTGCCTGCCAGGATTGTCATGGCCGACTTAAACGGCCTTAAATTGATCAATGATTCATACGGCTGTAATTATGGTGACGAAATGCTCAAGGCTGCAGCCCTTATTATAAAGCAGTCCTGCCGGGATGAATATACGGTTGCCCGCTGGGGCGGTGATGAGTTTGTGATCCTGATGCCCGGGGCCGGTCACGATGATGCCCTTAACTTGTGCAAAAAAATCAATAAGATTTGCGCAAAAAAATACCTCGAGGATATTCCAGTTTCCATGACCCTGGCCATAGCAGGGAAAACAAAAGAGGAGGGAGACCTTTTTGAGACCCTCCGCGAAGCGGAAGACAACCTTTCTAAGCAGAAGTTGACCGAAAACCGCAGCGCCAAGAACACGGTTCTGCAGACCCTTTTAAAAGCCCTGGCTGCTAAAAGTTTTGAAACTGGAGCGCATACCAGGCGTATGCAAAATGTAGCCCATAAAATGGGGTTTAGGCTGAACCTGCCGGACAGCGAACTCAGTCATCTTGATCTGCTGATCACCCTGCACGACATCGGCAAGATTAATATTGCCGAGGAAATACTGACCAAAAAGGGCCCGTTGACCGAAGAGGAATGGGAGGAAATCAAGAAGCACCCCGAGATCGGTTTTCGCATTGCCTGGGCTACCGATGATTTTAAACATGTGGCCGAAGATATTCTTTCCCATCATGAACGCTGGGACGGCAGCGGTTACCCCCGTGGCTTGATGGGTGAAGAAATATCCCTCCCGGCCAGGATCACCGCCATTGCAGATGCATACGAGGTTATGAGTAACGGCCGCCCGTACAAAAAAGCGATGAGCAAAAATGAAATCAAGGCTGAATTTGAAGAGTGCGCAGGCAGGCAATTTGATCCCGAACTGGCCAGGTTGTTCGCCTCAATCCTGGAAGAAGACTTGTAATTTAAAAACTGCAGCCCAGGTTTGCTGACAAAGGAAAGCTTAACCATTCCTGTTCTTAATTTAAGGTAAGGTGAAGAAAAAACAGGCCCCTTTGCACACTTCTCCTTCAGCCCAAATTTCTCCACCGTTGCGGGAAATAATCCGGTAGGTTAGGTTTAAGCCGATGCCGATGCCGGGGTATTCTTCCTCAGGATGCAGCTTCTGGAAAGGAAGAAAAAGCTTGCCGGCATGGTTCATGTCAAAGCCGGCGCCGTTGTCTTTCAGGTAGTAAACGGTGTGTTCGTATTGTTTTGTGCTGCCGAATTCAATTCGTGCTCCTTCTACCCCGGAGGTAAACTTCCAGGCCCGGGTTGCCATCCTGGTCGCGGATAAAAGAAACATTAAGTTCCACCCACACGGTAGACCCGTCTTTTCGTATTTGCTCAACTTCCAAATAATTAGCTTCGCTTTGATCGTTTAGTCCTGCCTGTTCTTCTTCCAGCGCTTTGATCAGCATTTCTGCGGCTTTTTCATAAGAGGCAGGGGTGAGGATTTTTTGGGGAGATAATGACAGGATTTCATCAGTACTGTAACCGCTGATTTTTTCAGCATAGGGGCTTATATAGGTGTAGTTAAGATCGAGATCTGCTGTCCAGATTACATCACGGGTTTTTTCGGCAAGGAAACGGTATTTTGCCTCGCTTTCACGAAGATCATTTTCAGTTTTTTTGCGGTCAGTAATGTCTTTAATAAAAATAGCAATATAGTGAGGGTGATCCAGGCAGGCAGTTATCTCAAGCCAGCGTTTGAACAATGCAAAATAGCTGTCAAACTGAACCGGCTTTTCTGTTTCAAGGAGCTGTTTATAGAT
>CAYWIY010000043.1:10956-15773 GCA_964458455.1 uncultured Syntrophomonadaceae bacterium | reverse complement strand
TCGAAAGCAAAACCAAAGTGGGGGGTCAAGGAAACGATGCGTCAGCTATATATATGATATCCCGACAGCAACATTTCCCTAAAAGGCTTAAAATCTTGAGGGGGTGGGGGTAAAGGATTTCCAGGTTCCCTTTTGTATATATTTTTTTTTAGGTATGCTTGGTATATCAAATTATTAGGGGAGGGATAACATGAAACAGGAATGGAAGTCCCGGAAAGCTGTGTAGTTGAATGTAAAAGAGCAAGAATGCCATTTGTAAATGAGCTGTGAAGGCCACTCAGATCGATTCTAAGGCATTTTAATGGTCAGGTAGGTATAAAGAGGTAGGGAGGCGGTTTAAATCGGCTTAGAGAAGCTTATAATTGAACGGACAATAGAAGATGCCTGGAGGATGGCGATGTGGCACTGTGCCAGGTTTGGATACAAGTACAGGGTGGAAAGGGGAAGCTACGAAGGCCAGGAAAGAAAGCAGCTTGATTACCTGGCAGTCATTGTTACCGAACCGCGCACAAGGCCACTTGCTGTATCCCTGCCAGAGCAGCTTCCATTTCCATCTCCCACGTCAGAAAAAAGAATCGAGAACTATTTCCTTCGCTATCTAATGTCTGAAGAGATAGCTGACAACCAGGATTACACCTACGGTTACTATATAGCGAAGCAAGTAGATAAAATCATTGATATCTTAAATACCGGAAACTCAAACCAGGCCTGCATAACTATTGGCGATATTGCTTCTGTTCACCAGCATTATCCCCCGTGCTTGAAAGTAATAGACTTCAAGGTTGTGGACGGAAAGCTGGATATGAGCCTTTATTTTCGCTCCTGGGATCTATTTGCCGGGATGCCGGAAAACCTAGGTGGCCTGCAGATGCTAAAAGAATACCTGTTAATGAACCTGGACAAGATATACGGGGACGGTAAAATTATCGCTTATTCTTCCGGGGCGCACATTTACGAGCAGTACTACCCCCTGGTAGACCAGCTAAATATTCACAAATGCTAGGAGGAAAAGATGGTGACTTCGGTTTATGCGCTAGATTTAATCAACAGGAGAGAAAACATTGATAAAATGTTCGAGGCCAGGGCCAAGTGCAGAGGGTGGGCCTGCCAGGAAGTCTACGGTATGGGAGCAAAAGAAGAACTAAGACCGGTTATAGGTGACATTATAGAAAAATTCGAGGAGGAGCATAAAGTGAACCAGCACAAGTGGAAATTATCGGAGTACAGAACCCCCAGCGGAAAGCTTTTATACTACTGTCCCAGGTGTAAGTTGCTTGATCCGGCGCCGGTTAAACCAAAATTTGAACACAGGCCGTGCGAACCGGGACTTTATGATGGCAGCAAACCGGTAATGCCGGCCGGACAGGGTGATTTAGGTGAAAATCGGCAGGGCTGTTAACCTGGTAAAGCACAATATGCGGAAAAACAAGGCCTGGGAGAAGGGATATACTGACGGGGCCAGGGATTTAAGCGATATTGAGGAGCAAAAACATTACGAGCAGGAGCTGTATGCAGATATTCCCATAAAAATAGACAAAGACTGCGTAAATCCCGATGAATTTTACCGCATGAATTGTGAAGTAACCGAAAAAATCTATGAAAAATATGCAAAAATGCTTGAAGAAGAGCTAAAATCTAAAGGTCACAAGCCCGGAGCGCCTATATTTGTGCCGAAAAGGGTCGAATATCCCTCCAGCGAGGAGTTAAAAAGCGCAGATATGATGGATGCACTGCGCTACATGCCTGAATTAAGGCAAACTTCTCCTGAAAACCTGCCAATTTGGGAGCTATAGAGTAAGGAGTGGTAATATGAGCAAAGAAAACAAGCCAGTAAAGCAGACAAAAGGCGAAATGAACGAGCAGCTATACGAAATATACAGCCTGGGGTTGCCCAAAGAGATAGCAGACGATTACGTTCCCGATGAACCCTGCACCCAGACTTACCAGAAACGCCAGAAGCAGATCATTTTCCTTAACACCTACATTGATAACGGCGGTATGGTGAGCCAGGCAGCCAAGGCAGCCGGGGTTAGCCGGTACGGTGTCAGGTGGTGGAATAACAACGACAAGCTGTTCCACGAGGCCTACAACAAGGCCAAAGAAGAGTTAATCGAGCTGATGGAAGAAGAAGTGGTCAGGAGGGGGATGCACGGCTGGGAAGAGCCGGTATACTATAAAGGCGAAAGAAGGGGTGCTGTCAGGAAATACTCTGACAACCTGTTAATGTTCCGGCTTAAAGAGCTAAAACCCTCTTACAAGGATTCGCACCAGACCAACATTGGCATTGCCGGCGAAGAAATCAAGATAACCTTTACTGAGCCGGAAGAATAGGGTATATATAATAGTTAAATATGCCCTTTACCTTAACTGTGCCGGATACATAGCAGAACTCTCGCGTCTTTTTAATCTGGTAACTGAGCAGTTTGGCCTTTTCCATGTTTTTGGCGTTTTCTCTCAAACATTTTTCTGCCTCTTCAAAGAACATGGCCTCGTCAAAGTCTGCAACCCGGCCGTTTCCGGTGTAGGGTACCATCATTTCAACGGTTATTCTTTCCACGTTGCCGAATTTGCCCTCATAAATGGCAAACTTGTCGTTCCAGGGCATGTAGTGATGCGAACTGCTGATGCCCGGATCGTGTTCAAGCTGCATAACAACCAGCGCCTCAATAGCAGGTTTTCCCAGATCTACTACTTTCCCGTCATAAGGGCCGTCAATAAGGATTGTTTTCACTGTTATCAACCTCCTTCAGGGCAAGCCTACCACAAGATATAGACATCACAAAAGGGAACTGGTACAACAGATAGTTATAAATTGCAAAACAACTGTTGACAGTTTGACTTTTATGTACTATATTGACAATAAGGATAACGCAAGAGCACTGTAAGAATTTACCAAAAATAGAATCCCCCACAGAGCAGCCACCAAAACGGTGGCTGTTTTTGTGTACAGAAAGCAGGTGGATTATGGCGATCCGCTCAATAGACCAGATGCGAAGAGATATGAACAGGCGCAGAGAGTCCGGGGGGCCGGGCCAAAGGGCGCGAACAAGAGGCCAGCAGATGCGCCAGCAGGGGCCGGGAGCAAGCAGGCAGTCTTCCGAAAGGCAGCAAACTCAAAGGCGCTTTGATCAGTTTTGGGCAGAAAGAGGCCGTGACCCCAGGACAGCTAGGGGCTACACAAATCCGCTTTTAACCAGTGACGGCAAAACCAGAAGGGGAAGCGAGCTGGCAGGCGCAGTCAGAGAAGCAGCTGCAGTATTCGGCCGTACCATGAAAGAACACCAGAAACGCAAGGCCATACAGCAAAAAGGCGGGCAGTTTGGGCCTGAATACAATATGGATCCAAGAAACGCCAAAGATTACCATGCTGAACCCGGACACCTGGGATATGAAAGCCATTTTAAACCGCAGTCACACGATTACGGCAGGGAGCTGATCGGAAAAACCCTGGCAGACATAGATGCATCCAAGGCATCCCAGGAAAAAGCAGCAGGCTGGCACACCATGCCTGACTTTGGGGATAGAACAGCTGAAAGCGACTGGTTTAACTTAGACTTTGATGCAGAAAGGGCGGTGGAAGAAACCGCTAACCTGGGGCCGGTATGGGATTACAATGATTTTGCTTCAGCCCAAAAAGAAGCCCCGTTTTTTGAGCCGAGGTCTGAGTTTAACCCCTTCCCGGTTAACCACGATGCCGGCGGTGGAAACTGCACCTGGTATGCACACGGCCGTATGCGCTACATGGGCTACGATCCCAATGCGCTGATGAGCATGAGGGGTAACGCTAAAGACTGGGACTGGCAGGCTAAAGATGCAGGCCTGCGTGTGGATAACCGGCCTGCACCCGGAACGATAGCGCAGTGGGACAGCCACCCGGTATGGGGAGACTACGGCCATGTAGCAGTTGTTGAAGATGTTTACGATGATGGATCGATTAAAATATCTGATTCCGGCTGGTCGAGACCTCCTGACCAGGTTTACCGGGTAGATGTATTAACCCCCGATGATCCGAGGTACGAGGGCGCAGCCTTTATCCATGTACCCTTTAGGGGGATGCATTAATGGCAATAAACGTACAGATTCCCTGGAAACAGCAGCCCCGGCAGGTGGAGTTCTTGAGGGCATGCGGTTTAAGCTACCCCTTCGAGGGGGGAGAACCAAAACCCCCGGTAGCGCGAAGAGTTATGTACGGGGGATCAGCTGGAGGCGGTAAATCAGATGCACTTTTAATGCTGGCATTGATTGCAGCTATTACTTATCCAAAATGCAATATAGCGATATTTAGAAGGGAATACCCCCAGTTAGAAGGCCCGGGCGGTTTGATTATGCGGAGTCAGGAGCTTTTCAGCCAAAACCTGGACGATGCCGGGAAAGTGCCCTTTGCCAAGTGGCACGGAGGGATGCGGAGGTGGACGTTTTTTAACGGCAGTGTAGTTCAGTTTGCACACTGTAAAACTGACGCTGACATTCACAACTATCAGTCCCAGCAGTTCGACTATTTAATGTTCGATGAGTCCACCCAGTTCACAGAGATACAGCTGGAATACCTGATGTCCAGGAACAGGTTAACTGTTTCCGGGCCACATACGGCATTATGCGTGCTTGCTACCAACCCCGGAGGGGTCAGTCACGGCTACCACAGAAAGATGTTTTTGGAGCCGGGCATGCCCAGCGAGCCGTTTGAGGTGGAGGTAGCTCCGGGCAAGTTTAACAAGCATATCTACATCCCGGCCAGGCTGGATGATAACCAGGTTTTAGAGCACAGAGATCCGAGCTATCGCCACACCTTAGAAAATATGCCCGATGATATGCGAAGG
>CAYWIY010000043.1:0-10946 GCA_964458455.1 uncultured Syntrophomonadaceae bacterium | reverse complement strand
AGGGAGTTCAGGAGAGAAAAGCCCAGCATTGAACCCTTTGAAATCCCGGAGCACTGGAGAAGGTTTGCTTCCTTTGACTGGGGCTTTGCAGCCCCGGCAGCTTTTCTGTGGCATGCTATAGAGCCGACCATGGGCCGGATATACACCTACAGAGAGCTGTATGTAACGCAGGTCAGGGCAGGAGAGCTGGCGCAAAAAGTGCTGGAGCTGACCGGAAATGAGCAGCTTGAATATATCAAGGCCAGCCCGGATGCTTTCAGGGAATCAGGCCTGGGGGCAAAAGATTCTCCCGGTGAATCGGTAGCCGATGAGTTTAACAAGTTGAGGTTAAACATAGAGCCGGCAGATAACCGCAGGGTACTGGGCTGGCAGAGAATGAGGGAGTTTTTATCTGATGCTCCTGACGAACAACCCTGGTGGCAGATATTTAACACCTGCACCAACTTATTAAGAACCATGCCGGAGCTGATTCACGACAAGATTAAGGTGGAAGATGTATCTGGAGACTGCGAAGACCACGCGCCGGAAGCAGCGCGTTACGGGCTTATGAGCAGGCCGTCACCTTTCGAGGGGGGCAGTTTTTACGCCGGATCAAGGGAAGAGTTTGGCGGTTATGACTTAGAAGAAGATGATGAGCTGCAGGATATGCAGGAAGCAGGAGAAGTATCATTTTTCGGTATTTAAAGGGGAGGTAATACCATGCAGTTAGACCTTTGTCACTTGATCGCTTTTGCGCTGGGCTTTATTGCTTCAGTTAGCAAGGATTATTTGCAGCAAAAAATATTTGTGAAACACATGAGCAAACTGGGCCAGGAAGAATCAGACAAAGAGCTTGAAAGGATAATGAATGCCGGCTTTGGTTTAAACGACCGGCCACCCGATGACGATTCGAGCAACATTGAAAACAACTACAAGAGTTACTTCAGTTAGGAGGATCTAAATGACCACTGCGACAGAAAAGACTTTTACCTGCAGAACCTGTGGCGCGGTATTTGAAACGCGCAAGGAGATGGCGGCACACGTACACTACGAGCATGTCAGGCCGAAGCAGAAGCCAAAGCGCTTTACCATCCCCAGGGAAATGGTCGAAGAGTTTCAGTTCCTGGGCACCAGCGGTTACGCGCGGTTGCAGGTAGACGGAGAGCTGACCGAAAAAGGCCTTGAAGTAGACACCATAAAGTATGTCCGCTAACAACACGTATTGGAGGTAGCAAACAATGCCGAATGTATCCAGACCACCGGGAGAAAAAATTGACCCCGACAAGTTTGAAATTACAGAGCAGGACGATGGCACGTATTTAATCCAGAACATAAACGACCCGGACGAATACTACATCTGGAAAGGTGACGGAGATAACCTGCCCATCCATGTACAGCTTGCCTTAATCGAGCAGATCCGGGCATTCGAGGGGGAACAGAAAGCTGAAGAAGATACCACAGACAAAAAAGACACCGCAGATGATAAAGATACCAAAGCTGAAACCGCACCGGCCCCAAGAGAGCACCACACTCCTGAATGGGCACAGCGAACCTCCTCCAGAGCACCGGCATGGGTACAGGAAACTCAGGCCAGAGTAGGAAATCCTTACTACAGCGGTGACATGATGCAGGATATGTACGGAATGAACCAGTGGAGTCCTTACCATTACGATCCAGCAGCAGAGGCTTACAGACAAGAAATAACAGGCGCTTACGGGCAGCAGCAAGATCCTTACGCACGGCGCCCAACCATGGATGATGTCAGACCTGACCAGTGGGCGCAAGTTGAATCAGCCATGGGCGCTATTGAAAGGGGCGCAGATGCGTTTGACCGCGGGCTTACTTCCATGGGCAGGCTGGAGAGTCATTCACCTTCAGGAAGCAGTGCCTCCAGTGCAGCCAGGAGCGGAGTCGGTAGAGCTGCCAGCACGATCAGGAGCGGAGTCGGTAGAGCTGCCAGCACGATCGAGAACCGGGCATCGTCACCGGCAGGAAGCACCGGGCCAAGTTCTTCAGCAGGCGCAACCTCTTCAGGTACAGCTTCTACACGCGCCAGGTCAGTTGCTGAACAGAGGGCAAGAGACGCGCGGGCTGCAGCAAACCGGGCCCGGAGAAGGGCAGCCCAGCCTACAGGTGGCCCCACAGCAGGGCCGAGCTGGTCAATGAGGTAAATAGCCGGTCAAGGAGGCTAAAACATGGAAAACCAGATGAAGATAAATAAACGGCAGGCGCCGGAAAGAAAGATGAAGGCCAGAGAAGAAAATGCCTTTGACTTGATCAGCCGGTTGCTCAACAAGCCGGCCAAAAAATCACTGGCAAAAGCACCTGAACAACAAGCAAAGGCACCTTCCGGCAGAGAGCAGGGCAGGCAGGCTCTAAGGCAGCTAAAAGCACCGGCTAAAGACCAGGAGCCTCCTGAAGACCAGGAAATGTTCAGGGAAGAGCTGCAGCGTTCAGCCCAGGAAATGGTCAGGCGGAGAGACAGGCTTATGCTAAAAATGCCGTTGAAGAAAAACGAACCCCTGCCACCACCGGAAGAGATAGTGGAAATATCTTTTGATGAAGAGGGTAACTTTATCCCACCGCCGATTGATGATTACTGGTTGAGGGTTTTAGAAGAGCAAAATGCAAAAGATCCTAACAAGCAGGGGCCGGACTGGAGAGACGAGGCTATTGCATCTTTCAGGAAGGCCAGAAAAGAGCTGGATGATTTAGAGAGAGATTTTTACCGGCAACAGGGGAAATAGGAGGCGCTTATGGCTGTAGAAACAGAAGAGCTAAAGGGGTATGAAGAAACCGAGCACCCCGATGAAATGAAAAAATTCTACAGGTGGTTTGACACCGACCGCACGGCGAAGATGCCCATACAGGAAGAATTTGAAGAATGCTACAAGATGTACAACGGCGATCACTGGTCGCTGAAAGACCCCCTGGGCATGCCCCTTCGCAACAACAAGCAGAAGCAGAGCAGGCCAAACACTGTAGAAAATTATATCTTCTCTCTGATTGAAGGCATGGTCGCAGAGTTTTCAGAGGATATGGAGATCATTGATTACCCGACAGAGCCGGGCACAGAAGATGTTGCTAACGTGATGAAAGACTTAAAAAAGCACATCCTCTACAAAAACAAGACCCTGCACCAGAGGGAAAAATATACCCGGAACTTCTTTTTATACGGCACCGGGATATGGCACGTATTCTGGGATCCAAGCTGGAAGGGCGGTAGAGGCCCGAACCACTGGCAGGGAGATATCAGGCTGCAGTCCCTGCATCCGCAGTCGGTATTCCCTGATGCCAGATGCCGTTCACATATCGAGGAAGGCCAGAGGATTCACAAGGCTTACTACCGTTCTAAGGAATATATCGAAGAAAAGTTCGGCAAGGAAGTTTTAAGTGACGAGCCGACAGCCGGCATGCAGATTGCAGAAGATGAAGTCCACCGCTACAGCGGAGAGGACGAAGAAGTGCTGCTGGTTGAAACCTGGTATAAAGGCAAGCCCCTTATTACCGATGCAGAAGATGATAAAGACATGAAAGATAACAGGGGCATGCATGTGGTCTGGTGGTGTGGCGAAAGGAATCCCACTTACCTGCATCATGAAAACCATATTTACTTTGAGCCTGAAGAAGAACCTACATTTCCCTTTATCTTAAGGGCCAGGTATCCAAGGGAAAACAGCGTATGGGGTTTTGGCGAGGCGCACTTCTTAAAGTCACCGCAGATAGCTTTAAACAAAACTGCAGAGCTTATTTTAGAAGGGCACATGCATTTTGCCCTGGGCCAGACTTTTTACAAGCCGGGCGCTATCAGCCCCAAGCAGGAGAAGTTTTTAAGGCAGTACGGGACGCTGCCAAATATGTATTTTGCAGTTAACAACATTGAAGAAATTAAAAGGATCCACGGCCGGGGGGTAGACCCCACTTTAAGCCAGGAAACCCAGAGGCTTAACAAGACCATGGAGGCTATAATCGGCCGGCATGACATTTCACAGGGAAGAACACCCGGTTCAGTTGTTGCTTTCAGGGCGCTTGATTTACTTTCTGCACGGGCGCGAATCAGGCTGCGTTCTGCAGAAAACGCCATGATCACCGCTTATGAAGAAGTGGGCAATTACATGAATCACTTAATAACCAGGTTTTACACCGAAAACAGGGCTTACCGTATTTTAGGTGACGATGCTGAAACCACCGAATATGTGCTAATAGACACAGAAACCGGCGAAGAGCATCCCTTCCAGGGCCAGATACCGCCGGGGTACGAGCTTGAAACCAAAACCAGGTCAACTGTTGAGCACAATATATTCCATCCTGAAGATATCAGGAAGGTCTATATATACGACCTTAAAGTCGGCACCTCAGAAGTCAGAGATTATGACGATGCGGTAGCAAGGGAAATAGACCTTATTGACATGCTCAAGGAAGACCCTGACTACGAAGATCAGGTTAGCGTGGAATACGAAGTCTACTGCCCGGAGATGGACACCAAATGCCGGGTATCCACCTCGCAGCCTACTGACAGGGCTTTCCACATGGAAACAGCCAAAGAGCTGCTTATGGGTGAGTTAATAGACGTTGAAACCTTCTTCCATGTGATGGAGCACGGTAAATTCCCACCGATAAGCTCCATGATGAAGAAGCGCAAGCAGGAAGAAGCCAGCCATGCAGAGATAGAGCAGAAGATGGCAAAGATGGAAGCAGAAACCCAGGCAGGCCAGCAGCCCCCTGAAGCACCTCCAGAAGAGGGCATGCCCGAAGAGATGCTTGAGCAGCCACTACCGGAAGAGGGCATGCCCCCTGCAGGGGGTGAGGCAGGCGCAGGCATGCCTGTAACACCAGAGGAACAGGGTGATATAGATGTGAGCCAGTACTTAGAAAGAATATTCGCAGAGAGACCGGATCTGTTTGAGAAATTCCAGAGGCTGCCACCGGAAGCAAGGGAAAGGGTGGCAATGCAGGTTATGACCGGAAGCCAGGACATGATCAGTCCGGCACCGTAACAGGAAAGGCAAGGCAAGCTTGATGGCAGATGCCCTAAAAAGGGCATCTTTTTTTATGTTTTTTCTACGTCCTCGGACGGTAAAAATCAAAGCCTGACCAGCACGCTGAAGTCATTAAAAGCTGCGGAAAAAACCTAGAGCCATACGGGGCTATAAACCGGGAGGAGCACAGCATGACACTGAACCACTTTGAAGAAAATGCAGCACCTGAAGAAGAGGAAACGGTTGAAGAAACGGCTGAAGAAACAGCAGAGGAACTAGAAAGCAGCCAACAAGATGAAGCTATAGCAGATGAAATTGACGATCTAAGCGACCTCGACTTTGAAACGCTGTTCGGTGTTGCAGACGAAGATGAAGGCAAAGAACAACAGGATGAAGGCGAAAAGAGCGATTCAGAAGGAGAAACCCACGAAGAAGAAGCTGAAGCAGAGGCCGAAGAAGAAGCCGAAGCACAAACTGATGCACCATATTTTGATGAAAACGAGGGGGTATGGTACGACCCCAGCGGTGAAAAGCTTCTACCGCAGACCAAAGTTAATGACATCGTGGGCAATGCCCGGATCAAGGGCAGGGACTTAGAAGATACTGCCCAGATTATCGAAGAGCAAACCGGGATGTCCCTAAAAGATGTGGCAGAGGAACTGAGAAACCAGCGCGTTAAGGACTATGCCGAAGAACGGGGCATGGATCCAGAAGAAGCAAAGCGCTACTTCGATTTGGAAGAAACCAACAAGCAGCTTTCCGACAAGGTAGTTAAAATACATGCCCAGCAACAGCAGCAGCAGCGCATGATGCAGTACAACCAGGAAAAAGAGCAGTACATTAACAACCCGACCGTTAAGAAATACGAAAAAGAAATAGACGAACTCGCACAACACGGCAACCAGTTAGGCTGGACAGCAGCCATGAACTATGTGCTGGGCGAAAAGGCCGTTAACGGAGAGCTGGCCCAAAACATCCAGGATACAGCGCAGAAAAGGATGCAGAAAACAAAGAAACCTCAAGTCTCCCCTGAATCAGGTGGAGGCACCGGTTACTCAGAACCCTCGATACCAAAGGAATTGCAGTTTTTCGCCAAAGAACTCGATGTAGATCCCAAAGAAGCATTCGATGAGTACCAGAAAATCCAGAAGGAAAAGCAAAAGCCATTTGCTTAATCACGAAAGAGGTGAACCTAAGAGATGAGTAACTATGAACCCAGGCAAACAATCGGCTTTGAATTGAGGTACAACAAGGCAGGCTTTATCACCAACGCCGTCCCCTACCTGGCTAAAGGTGGAGAGGACTTTGAAAAGGGCGAACTGGTGAAGATGGAAAACGGGCTGCTTGAGCCTTTAAGCGATAGCGACAGCCCTGATGAGGATGAACCCATCGTAGGTGTGTGCGCTGAATCCAAGGAAGACGTGGACGATGGCACCTATGTGGCTGTTTACGACAGCCCCTACAGCGTATACGAGTGTACGTTTGAAAACCATGAAGATATCAAAGAGGATATCGAAGGTGACGATAACGACCTCAAGAAAGTAACCATTCCTTTAAGCTCCAGCGGTAACGCAAATTCCCTGGTCGGCGCTGTGCTTTACATTTATGACGGCCCGGCAAAAGGTGACATCCGCACTGTTACCGCCAATTCGAGCGCATCCAACACTGAGCTTACCGTCAACGAGGAGTTTTCGCAGAAGCCTACCGGGGACAGCAAGATGATCCTGGTTGCCAAGCATGATGGCTCAGATGACTTCGACATTTCCAAGATCGGCAGCTTAAACGGCATTACCGACAATGCAAAGATTGACGTGGAAAAAGAAGCGCTTAAAGACGGTTACTTGAATGTTATACGCATTCATCCAGAGCGCCTGACCATGAGCGTGATGATCTCCATCACCAAAACCCTTTACGGCATAGGTCAAACCGACAACTCGTAACAGTTAAACACAGAACTGAGGTGAATTAAACAATGATGAAGTCAGGCAACTGGCAAGAGTTTCTCTTGCCAACACTTAGAAAAATCGTAGACAGGCATGTAGGGCAGCTCAAAGACTTCGTGCCTATCATCTACACTGTAGAGAACTCCGATAAGGCACAGGAGTTTATGCATCAAATCGGAAGTGTAGGCCAGATGCGCCGGTGGGATGAAACCGGCAACCAGGTATACTATGAAGATATCCACAAAGGATACAAGGCTACCTGGACTCACGACAAGTGGAGCATGGGGCTTACCATCGAAAGGGAACTTCTTGAAGATACCATGTATCAGGAACTTAAAGCCAGGACTAAGACCCTGGCCGACAGCATCTATCATACCCGGCAGGCCCATGCAGTGGCGCCCTTTAACGAGTGCCTCTCTGTAATCGGCCCTGACGGCGTGCCCCTGGCAGCAACGAACCATCCGGTTAGCCCGCAGAACAAGAAAACCTGGTCTAACTTCGCCGAAGATTGTCCTCTGAACGCGGACAACGTAGAAGATATCAGGAACGAGGCTAAAACCTGGACGGATGATAAGGGCAACAAGATGCTGATTCAGATGGACACCCTGCTGGTGCCCTCGAAGCTCCGCAAGCAGGCCATGATTGTAGCGGACACGGACAAAGAACCCGATACCGCTATGAACAACGTCAACATCTGGAAAGGTTCTGTCAACGTCATCGAGTGGGACTTCTTGGACGATCCGAACATGTGGTTTTTCGTGGACATGAACCGGATGAAGCGCTTCCTCTACTGGTTTGAGCGCAGGAAGCCCACTTTAGCACAGGATAAAGAAGACTTCGACACCGAAGTTGGCAAGTACAAGGTGGTCGGCAGGTGGTCTCTTGGCCCCTCGGAAAGCTCCTTCTTCTACGCCTGCAAGCAGTAATAACACCGGGAGGGGGATGCGCGGTAACACGCGCTCCCTCTTCCTGTTATAAGGAGGAATGAATATGCACGGCAGGACATACATAAAAGGCCCGTGGGTTACCTCTAACGGCTTTGAAGTCAAGGTCGGCGAAGAGTTCAAACCGGTAGTTAACCAGTACGGGTTTGTGGCTGAAGGCGCAATGAACCCGGCCTTTATGAAAGTAGCCAAAGTACCTTTAAAGCCGGGTGGTGTAGATTCTTACGCCTTTGCCTGGCAGAACCCTGAAGATACTGCCGTTTTAGTCCACCGGGTTATTGTTGATGTAACCAAAGCCGGGGGCACCGCCAGCTCTGAGCTGGATGTAGGTGTAGTTTCCGGCCCTGAAAGCACAGCAGACAACATCATAGACGGCCTGAACATCAACTCCACGAAAGTCTGCGACCACCTGCTTGTAAGTGGTGACGGCCAGGGTGGAGTCCACAAGGTGGATGAGAAAGGTGGAAGCAATGATTACATTACCGGAAAGATTTTAGAGGCAAAAGCAGAACAGCTTGAAGGTAATGCATATATCTTCTACACCGCAGTATAACAGTAAAATTAGCCCCGGCTTTATGCCGGGGTGATTTTATTTATAAGGAGACAGCCATGTATTTAGATCCCTTTGTAAAAACCCTGCACTTAAAACAGCAGGAAAGCTCTGATGGAAAAGTAGTGCCTCTTTACGGCAAGCACGGTACCCTGATCCTGCAGATAGAAGACCTGGGAGACGGAGAGGTTGTATTCCAGGGAGCTGTAGGCTCAGATCTAAGCTTTAGAAACCTGAAAGGCGTTAACATGACCAGCAACGAGGAAAGCGATACCGCCAACAGTGACGGTATATACCTGATCAATGTTGCCGGCATGCACAAGTTCAGGGCTAAACTGCAGAATAAAACCGACAGCGAAAAATGCACTGTAGTAGGCTGTTTTTACGGCCAGATTTAAGGGGGAAAGAGGATGTATCTTTCTGAGATGATCGAGCAGGCTGAACATATAGCCGAAGAATCTTACTCTTTCCCGGAGTGGAATACATTAGTGCAGCAGGTTTTAAGCGACCTTGCGCCGGCTGCTAAAAACCTGAAGCAGGTAAGCTTTGATAAACCTGAAGGCGCTGTGCTGGTTGATATAGCCGTGGCTGAAAAGATAGACGACCTGTACGAAGTTGTAAGCGTATCTTTTAAGCCTGACGGTAAAAGAAGCAGGCCACTGCGCCATTTGTCTTTAGCAGACACTGTGTCAACGGGCTGGATGAAAGATGCCGGCCGGATTATCGTCCAGGAACTGCCTGAAGACAAAGGTGAAATAGTTATAGACTATTACGGCACCATAAAAATAGTGGATGAAGGCCAGGAAAAAACCTTCGACCTGCCGGTTGAGCACCACGATGTAATCCTAAAAGGACTTTTGTCAAAGGTAGCCCAAAAGGAAGAAGAGTTTGATCGCCGGCAGGATTTTTACAGCGAATATTTAGCAGCCAAAAACGAGATGATGGGCAAGCGCATCAAAGAAGTTGAAACCTGGAACAAGAATATCTCAGCTCCTTTGAGATATGGGATGGGAGGACAGGATAAGTAATGACGCTGAAGCAAATGATAGCAAGGGTTAACCGGGCGCTCACCGGCATAGCTCCGGGTAGAATTGGCGAACCCGACATAGTTGACATGCTAAATGATGCTCAAAGAGAGCTGGCAAAACAAAGCACTAAAGTAACTGAAAAAGAAATTGAAGTAGATAAAAACCAGGAAAAAGTACCTTTTCCAGACGACCTGCTTATCCTGTCTACCGTCCTGTGGTCAGATGAACGAAGGGAACTTATGGAAGAGCCGACCAGGATGCCGGAAAGGGATTTTGGAGACCCCCGGTTTTACTATATTGAAAACGGGCAGATCCTTTTTCACCCTGTCCCCAACAGGGAAAACACAGTACACATAGTTTACAAGCCTGAGCCTGAAGCTTTAAAAGAAGACGAAGATACTCCCTATATAGAAGGCGCAGGCAATTACATGGTTGCCTATACCCTGCACCGTATTCACCTTGAAAACGGCACGCAGGTTATAGGCCTGTGGGAAAACGAGAAATACAAAGAACTGATAAGCTTCCTGGACGGAGAAGATCAGAATTACTACACACCATTCAGGGTACCGCCCAGATGGTAAAGGGGTGAAATAACTTTGCGACTAAAAGCAGCTAACAGGGCTATGGACACCCTGAGTGGAGATATCGGGCCTGATGATTATACTATTGTGTTAAATAACGCTTCCAGCTTTCCAGATGATGGCCCCTTCATTATTACCATTGGCAGTGAAAATATTTTAATCGAATCCCGTGAGGGCAATTCACTGAGTGTGGCTACTGAAGAAGGTGAACTTGAAGTTGATGGCAGGGGTTACGGGGATACTGATGCTGTGAGCCATGATGGTGGAGATACGGTCAGCAACCGGATTACCAAAGATTACGTCAATATGCTGTGGGATGAGTTGGATGAAGTTTTGGATAAAGTTGATGTAAAAACTGCAGAAAAAGCAAACCAGGAAGACTTAGAAGAAGCTGAAGATGATATAGAAATTATTAAAGATGGTGGAACTTTAAAGAACAACCAGCTTAAAAAGTCCAATCTGCAGGCTTACAGCGAAACCGTGGTGACAAAGGAAAGTGTATCTGGTGAGGTTGATGTTGATTTAAGCGAAGGCAACGTGTTTCACCACAAGGTAACCGGGGGCGTGGTGTACAGCTTTATCAATGCTGCTGAAAGCGGTAAGGCCACCAGTTTTACCTTAATTGTGCAGCAGCCCTCCACGGCGTATGAGTTGGACTGGCCTGAAATTGTTAAGTGGCCTGAAGGGGAAGTGCCTGATGCGCCTGATGATGGCAATATCGGGATATATACTTTCTTTACTATTGATGGTGGCAACACATTTTACGGCAGTCTGGTGGGGTTAGATTACGAAGACCCCTCACAATAAGGAGAGCGCTTTACATGGCAGAAAGACCGAGATACCAGCCCTGGCAGATCAGGGATTTTTCCAAAGGCCAGGTAGAAAAGGCCAGCGATAATATAATACCAGATGAAGCAGCTGTGGAGTGCCGTAACTTTTTAT
>CAYWIY010000042.1:0-15784 GCA_964458455.1 uncultured Syntrophomonadaceae bacterium | reverse complement strand
CGGTTACCATGTTCTGTTTTGCCACGGCCACCGTCACTGCCGTGGGCATGCCGCCCTTTAATATATTCATCAGCAAGTGGCACCTCGGGCTGGGGGCCCTTGAAGCTGACTCCCTGGTAATAGTATTGATCTTGCTTGCCAGCAGCATGCTCAACGCCGCCTACTACCTGCCCATTGTCACCAGGGCCTTCATGGGAACGGGAGCAGGTAGCGGAACAGACCATCCGGAAACAGGGCCAGGCGGCACTCACCCGGCAGAGGATGCAGGAACAGGTGAAAAAAACAGGGGCAGTTTGCCTTTACTCTCCGAGGCCCCGGCCGCTTTGCTGATCCCGGTTATTATCCTGGCCCTGGGTTGTTTCGTGTTCGGGCTTACACCGGTTAACCTGCCCTTAGAGTTGATCGAAAAAGGCATCGCCCTGTATTTTTAGAAAGGATGGTGAGCGGTTAAAATGGATTATATCGAAGCAGCCCGGTACAGCATATTGCCCCTGGCTATCATCCTGCTGCCGATCTTATCTGCCCCTTTAGCGGCCTGGCTGGGCTTGAAAAATGAAAGCCTGCGCAATATTTTTGCCGCTTTAACAACCGCAGCTGTCACTATCCTGAGCACGGCCCTGTTCTTGCTGTCCTACCAGGGCGACGTCTACTTCCCCCTGCCCGGCTTCCTGGACCTGGGCCTGCACCTTTATGCTGACCCGATGGGGGCCTTTTTCACCCTTTTGAGCAGCTTTATCTGGTTTTTGGCCACCGTGTTTTCAATCACCTACATGGACCATGAAGAGGCCCGCAACCGCTACTATTTCTTCCTGCTCCTGACCCAGGGCGGCTGCCTGGGGGTCTTTTTGACCGGTGATTTATACAGCCTATTTCTGTTTTTCGAACTAATGTCGGTAGCATCCTACCTGCTGGTCATTCACAGTGAAACTGATGAAGCAATGGCCGCCGGGCGCAATTACCTCTACCTGGGTATCGGAGGAGGGCTCAGCCTGCTGGCAGGGATATTCCTGCTCAAATCTGAACTAGGCACCGTTGCCATCAGGCCCCTGCTGGAAATGATCGACTTAATGGAAATCACACCGTACCTGCCGGCAGCCCTGCTGATCACCGGCTTCGGGATCAAGGCCGGTATGGCGCCTTTGCACATCTGGCTGCCGCAAGCCCACCCGGTAGCCCCGGCCCCGGCCAGCGGCCTGCTTTCCGGGATCATGATCAAAACAGGCGCTTACGGGATCTTCAGGGTCGCAGGCATGATCTTTACCCCCACCGGGGATAATCCCGCCTGGGAGACAACCACCGGCCTGGGGTTCATCATTATCTGGATCGGGATCGCAACCATGTTCATGGCCGCTTTCATTGCCCTTTTTCAAACCAATACCAAGCGAATCCTGGCCTACAGCAGTGTCAGCCAGATGGGTTATATCCTTATGGGCGTGGGGTGTGCCGCCTACATGGGCTTAGAGGGGCCAATGGGTTTTAGCGGCACCATGATGCATATTTTCAACCACGCCTTTTTCAAGGCGGGCATGTTTATGATGGTCGGGGCGGTCTATGCCCGGACCCACCGGTTAGAGCTGGGCAAACTGGGCGGCCTGTTCAGGGAATTCCCGCTAACAGCTGCCGCCTTCGTCGTCGCCGCCTGCGGTATTGCCGGGGTCCCGGGATTAAACGGTTACGCCAGCAAAACCCTGCTTCATCACGCCATCGAAGATGCCTACGCTTACAGCGGGGACATCTCCCTGCTTTATGCTGAAAATATATTTGTTGTAACCAGCGCCTTTACCGTATGCTACATGATCAAACTTACCAGCGGGGTATTCTTTGGAGCCCGCCCGGCCGACCTGCCCGGTCCCGGCCGGGAACCGCTCAGCGAAAGACTCGTTTTTGGCACTTTCGCCCTGGCCATCCTTTTTACCGGGCTCTTTCCCGGCCTGGTTAATAACAACCTTATTCTGCCCCTGAGCAGGGGATTTACCTACGACCCGGAAAAAATCGCCTACCTGGAAAAACTCAATTTCTGGACGGCATATGACCTGCAAAATATCGCCCTGGCCCTCGGGATGGGAGCTGCCCTGTTCCTGTTTATGAGTAAAACTGGACTGTTTAAAGCTAAGCTGCCCGGCTGGTTAAGCATTGAATCCCTGCTTTTCAGGCCTCTTGTTTTCGGGTTTGGCAGGGCGCTTACTTCAACAGGCCGGTTTATCGAGTTTCATACCAACTGGGCCTATGAGTGGAGCCCGCGCCCTTTGGAGGCTTTTTGCCTTTTTGTGGGGCGCCTTGAACAGAAAACCACTCCCCGTATCTGGGAGCCGGCGCTGAAGAACCTCTACATCCTCTATACCGACGCTGCCCTGCTGGCCGAGCTGGCCGCTGACAGGGTGGTTGTCAGGGGTTACCGCCCCGTGCTTGCCTTTGCCCGGCAGGCAGGGCGCTTTGACCAGGTTACTATGCAAAACCTGGCCCAGGGCTTGCAAACTTTCGGAAACGACATCCAGGATTCTATATTTAGTTTGGGGACTAGAGTATCCAACTTTTACGTAGGCATAATGCGCAGGCTTTACCGTAAAGCTTTCTTTGCCTTTATCAAGGCCGATTACGACACCAAGGGCGATCCCTTTTACCAGATGATTAACCCCATGAACTATAATTTTGACTTGATCGTAGTCTGGCTCCTGCTTCTGATTATCCTGGTCCTGGGAGTAATGATCATTTAAACTGGAACCGGGGATCTGTCTTTGTGTCAAAACGCGGTAACTATAGCCAGCCATATAAAAGCTGCAACCCGTCAAAGAATGGTTGCAGCTTAAATAATTATTATTCATACTCAGCGGCAGCACTTGCCGGGTGGATTTATTTTTGCCCGATGGGCAAGCCGCCCTGGCGGGCGGTAATCCACCCCAGGAAGAACAGGACGGCTGCTGCGGCCAGCCAGGCCACGATGGTCAGGATAATGATGTCGGAACCGTGGCGCACCCCGATCCCGATCAAAGCCCACACAAACACGGCTGAATAGATATAGTCCTGGCGCAGGTAGAACACGGCCAGGGCCAGCAAAGCGGCAATGATAACCATCAGGATGGTAAAAAAGGCACCGCCTGCTCCGGTTCCAAGCCAACCGATGTTATATAGCCACACGTTAAAGTTAACAAGGGTAGCCGCCGAGATCCAGCCCAGGTAAAGGCTGAATGGGAATTTGACCAGGATGCGGTCATATATGCTCCGCTCCGCCGTAACTGCACCCAGGCGCAGGTATATGATCACCAGGGTGGCCAGGAACAGGAGCATTACTATGAAAGACCAGCCTACATGCTGGTAATGCCAGAGGAAAATCCAGAGCACATTAAAAACACAGCTCACGGCAAACAAAATCCCCACCGCTTTAACCGACGGGTTTTCCCGGTAGCGCGGCAAAGCCTGGTAAACCGCAAAAGCAATCAGGGCCAGGTAAATAAGCCCCCAGATGGAAAACACATATGGCGCCGGGGTTAACAAAATTGGATTTGCAGCAGACAACTCCTGCTGGGTCATGTTGTTGATCGGCAAAGCGTTGGAGAGGATGTTGACCACCAAAACCACAACCAGGGCTCCAAGATTGATATAAGCCCTGATATCACTCCTAATCATGGATAACACACTCCTTTCCAAAGTGATGATCTATGGATAAACATTCGATAATCCATGGCTTTAATCACCTTGTACTAATTAATTCTATATCAAAAGCGGTTTTCCTGTATTTTTTTTAACCTTGCTCAGTTATATAGCTTAAAATAAAGCCGTAAAACAAAGCCACTGTCCTTTAAAAGGCAAGCATTGACTGATCACAGCAATTATCGCTATAATGAGCGCAGTGCGATTAAGAATGGCGGTGTTTAAATGAACCAGGGCAACCGGGACGATCATTCCCCCCTGCTCGATCACAATGCCAACGAACAAAAGAGGCAGAAAGCGCTGCAGGAGAGGTGCGAGCAGTACCGGGAACGGTTGAAAAAACGCGATCCCCAGGAAATAGCAGGGCTGGCCGCTTTAAGCCTCATAAAAAAAGAAGATGGCAAACCGGCTTTAAGCGGCAACCACCTTCTTGAAACCTATACCATTGCCTGGCCGGATTTAACTGTGACCGACAGCAAAGGCAATTCGGCCAACCTTAACAAAGAGGCGCTCTGGCTGCATTATCTTGACCGGGCTGACGGCAGTCCCCTGACCCGCCGCTGGGTCAATTTAAGTGAAATCGGTGGTCTTTTTTACCAGCAGGCTTTTCAGGGCTACTGCGGGGACGAACTGGCAGAAGCCTGGGGAGATAACCTGGAAGGCTTGCGCGAAAAATGCCTTGCTACTGGAGGTTGGGAATTGGGCGGCCCCGGCGACCTGGCCGTTGAATGGAGGGTTTTGCCCCGCCTGCCAATGTGCCTTTGTTACCGCCTGCCTGCCGGTTCAGGCCAGGCCTGGGCCACAATGCTTTTTGATGCCGCAGCCGGCCACTATGTAGCGGCGGATGTTGCGGCTATTACAGCCAAAGAACTAACCGATCAGATCAAGCCCTGATCCGGCATGGCTGTAATAACACCACAACTTTAAACTACCCAGGCATAGCCCGCCAAGCCGCTGAAAACATTTATTATTCAACAAGGGCAGCAGGCTGAGCATTTACCACAATCTGATTATTTACAGACAGGTTAAATAAGGATATGCAGATAAGAGGTAACTTACTCCAGCAAAGTGAACATTTTAATAGCGGTCCAGCAAACTGGGTCCTTTTTTTTGGATCAGTCTTCTTTTTCGTAGTGAACCTCTTTGCCTCCATTTCCATTTTCCCCAGCTACAGCCTGGCCATCGGCAGCAGTCCTTTCCTTGCCGGCCTGCAAAATACTGTATTTTCTGTAATGGCAGTAGCACTGCGTTTTTTCTTTGGCCCGGTGATGGATCGGCAAGGCCCCAAACCAATGATGCTTTTAGGTGTATTTGCTTTTGCCACCACGCCCCTGCTTTTAATGCTCAGCCCCACTTATCCCATGCTACTTACAGCCAGGATCTATCAATCAATTGGCCTTTCGGTTTATTTGCCGGGCATATCCACGCTGGCTGCCGATATGGCTCCACCCGATAAGATCGGCACCTACCTGGGTGCATCGCGAATATTTATCAACCTGGGCCTGCTGGCCGGCCCTTCTGCAGCCCTGTTTGTGATCGGTGAATTTAACTATGAGAGCTGGTTTGCTTTGAGCGCCATAACCTGTGCAATTTCCTTTTTCTTGCTCTATGCAGTAAAAACACCTGATGTATCGCACCGGGCCGGACAGGTCGCCGGTTCACTACACCAGATCAGGAAAGTTCTTACTGAAAAACAAATCTATCCGATCATCGGAGGCATTGTCCTGTACAGTTTTACCTACAGCGCCGTGGTCTCTTTTGCGGCGGTTCACATTGAAGCGGCATCACCAAATTCGCAGGCTCCATACTTTTTCATTGTAATGGGTATCGCCGGTGTTGCCGGTTGCCTGGGAGCAGGGGCCTTATCTGATGTTTTAACCCGCCAGAAGCTGGCCTGGCCACTTTTAATGATCCTCGGCACCGGGGCCATGGCTTTTTCCTTGATCTACCTGTCCCCGATCCTGATTATTGTTTGCGCCATAATATTAGGCCTGGGGATCCAGGGCAGTTCCCTGGTTTTTGCCGCCTGGTTGATCGATTTAAGCAAACCTGAACTGAGGGCTACCACGATGAGCCTGCAGGAGAATTCAATTGACATTATGTTTGCTATGGGGGCCCTGGCTTTTGGGCTGGCCGCCCAGGGGCCGGGCCTGGGCAGCGCTTTTCTTACAGTGGGGATCCTGACCTTTATTGCAGCACTGCCTTTAGCCCGGATCAGCGGAAGAATAATATCCGGGAAAAATCAGTAGTCAAAAGGCACCAGGTAAACCTGGCTGCCTTCCTTACGGCCTTTTACCAGCTCACAGTGCCTTAACACGGCAATCTGCTTATCCAATTCGAGTTCTGATATATCAAGAGCCTCCATAACCTGCTGCCGGGTAGCCTTTTCGTTCTCCTTGATGTAATCGTATATTTTCTTTTGAATATCAAGCAGGCCTTCTGTACCGGTTTGGCCGGTAGCCTGGCGGTGTTTTTTGGCCATCTGGACAGCTGTCACATCGCAGGTTTTCGGCCGCTGGAGCACTTCCATATAACAATCCTCGCAAACCTGCTGATCTTGGTGGTAATAAACATCTTCATCAGGTATTTCCCCCTGACATCTGGCGCATATTACTGCCATGATCTCACCTCCTCAAAAATACCGCTCTTTCTGCCGTTTTGCTGTTTCTTTTTTCTTTTTATGCTTTTGCAGGTAATCAACAATGGCTTGCCGCAGGGCGGCAACCCCGATATTTGAACAGTGCTCCTTGGATTCCGGCAGGCCGGACAGGGCTTTGAGCACATCATCCTCGGTAATGGCAACAGCATCGCGGAGCGATCTGCCGTATGCCATCTCGGTAAGCGCGCTGGAGGTAGCTATAGAAGCCGGACAACCGCATATTTCAAAGCTAATATCCTTTATGCGGTCAGCCCTGACCCGGATGTAAATGCGGACAAAGTCTCCGCAATCGGGATCGCCAACTGTCCCCATACCATCCGCATCGGGTATAATTCCCACATTCCTCGGGTTTTGAAAATGATCCATGACTTTTGCCGTGTACATGACTGCATCACCTGCCGGTTTTATTTACTGCCCGGTTGTTATTATAACATATGGTAAAGACAGGAATCGTTATGATTTAACAGAATAATTCTTGCTTATAATGTCTAGGTTTGCTATTATGTTAGTATAGTAAAGTAATATAAAACATATAATTAACCAAAAGGAGGAGTTTAAATGAGTTCCATAGCCGGCCATATCCAGTCTGCAGATTGGAAAGCGGAAAAACACGTTCCTGTTATCGAGGTTAAAGGTTCCGCCAAAAAGGGTGAGCCTTTTGAAGTTGAATTAAGTGTGGGTAAAGAAATTCCCCATCCCCATACAACCGAGCACCACATCCGCAATATCCAGTTATACTTCAAACCCGAGGAAGAAAAGTTTATCGTCCATCTTGGAACTTTCCAGTTCGAAGCGCACGGGGAATCAGTGCAAGGAGCAAATGAAGGCAGCGCCAAGTGCGAGCCTAAAGTTACCGCCACGATAACCCTGGAAAAACCGGGTGAGCTGGTAGCACTCAGCTACTGCAATATCCACGGCCTCTGGGACAGCTCCCAGAAGGTAGATGTCAGTTAAAACCTTTAACAACATTTCCGGGGCCTAAATTATTATTTAGCACCAGCACAAGCTGTAGGAATCTGTGTAGCTCGATTTCTACAGCTTGCTTTTCATGTCTTACATCTGGCAACCTCTACTTTGCCGGGTAGTCCGCTACCCGGCAGGATTAATACAAGCACAGGCCCTGAAATGCCGCCTTGATATTGTCGATTATATAAACCATTAACCATGGAAAGTGAGGCAGTTTATGAGCTGGATCGAAATTGGAGCGCTGGGCATGCTGGCCGGTGTAATCGGCACCGGCACCGGTGGGTTTATAGCCATTTTCATGAAAAAACCTTCCCCCCGTTTTACCGGGACCATCCTGGCCTTTGCCGCCGGAATCATGCTGGCCATAGTTTTCCTGGAGCTAATTGAAGAATCAATTGAATTTAGCAGCCATATAACCGCCATTGCAGGTTTAACCCTGGGCATGGCCTTTTTCTACCTGCTGGACCAGTTCCTTCCCCACCATCATGCAGTTACCCCGGAAAAAAGCCATCAAAAAGGTTACCTGAAAAAAGGTACCCTGCTGGCCCTGGGCATTGGTCTTCACAATTTTCCTGAAGGCCTGGCCATCGGTACCGGGTTCATCGGCTCCACTGAACTGGGAACCACCCTGGCCATATTAATAGGGCTGCATAATATTCCCGAAGGCATGGCCGTCGCAGCCCCCTTGAGATCCGGCGGATACAGTTACCAGAGAGTAATTTGGGTAACAGCCCTGGCCGGGGCCCCAATGGGAATAGGCGCCTTTATCGGGGCGGCCATCAGCAGTATATCACCCTTAATCCTGGGGTTATCGCTCGGCTTTGCCGCCGGGGCCATGCTGTACATTGTTTGTGACGAGCTGATCCCCGATGCCTACGAAAGTGCGGGAGCCCACCTTTCAATCCTTGGCATATTTTGCGGAACTGTGCTCGGGATTCTATTTACAGCCTGGTTTTAAAAACTGGCCGAATTCTTTATTTAAAACTAACTTTAAATGGCTGTTATTTTCAAATAAATCGCTTGATCTTTGATGGGTTAACATATATGATTAGCTTTAGGAAAAAATTTGATGAAGGGTTGATTAATAACATCATGAAAGAGCGTAAATTAAAACGCAGCAGGCAAAGGGACCAGATCCTGGATATCTTGAAAAATACTGATACACATCCCACGGCCAGTTGGATTTATGACGAGTTAAAAAAGCACTTTAAAAACCTGAGCATGGGAACAGTATATCGCAATGTAAACATCCTGATTGATCAGGGATTGATTACCAAAATAGAATCAGGCAGCACTTTTGATCGTTTTGACGGTAACACAGAACCCCATTATCACTTTTTCTGCCAGCAATGTGATACAGTGTCTGACATACCAATTGCCATGATGGAAGAACTAAACGAAAAAGCAAACTCAGTTTCTAAGCACCTGGTAAAAGAACACCAGATATATTTTTACGGGCTTTGCGAAAACTGTAAAAACAGTGAGCCGGTATCCTAGCCAGTCCGCTCAAGGTGAACTCCTTTGCTTACAATTAATTCATTAACCGCATACCTTGAAAAATTTCTGTTCAGTGATGAAATCCAGCAGGACATCTTGAATAATCACCTGCGCACTACCATAACGCAAAAGCTGGACCTGGGTGAAACTGTCGTTCCGGTTTTTATTAACGAATACTGGACTTCCCGGCAGAGGCAAACTGCTTCGATCCATGAAATATCTTACCGGGCCTGCTTCAAACCACAACTGCCCCGGTTTTTTATTGAGCTTTTAACCCAGCCGGGCGACCTCGTTTACGACCCTTTTGCCGGAAGAGGCACCACGATCCTGGAAGCCGCTCTCCTTGGGCGTAAAGCAGCAGCCAATGATATCAATCCCTTGAGCAAAATATTAATTGAACCCCGGTTAAACCCACCTCCGCTGCAGAACATCGTGGAACGCCTGCACAATATTTCCTACAGTAAAAATAACCAGCATGAACTGGACTTATCTATGTTCTATCATCCCCAAACCGAGGCAGAAATTCTTTCCCTGCGAGATTACCTGCGGGCTAAAAGGGACAGTGGAACAGAAGATCATATTGACCGCTGGATCAGGATGGTGGCAACCAACCGCCTGAGCGGGCATTCAAAGGGTTTCTTTTCAGTCTATACCATGCCACCCAACCAGGCTGTATCGGCGGAACGTCAAAAGAAAATCAATCTAAAACGGAACCAGCATCCAGAATACCGCAATACCAGGGAACTGATCGCCCGGAAAAGCAAGCAGCTAATGCGCAACATGGATCAAGGGCAAATCGAACGCCTCAAAGAAGCTTCCAAAAGTGCCCTGTTCCTGGAAAAAGATGCTTCTGAGACCCGGGAAATAGCTGATCAGAGCATAGCCTTAATTGTTACTTCTCCACCTTTTCTCAATGTGGTCCAGTATTCTTCAGACAACTGGCTGCGCTGCTGGTTTAACTGCATAGAAATGAACAGCATTGAAAAAAAAATAACCATGTCTGCTTCCCTAAATGAATGGGCGGCTGTAATGAAAAGTGTGTTTGAAGAATTATTCCGCATAACCAGGCCGGGAGGATGGGTGGCTTTCGAAGTAGGTGAAGTAAGAGGCGGCAGTATTAACCTGGAAGAAACTGTAGTTCCCCTGGGATTGCAGTGTGGTTTTGCATGTGCCGGGATAATGGTCAACCGGCAAAACTTCACCAAAACATCAAATATTTGGGGTATAAATAATAACCGATCCGGCACGAACAGCAACCGCATTGTATTGTTTAACAGGCCCGGTTGATATCACAACCCGGTATAAAAATCGCCCAGGTCAAGGACGTTCCATAGTTTTCCGGGATGGTTCATATTTGCCAAGGTTCATCGCCCTTGCCTGACGGGCTGAATCATACATAACCCACAGGTAAACAGCGATTAACCCCAGGCCGCGGGCAAAAAACCAGGCCCCTACTGCGATTAAGAACCACATGAAACCTTTACTAAAATACCCCAGGTACATGTACCCTGCCCCCGGGAAAATCAGGTTCAAGAGGCTGGTTAAAATTGGATCTTTTCTAAATTCAGAGTCAACCTGCCGGGCTTCCCTGCTGTTTTCTTCTTCTTTACTTTTTTCAGGCGCAAGAAGCGATGAACGGCAGTAGCGGCATTTAACGGCAAAACTAATAATTTTTTCCCCGCAAAATGGGCAGCGTTTATAGCTAACTTCGTCCTGGTCACTGCCCAGCTCCGGTTTGCCTGTACAGCCCCAGGTGGTACACCCGCTCGTTTTTTCCCAGCACCGGGCATGATAGTTGCTCATACATAAACGGCAGCGCACGCTTAATTCATTCGTCTTAAATTCCTGTCCGCACGCGCTGCAATAGTTTTCTTTCATCTCTTCATACCTCCACTTTAATTATACCATAAGAGCAGAGCGCTCTATTAATTTAAACCCTGATATTATGATTTTTTTGCTTGCCCTTTAAGGTGGTAAAGTGGATAATTAAATAGACATTTTTTACTAGTTTTAAAGGGGCGATAACCATGGAAAGCCGGGAGGTAGCTAAAGCAGCAATTTGCATAGCAATGACCACCTCGCGTGAGGAAGAAATGAAGCTTAAACAAAATTACAAGGAAGAAGGGATTCAAGCACTGGCCGTTGACTACGGGGGAGAATTTTTAAGCTCCCTGCAAAAAGTAGTGGAAAGGGCGGTTGTGGCTTCCAAGCGGGAAGGGATTATCGATGATTCCAGCCACTCAGACGGCGCAGTCGCCGGGGCTACCCGGGAAGCGCTCTCCCAAATTATGCCCAAAGCCCTGGGCCTTAATGTGGGAGGAAAAGTAGGCATAGCCAGGGGCGGCACCCATATTGCCGTGTCTATATTTTTCGGTATCGGGCTGCTTCACCGTAACGATGTCGGTATCGGGCTGGGCCACAGGGCTATATAGGAAGCAAGGAACTGGGAACCATTTATTAAGCCCGGCAGTCTATTTATCAAAAGGAGAGTGACAACTATGCCCTTAAAAAAAATCAAAAAAAAGCTATGGCCCAACACCGCAGTTTTTATGCTGGCCGGGTTAACCGTATTTATTCTGGCTTCCTGCGCTTCGCCGCTTGAATACGCTTACAGGGGGGCACAACAGGAATATATCGATACTGCGCCGGAAACGCCGATGGAAGAACATTTTCCTGACGAAGAATGGGACATGGCCAGGGGCGAACCAGATGCTGCCGATTATGACTCATCCGCACCAGGAGTAGATGAGCCTTCTATCAGGCACGTCATCCGCAAAGGATCTATTGACCTGTCCGTCTCCGACACCAGGGAGAAACTCCAGGAAGTGCAAAAAATAATCCGGGATGCAGAGGGCCTGGTCGCCAGCTTATATATTTACGAGATCAGGGAAGGTCAGTACGGCGCGAGAGCGACTTTGCGCGTCCCCGAAGGCAAGTTCGAAACCGTCCTGGAACAGTTGGAGGCCCTGGGCAAAGTAACTAACATCCAGACTGAACTTGAAGATATCACCATGCAGTATATCGATCTGGAATCCCGCCTCAACAATCAAAAAGCCCAGGAAGAAAGGTTAACAGAAATCCTTGAGATGGCCGACACGGTAGAAGATGTGCTCGAAGTGGAAAGGGAATTAAACCGGGTCCGGGGCGAAATTGAATCAATGAGCGCCAGGCTCACCCGCCTGAAGGACCAGGTGACTTATGCCACGATCAACATTTCCTTGAGGGAAGAAGCCGTTCCTACCGGGGCAGTATCACCTCATGCTTTCCACAACCTTGGAAATCGAATCTCTGAAGCATTTGTAGGCAGTATCAACTTTTTCTTAAACGCTTTTTCGAGCTTGATAGTTCTATTCACAGCCTTAATCCCGGCCTTGTTTATCATCATCATTATTGGATTAATTATTTGGTTAATAGTCAGGGGACGGTTAAAAAGAAGGGCATTAAACGGGCAAGATGGTCAAGAGCAACCGCTCTTCACTGATGAAAATTAGCAAAAGTAGAAGGGTAAAATAAAGGGCCTCTTTTTTGGGCGGGCCCGGGGCCGGGCCTGCTCCAAAAGGATGCTTAAAGATTGTGATCTTTTTCTTCGTTAAGGATGTCTCCCTGCAGGATATCCTCTCGCTCAAAAAGATCCCGGGCTTCCCGCATAAGTTCTAGAAGCTGTTGCCGTTTGCCTTCCGGAACGTGGGATAGATATACAGCCAGCAGCAAATTGCGCCTTTCCTCAACATCGTTTAAAGCCTGGAGGCCTTTTGGTGTAATGGAAATCCAGACCTGGCGCCGATCTTTTTCCTGTCTTTCCCTGGTCACCAGCCCCAACTTGTGGAGACGGTTAACCAGGGCAGTAACTGCACTTAAAGTGACCCCGAGCATATGGGCCAAAAACGAAGTGTTGCAGGGACCCTTTCTCAGGGCCCGAAGAACAATAAACTGAGTGTCAGTAATCTCATCGGCAGTGTATTTGTTGTGAAGGACCCTCACCCTGTAAACGAGCCGGCTAAATATGTAGTCCAGTTCCTTAATGTATTCAAGCAGGTTGTCCCTTTTTATGGCATGCCCCTCCCTATATAATTTATTTAAAAGCAGCAAATGTTAACCGGTTTAAGTATTATTATCTAATTTATACCATCCTCCGCCCTTAAAATCAAGGTCTAACCATCATATTTGTCTAACCATCATATTTTATAACTATGATCATTTTAGCTGCCTTAAACACTATGGTAAAATATTAATAAGCATACTTCTCATCCAGGCGAACTCTTCTTCAGTTCCCAGAATAATTATTGCCAGAAAGAGGCGTGTTTTATGAACCAGGCACCGTTAATTCAACAATTTGAGGCGAACCCCCGTTTCCACCTTTTAGCGCCCCTGCTTTCAGGAATCTTGATTATCTTTGCTTTCCCTCCTTTTGAGCAGGGTTACATAACCTGGTTTGCCCTTTTACCGCTGCTCTGGGCTTGTGTGAAAATAACACCAGTAAAAGCATTTAAGGCCGGGTTTATTTTCAGCTTACCCTTTACTCTTTATGTTAACTGTTACCTGGCTTATGTTCTTTACCCCTACCTGTCAGACATGCTGGCTACAGCGGCTATGATCGCTTTGGTCCTTTATATCAGCTTATTTTACGGGGCTTTTGGCCTTGCCGCCAACCTGGCAGCCCGCCCAGGCCGGGCCTGGTTTACAGCGCTGGCCCTGCCTTCCCTGTGGCTAATCGTTGAATACCTCCGGTCCCTTACTTTTATGGCCTACAATGTCGGTTACCTGGGCTACACCCAGTGGGATTATCCCTTCTTGCTGAATATCGTTTCTGTATACGGCTACTGGGGCCTGCCTTTCTTGATTGTTTTTTTCCAGGCCATCATAGTTCTGATATTATTGAAATTACTGCGGGGGAAAAACTTACTTGCCGCTGGCTCAGCTTTTCTAATCATCCTGGCCTTCGGCCTTGCACTGCCGGTTTTTCAAGAAGTGGAAAAAGAAGAGGAGCCCGTGCATACTGCCCTGATCCAGGGCAATGTCCACCAGGAAAGGGTTATAAATACTGGTAGGGAAAACATCCTGGAGCACTACGTGGACATGACCCGGATGGCCATGGAAGAGGAACCGGGAACCGAGCTGGTAGTCTGGCCTGAAACGGTAGCCCGGCTGGATTTCCGGGCGGGAAGGTCTCACCCAAATGAAATAGCAGGGTTGGGAGAAGAATACGGTATTGATTTGCTATACGGGGCCCGGATTCAAAAGCCAGAAGGTCTTTATAATTCAATTACCCTTTATACCGGAGGGCAGGAAGAAATACCCGTCTATAACAAACACCGGCTGGTACCGTTTGTAGAATTTTTTCCTGCAGAGCAGCTTTTAAACAGGATCTTGCAGCTTGACCTGCTATTAGGCAGCTACACTCCAGGGGAAAAGGTAACCGTTTTTGAAATAAACGGCCTTCCGGTTGCCGGGGTGGTGTGCTTTGAATCATATTTCGGGGATCATATGCGGCTTTTTACTGAAAAAGGAGCCCTGCATCAGTTTGTTGTTACCAACGACGCCTGGTTCGGTGAGTCCATCGGGTTGGAACAGCATGCCCAGGCAGCTGCGATCAGGGCCGCAGAAACCGGGACCGGGGTAACCCAGGTGGCAAACAGCGGTATTACCATTTCTTTCGATTACCAGGGCAGGGAATTGTTCAGGTCCGGTAAAAGTGAGCCGGGCATATTCACAATACCCTTAGATATGGCCCGCAGGGAAACCATCTATACCCGGCTCGGGGATTACTTCCCGGCCCTGTGGGGGGCTTTCATCTTGATAGCGGGGCCATATTTTGTATTTAAAACTAGGCGAGAAAACTCTTGATAATAACCACCGGGGTACCGGCATCGGCTGAACCGCTAACCAGATCGGCCAGGCTTGCCAGGACATCCTCCATACGCCGGGGGGTAGTTCCCTCCCTTTCCATGGAGTCCTGTGCTGTCTTACTGCTGTTGCAATCAGATAAAATGGCTTCGATTTCTTCAGCGCTCTTTTGTCCTTCATGGTAGCACTGGTCAGCAAGGTATTTATATTTAACCCCTTCCCGTAAAACATCAAGACCATCGGTAGCGGCAAAAGCGGCCCTGGGGTCGGCCAGCTCATATATGCCGCTGGTCGGATCAAGGTAAGCCCCGTCTCCGTAAATCATAACCTGGACATCACACCCAAATTCTTCTTTTACCCTGGCCTGAATTTTTTTGACCAGCTGCTTGCCTTCCCGGGGCGCCAGTTTCAGACGCTCCCCTGAAGACATGTTACTGCCAAGCAGCCCCCATTCCGAGTAAGCTGTTCCTTTGGTGCAAAGATGTTCCAGGGTAATGCAGTTTTCAAATCGTTCAGAAATAGCTTTCCAGGTAGACTCCCTGGTATGTATGTCGGCAGCTATGACCCCGTCAGGGTTGTATTCAAGAGCCGTAAGGGGACTATTGGAAAGGATAATGGCCGGTTTTGCCCCTTCTTCTGCTATGATTTCCCGGTAGAGATTTATATAATCGACCCCGGTGACCGGGTGCTTAAAATTGCGCCCGCCCAGATCTTCAAAAGTAATCACCTCTTTTCCCAGCTGACGGGCAAATTCAGGCTCTATAACCTGGTTGCCCACCTCGTCGGCAGGATAAGAAAGCTGAACGATTATTTCTCCCCTGGGAACAGCGCGAGCCAGCCCTTTCAGGATCAAGGAAAAGCGGTTACGGCTGGCTATAGGATATACCACCGCAAGCCTGCTGTCTTCAGATAGATCCAGCTTCTCTTTTATTTCCCGGGCAATATCATCAACCGTGATATAATTGTTTTGAGCCCTGGCTACTATAGATTCAGTGATACAGATCACATCATTGTCACCAAGCAGGCCATCCCGACTGCAGTAAGAGAGCGGTTCGAGAACTTCATCAACAATATCCATTCCCGGGAGGATAACCCCCATTTTTAGCCCAAAAGCCATTGAGCCCATGTAATCAGGTATTTTCATATTTCATGCTACCTCCTTGTCAGCTG
>CAYWIY010000041.1:0-15990 GCA_964458455.1 uncultured Syntrophomonadaceae bacterium | reverse complement strand
AGAGCGCAGCGGCGCCGGAAAGAACAGTTAGACAAGGGAATTGACATGACCGAGGATGAAGTAATAGAAGAAATAAAAAACAGGGATATCATTGACTCCGGGAGGGAAGATTCTCCACTGACCAGGGTAGACGATGCTATTGTAATAGATACCACCGATATGGCATTTGAAGCGGTTGTAAATAAGGTTGTTGACATAGTAAAAAGTAAAGTGTCCTGAAAAAAGCCAGGTGAAAATTGTGCTTTATACGATTATTCGTTTGTTTTTTTTGATCATCGTTAAAATGCTATACCGGGTAAGAGTACACGGTAAAGAAAACATACCAGGGCGCAAACCATTTATAATTTGTTCAAATCATATAAGCTGGTGGGATCCAGTAGTGATCGGGACAGCATTTCCTGGCTCTTACCGGATCCATTTCATGGCAAAAAGAGAGCTTTTTAGCAACTTTATATTTTCATACTTGCTGCATAAGGCTTGCGCTTTTCCACTTAGTCGTAAAGATGCCGATTACGCAGCAATTAGAAAGGCTTATCAACTTCTCCAGGACAGGCAGGTGTTGGGACTTTTTCCGGAGGGTTCACGAAGTAAAAGCGGGAAACTACAAAAACCTTATAACGGTGCGGCATTAATAGCCGTTCGCAGTGGTGTTCCAGTCCTACCGATTGCTATAGAAGGACCTTATCGACCATTTAAGCCACTTAACGTATATATAGGACCGCCCTTTGTATTACCTCCCCTCAACTATGACCAAAAAGAGGATAAAAAAGCCCAGTTGGGAAAGATGAGCCATCATATTATGGGGCACATAAAAAACTTGCTTCCCGGATACAGTGTCGAATAATATCTTGTGCATTAATATAAATAATTTGAGAAAATCTATAATTTGAGTACCTGGAGTGATCATTTGCAGGTTATTCTGGCGGACAAAGCCGGTTTTTGTTCCGGTGTCAACAGGGCTATCAATCACCTCCTGGACCAGGCTGCCCGTTACGGGAGCGGCTCTACCTTTGGCCCCCTGGTCCATAATGAAGAAGTTGTTGATTATTTAAAACAGCGGGCAGTTACCTCCGTTGAAAAACCGGAAGATGCAGTGGGTTCATTTTTAGCAATCCGCACCCATGGTGTTACCCCTGAGATGCTAAAAAAGCTTTACAACCTCGAAGGTCTTACAATAATTGATTTGACCTGCCCGCGAGTTCAACGGGTTCAAAAAAAGGCCGCCCAACTGCGCGAGCAGGGGTTCAACATAGTTATTTTTGGCAATGCAGAGCATCCGGAAGTTAAAGGGTTGCTTGGCTGGGCTGGCGGAGATGCTACAGTAATATCTTCCCTGGAAGAACTAAAAGATCTGGTCACCGAAACGCCAGCAGGCTTGATTGCCCAGACTACAAGCGATCCGGACTTATATGATCAGGTAAAGCAAACCTTCAAAGAAAAGAATCCTGAAGGGCAGGTCTATGATACACTATGCCCGGAAACAAGACTCAGACAGGGAGAAATAATAAATTTGGCTAAAAGGGTCGAGGCACTGGTCGTAGTTGGCAGTGAATCCAGTGCCAATACAAAGGCCCTTTATGATTGCTGCCGGCAGTTAAAACCATCCTGCCGGATTAATAATGCAAGGGAGTTGCCAAAATCATTCTTGCGCCGATACAAAATAATTGGTGTCACTGCAGGAGCGTCAACTCCCCCGTGGACGATTAAGGAGGTCGTGGAGAGTATGGAGAATGAGAACTTGGAAGTCAACAACGAGGAACAGTTTGACTTTGATGTAGAAGTCAAAGTCGCCCAGGTGGGCGAGCAGGTGACGGGCAAAGTAGCCCGGGTCACCGATGAAGAGGTTTACGTCGATATCGGCGCTAAAACCGAGGCAATTCTTCCTGTAAACGAGGTTCATCTCGATGAAGGAAAAGAATTGGCGGACATCTTTACCCCGGAGGATGATATCGAGGTAACCGTGCTGGAGACAGATGAACAGGAGGGTAAAGTTGTCGTCTCTCATAAAAGGTTGGCCAGGGATAAGCGTTTAAAAGAACTGGAACAGATCCATAATGAGGATTCCCCCATGGAAGGCAAAGTCAAGCAGGTGGTTTCAGCCGGCCTGGTTATGGATCTTGGTTCGGGCGTAGAAGGTTTTATGCCCGGTTCCCTGGTTGATATCAAATACATTCCTGATTTTAACATATTTAAAGATCAAACCATGCAGTTTAAGATCCTGGAATACAACCGTGAAAAAGGGAAAATCATTTTAAGCCGCAAGAAAATCCTCGAAGAAGAAGCAGCCAAAAAGAAAGAGGAAACTTTGAACTCCCTGGAAGTTGGTTCTACTGTTACCGGCACCGTTAAAAGGCTGACCAACTTTGGAGCCTTCGTGGATGTAGGTAATATTGACGGTTTAGTACATATTTCCGAACTGGCCTGGGAAAGGGTAGGCCACCCCAGCGAGGTATTGAGCAATGGTGAACAAGTTGAAGTGAAAGTGCTTGAAGTTTTACCTGAAAAAGAAAGGATCAGCCTGAGTATCAGGAAAACCCAGCCAGACCCCTGGACCAGGGCAGTTGAAGAGCTTGAAAGCGGGCAGATCGTGACTGGCAAGGTAACCCGCCTGGTTAATTTTGGAGCATTCATAGAAATTAAACCGGGCGTTGAAGGCCTGGCCCATATTTCCCAGCTTGCCGATTACCATGTCAACCACCCTTCTGAAATACTAAATGAAGGAGAAGAAGCAGACGTTAAGATTCTTGAAATCAAACCCAATGCCAAAAGGATCAGCCTCAGTGTTAAAGAGGCAGGGGGTGCAGCTGTACAGCCCCAGGAAACGGGAGGAGAAGAAGAGCTGGAAGACGGAAGTGTAACTCTCGGTGATGTTTTTGGCAACCTTTTTGACAAAGAACAATTGGCGGCAGACAATGAAGAACAACAAAAGCAAGAAGATGATGTTACAGTGGAAATCAAAGAAGAACCTGCTGCTTCTGAAGATAGCGCAGATGAAGCACCGGAAGAAGTGGCTGAGGAAGATGATACAGCCGTCTCTGCTGCCGATGAAGAAGCCGAAGTTGAAAAGAATGAACAGGAAGAAGAAGCTGCTGCTGAAGACACCCTGGAACAGGAAGATACTTCTGAGGGTGTCGAGGAAGATGAAGATGATCAAGAAGAACAAGAAGATGAGGAAAAAGAATAGTGCTTGCTAAGCCACTATGAGGCTACAGTATTTCATGCACTCTATACGATTGAAAAAGGGCGGACTTTTCGTTCGTCCTTTTTAGTTTAACTTTTATGACCGGTTAAAAGTCATAATAAAAACTTTATATATACACAGTGTGAAAGATAGAGAGAGGGAAGAAGTTGGCATTTCTCAAGGGCCATTTAATTGATTATATAACTGAAGGTTCACCTGCGGATAAGGCCGGCATTAAAGCAGGGTGGGAACTGCTGCGCTTTGATAACCAGGAAATCAAGGATATTATTGATTTCAAAATAATGGAGTCCGATACAACCGTGCGCCTTCTATTAAAAACCGATCAAGGAATCGTGCGCCGGATTACCATTCATAAACCGGTCTCAGTCCCGCTGGGCATGCGCTTCAATCCTCCAACCATGGACCGCTTGCAGCGCTGCCGGAACAGGTGCATATTTTGTTTTATTGAACAGAACCCACCAGGAATGCGCAGTCCGCTGTATATAAAAGATGATGATTACCGCCTTTCGTTTTTGTACGGAAACTTCATAACCTTAAACCGGATGAGCGATGAAGAAATAGAAAGGGTTAAAAGGCTCCAGTTAAGCCCGCTTTACGTTTCCGTTCATAGCACAAACCCTGATTTACGAAGGATCATGTTCAATTCCAGGGATGCTGAAAGAGGCCTGAATAATTTAAAAAAGTTGGTTTCCGCAGGAATCCAGGTTCACGCCCAGGTTGTACTGTGTCCGGGTTATAATACCGGGCCAGAACTGGAGCGAACAATCCAGGACTTAGATAAGCTGGGGGAAGGTATCCTCAGTCTTGCCCTTGTCCCGGTTGGCCTCACGAAGCACCGCTCCGGCCTCCCCGTATTAAAACGATATGATCAGGCTGAGGCAAAGAAGCTTGTTAAAGAAATTAGAGAAATGCAAGAAACTTTTTTAACGCGACGAGGCAGCCGGTTTGTGTTCCTGGCCGACGAATTCTATAACCTGGCCGGCATAAATCTTCCCGAAGAACACGAATATGAAAATTATCCCCAGCTGGAAAACGGAGTTGGGCTGGCCAGGCAATTTATGGAACAATTGAGAACCGTACAGAATACAGGTATTAAAAAGCTGCCCCAAAGCCTTTCAGTATCGGTAGTTTCCGGATTAGCAGCCAGGCCCCAGGTTACAGAAATGGTGGAAACCCTGAACCGCATCGAAAACCTGTCCGTTAAGGCAATCTTCATAGAAAACCAGTTTTTTGGCGAACAGGTGACAGTAAGCGGTTTGCTCACAGGAAATGATCTGTTATCAAGCCTGGAAGGAAAAACTGTCGGTGATGTAGTATTTGTACCAGGCATATTGCTTAAAGAAAACAGCAGCTGTTTTCTTGATGATCTGAGCCTTTCGGACCTGGAAAATAGATTGCAAGTTCCAGTCCGGCCCGTAAACGGCCCCGGGGAGCTGCTAGATCAAATCCTGGAAATAGCGGGCCGGCAGTTAACTGATCCAAAAAGGAGAACAGACAGGTGAACGAAAATGTCATTGCTATTGTAGGGCGGCCCAATGTAGGGAAATCCACCTTGTTTAACCGGCTCATTTCAGCCAGGACGGCAATTGAAGAAAAAATGCCCGGTGTAACCAGGGATCGCCTCTACGGTTTATTTGACTGGCGGGGAAGGAACCTCGTTGTAATAGATACCGGGGGCATCACGTTTGGCGAAGCTGATCAAATTACTACGCAGGTACAAAAACAGGTCAACCTGGCCGTGGAAGAAGCGCAAATCATTATTTTTTTACTGGATGGCAGGGAAGGCTTGACCGCCCTGGATCAGGAAATAGCGGAAATGCTGAGACGCAGCGGCAAAACAGTAATTCCCGCTGTCAATAAGCTCGACACCCTGGAAAAAGAAGATGATCGCTACGGTTTTTTTGCCCTTGGTTTCGATGAACCGCTGGCGATATCGGCATCACATGGACGGGGGATCGGAGACCTGCTCGATATTATTTGTGAAAAACTGCTCTCTGATTTTGAGCAAGGTTTGTTGGACCGCGAAGACCTGGTTAAAATGGCGGTTATCGGCAGACCTAACGTTGGCAAGTCATCTTTGATTAACACCCTGCTGGGAAAAGAACGCGTTGTAGTAAGCAAAGTTCCAGGCACCACTAGAGAGGCTGTGGACACGTACCTGAATTATAACAATCAGCCCTGTTTGTTAATTGATACTGCAGGTATTCGCCGGAAAAGTAAGGTAAAAGAGGCAGTAGAGTACTATAGCGTGCTCCGGTCCTTGAAAGCGGTGCAGCGGGCTGATGTAGCCCTGCTGCTGCTTGATGCGGAAAGCGGAATTACAGAGCAGGATCAACGGTTGGCCGGCTACGTTGATGAAGCCGGAAAAGGGTTGATCCTGGTTCTTAACAAGTGGGACCTGGTCAAAGAAGACAAGTTTGCCCGTCAATCTTTAGAAAATGATGTGAAACGAAAATTATTTTTTGCTTCATACGCGCCATATATCTTTGTTTCCGCCCTGAGCGGATGGAGGTTGGATAAATTAATGCCCCTGGTTATGCAGATCTGGCAGGAACAGCATAAGAGAATCCCAACCGCCCTGTTGAACGAACTCCTGGAAGATGCAATGACTGTCAATCCACCTCCCCCCGTCAAAGGGAAAAGGGTAAGAATATATTATGCTACCCAGCCGGAGGTCAAACCGCCCAGGTTTGTATTTTTTGCCAATGAACCTGAACTGATCCATTTTTCTTACCGGCGCTACCTGGAAAACCGGCTTCGCGAAGCTTTCGGCTTTAAGGGGACTCCTATCAAAGTGAATTTTAAAAGAAGAGAGAGGAGAGGTGAATAATTGTGGTTTATCTAATCCTGCTTGTTGCTTACCTGCTTGGCTCACTTCCTTTCGGTTATATCCTGACCAGGCTGTTACACGGCAAAGACATCAGGGATTTTGGCAGCGGTAACATCGGCGCGACAAACGTCTTACGGGTTTATGGCGGACGCAGCGCCCTGCCTGTATTCATCCTCGACCTGGCTAAAGGCCTGGTGGCCGTGCTTTTAGCCAGGGCGGTCAGCGATGTCCCGACTGTATACTTAACAGCCGGTTTCCTGGCTATGCTTGGACACAGCTTTCCCATTTACCTCAAATTTAAAGGGGGCAAAGCCGTAGCTACTTCGATCGGGGTTCTTCTCGCTTTGTCCGGATGGGTTACCCTGATTGTAATCGCTTGTTTCCTGGCCATTGTTTCCTTAACCCGTTATGTATCACTCGGTTCTATTCTCTCAATGCTGATTCTGGCCCCCGTATTCTGGGTACTCGGGTTTGAACTGCCCTACATTCTGTTCGGGTTTGCTGCAGCAATCCTGGTTATTGTCAGGCACCATGAAAACATAGGGCGTCTTTTGAAAGGTAAGGAATCAAAACTGGGACGGAAGGGTTGATTATTCTTGCTAAGAAAAGAACTGCTGGAATTGTTGTTTGAAGCGGCCAGTATCCAACGCTGGAACGATCATATCAGGCCCGAGCATTTTACGGAACTCGATAAACAGGCCCATAAAATGGTTTACGCTTTTGTGCTGGGTAAAATCGAAGAAGCCGATCACGGCAATGATCTTGACTGGCAGCGGTTGATAGAAGGCGGTCTGTTTGAATTTTTACACCGGATTGTTCTGACCGACATCAAACCACCCGTATATTACAAGCTGATGGCTGAAAAGGGCGAACAGCTTAACAGCTGGGTCCTGGAGAAAGTTGAACATAAAGTGCCGGGATTGCGTGACATGGAGTTAGATATCTTGCAGATGATGGATGAATATTTCAGGATGTCTGGCCGGGATAATATTGAAAAAAGAATTCTCCAGGCTGCTCATTACCTGGCTACGAACTGGGAATTCAAGATAATTTATCGCCTTAACGAAGGGCTGTACGGGCTGGAAGAAACAAAGGCGGCTATAGCCAACCAGATCGAGGAGCATTATGACCTGGCGGGGGTTCAAAAACTGGCCCTCGGTAAAAAGACAAGCAATTTCCTTGATCTGGTCGGGCAGCTCCGTTTTCAACAGCGCTGGGCGCAGGCCCCGCGTGTGCCGAAAACATCGGTAATGGGACACATGCTAATTGTAGCGATGATGAGTTACTTTTGCTCCCTTGAACTAAAGGCCTGCCCCAAAAGGCTCTATAATAATTATTTTGCAGCCCTTTTCCACGATTTGCCAGAAGTGCTGACCAGGGACATCGTTTCGCCGGTGAAAAAATCAGTAGCCGGGATCGAAGAAATTATTAAAGAAATAGAGCACAGGCAGCTGGAAGAAAGAATTTTTCCCCTTTTGCCCGTGGAGTGGCATGATGAACTAAAATATTTTACTGAAGATGAATTTGCCTGTAAAATCATTGAAAACAACAGGGTTAAACATGTCAGCTCTGCCGAGATAAGCAATAATTACAACTACGATCAGTATTCACCACTGGATGGTGAAATGATCAAAGCCTGCGACCAGCTGGCTGCATATATTGAAACATTCCTTTCAATCTCTCATGGCATTAAATCATCCCACCTCGAAGAAGGAAATCGCCAGCTTTATGCACTTTACAGCAACCAGGTGGTTGCCGGAATAGATTTTGGCCGTTTATTCAGCTATTTTAAAATCTAAGTTTTCTGCTCAGCCGTGTTTTATTTTGTATTGGTGACGGCTGAGTAATAACAATCTAAGAAAAAAACGGCCTGTAACCCGGCCTAGATAATTTTTCTGCGGCCCTTCCGGGACGCCTGGAAGTCTTGAATATGCTTGATCAGGATAATAACAGCAAAAGCCAGGCTGAACAGGACCCATGCTGCTTCCTGGTACTGGAAGTACAGGATTAACGGTATGCTCAGGGTTGAAGCTCCAAATGCAGTATTCGTATCTCTCAATACAATTGTTAAACAAAGTGCTGCCAGCAGGAGAAACGGTATTGTAATAGGCGATAGGGCAATAAAAACGCCCAGCCCGGTTGCCAATCCTTTACCGCCCTTGAATCTTAAAAAAACGCTGTAATTGTGCCCCAGAACCACCAGTAAACCAGCCATAAAAACCACCAGGGGTTCTTCACTCCAGTTCACAGCCAGTAAAACAGCAAGGACACCTTTGCCGATATCCAGTAATACCGTTAAAATACCTGGAAGGAAGCCGGCTGCCCGGTAAATGTTCATGCCACCCACATTTCCGGAACCTGTTTCGCGAATATCAATTCTTTTTAATATACGCCCTATTACATAAGCAGAGGGGAATGACCCCAGCAAGTAAGCTGTCGCAATCGCAAAGATATTGTACATTGTTTCTATTGTACCTCCTATACTTTATTAGCCCAGTTACTGCAGTTTATTCCTGAAGTGCAAGGATATCGGGGTATTCGCTCTGAAACTCTGCCAGTTTTTCCAGGCTCCGGCGGGCATACAATTCCCTTTTCTTCTTTTTGGGAGCTTTTTCCTTCAAAGGAGGAAAAAGTCCAAAATTTACGTTCATGGGCTGAAAATTGCCTGGATCGGCGGTGGTGATGTAATTGATTAATGCCCCCATGGCCATTTCAGGCGGAAAGAGGAGCGGATTTCTATTTTTCAGCCGGCATAAAGCGTTAAGGCCGGCGATTATGCCTGATGCGGTAGATTCCACGTATCCCTCCACACCGGTGATTTGCCCGGCCATAAAAACACCTTCTTCCCGGATCAACTCCAGGGTGGGCTTGAGAAGGGTAGGCGCGTTGATGAAGGTGTTTCTGTGCATAGCCCCGTAACGTACAAATTCGGCATTTTCAAGGCCGGGTATAAGCCTGAAAATCCTTTTCTGCTCAGGGTGCTTTAACCGGGTTTGAAAACCTACCATATTGTAGAGGGTGCCTTCCTTGTTGTCTTTCCTGAGCTGAACAACGGCATAGGGTTGTTTTCCGGTTCTCGGGCAGGTTATCCCTACCGGCTTTAGAGGGCCGTACCTTATAGTATCTTTTCCTCTCCGGGCCAACTCTTCAACAGGCATACAGCCTTCAAAAAATAATTCCTTATCAAATGCTTTTCCCATATATACTTCACCGCCGGCCAGTTCATTTAAAAACCGGTTAGATTCCTCTTCGTTCATGGGGCAGTTCAAGTAATCGTCGCCGCCCTTGTTGTAGCGGGAAGCAAAAAAGGCTTTGTTCATATCAATAGATTCATAAGTAACAATTGGAGCGGCAGCATCGAAGAAATAAAGCCGTCCTGTACCGGTTATTTGTTCCAGGGTTTCTGATAAAGACTCCGAGGTAAGGGGCCCTGTAGCTACTATTTGAGGCTTTTCCTGCGGAAGCCCCTTTGCTTCATCATTGATGATTTGAATAAGCGGGTGCTCCTTTATAGAGCGGGTAATATAGCGGGCGAACTCTTCCCTGTCGACAGCCAGGGCCCCACCGGCCGGAACTTCGGTTGCATCAGCTGCCATCATGATTAAAGAATTGAAGCGGCGCATCTCTTCCTTCAATAAGCCTACTGCATTGGTTAATGAAGAGGCTCTTAAAGAATTGCTGCAGACCAGTTCACCAAAATAACCGGTGTAATGGGCAGGAGTCATTTTTTGGGGCCTCATTTCATATAATGTCACATTGATTCCTCTTTGAGCTATTTGCCAGGCTGCTTCAGAACCGGCTAACCCGGCCCCGATAACGATAATTCTGTTGCCAGATATTTTGAAACACCTCCCAGGTCAATATGTAATATTAACAGTTGCTTTTTAAAGTATATAACGATTGTTGACTTTTTGGAAACCTTGCTTTAAAATAAATAAAGAATTTCATAGCTTTATTGTTAACATCGGGGCGTAGCGCAGTTTGGTAGCGCGCTTGACTGGGGGTCAAGAGGTCGGAGGTTCAAATCCTCTCGCTCCGACCATTTTTTTTAACAGAATTTTAGGAGGTGGTGTGCAAGTCAACATAATTGCATAAACTGATAAAGAAAGGAAGGGACGTGCCCGTTTTATGCGAAAGAAAATTACAATAGGTATTGCAATGACTTTGACCATCGTGCTGGCACTTTCGCTACCTGTAACTGCAAACGAGTATAAAAGGACCAGTACCGGTTTCAGGTACATCGGGGAAATCTTTCACGAGAAAGAGATTGATTACCATCGTGGATCAGGCTCATTTTTTGTCCGCGGATACGGTGAAGTAAGTGGTAGCCATGATGTCCACTCTGTGGATTATGGCGTGATTAGCCCCCGAGATGGAGTTTACGCGAGAAAAGAAGACAAAGTCAATATAAGTATGTACATCAGGGGAAGAACTGATCCTGACGCGGCTTCAGATGATATCATAAGGATGGAAGAAGAGGCTCTGGCAGAAGTACAAAGGGAACGTGAACTGGCCATCCAAAATCTTAACGCAAGAAAAGCTGCAGAAGACATGGAAGGCTCAGAATTCTATGCTGAAATGAGAAGTTTGCAAGCGCGTTATGATGAAAAAGTCCAGGGAATAATTGATGCCTACAGTGAAGCCAAGCAAAACGTTAGAATTCTCAGTTCCAACTCTATCAACCTGCCCAGGAATGAAGCTACGGTAAGAGTTGGTGTCGATATGGATCCTGGTGAGGAAGGTTATATCAGGCAGTCAATCGCCGCCAGTTCCGGCAGCGAAGAATATTTGAAGGTGCGCTCGGATTTTGAAAACACCGGTGGCACTACAAAAAGACAGCTTGATGTCGACGGATTTATTAACGAAACATTACGAGTCGATGGATACGCCAGGGTTGTTGAATCCTCTGAAGTACGCGAAGGAAGAACCAAAACAGGCTGGTGGAGTAGACAGCCTTAAATCATTTTAAATTAGTAGCAACCTACTTAAATTGTTTATATAAATTAGGCCCGCGTAAAGCCGGGCCTTTTCTTTTTGACATCAAAAATAATCCTGAGTATAATGTATTTACTCATAAAGGCGTAATTGAAAGGGAGGGGATGTGCCAGGATGACAGTTGAAAAAAGCCCTGAAGAAAGACAGCGTATGGCATATGAGCGAGCTGAAGAACTCAGTGGCAGAATTAATGATTACAAGGAAGCGCTGAAAAGCATACCTTTTGGCTTCAAAAATTGGCCTCAGATCCAGGAAAACCAAAAAAGGATAAAAGAGTTTTTTAAAGCTACTGATGATGACTGGGAAAACTGGCGTTGGCAGTTAAAAAACCGTGTTACCACCCCTGATGTCCTGAAAGAACTTCTGCCTGTAGACAAGCAGGAGCTGGAAGAAATCAAGGAAACAGGGGCTAAATATCGCTGGGCGGTTTCACCTTATTACCTCAGCTTGATTGATCCTGACGATCCTGACGATCCTGTAAAAAAACAATGTATACCACGTATAAACGAACTTCTTGACCAGGAAGGCTATGACGATCCGATGGGTGAGGAATTTACATCCCCAACTTCAGCTATCACCCAGCGTTATCCCGACCGCCTGATTATTAAAGTAACCAACCAGTGCGCTATGTACTGCCGGCATTGCCAGAGAAGAAGGGGGATCGGTGAAGAAGATCTGGCGACCCCCAGGGAAGAGCTGGAAAAAGCAATTGATTATGTAAGGAAAAATGAAGATATCCGTGATGTATTGCTTACAGGTGGAGATGGGTTAATGCTCGATAACCAAACCATCAAATGGCTCCTGGAAGAACTGGATAGTATTGAACATGTCGAAATGAAACGATTTGGTTCAAGGACGCTGGTTACTATGCCGCAGCGGGTTGACGATGAATTATGTCGTATTTTTTCCGAGCATCTGCCCCTTTACGTAATTACCCATTACAACCATCCTCTAGAGATTACCCCCCGGGCCAGGGAGGCCTGCTTTAAACTGGCCCGGAGCGGTGTGGCTATGGGCAATCAAGCCGTGCTTTTAAAAGGTGTCAACAACGATCCCTTTGTGATGCGTAAATTAAACCAGGAATTGCTTAAAATAATGGTCAGACCTTACCTGATCTTCCATGCCAAGGCAGTAAGAGGAACCTCACATTTTAGAACAAAGGTTGAAGAAGGCATTGAAATAATGGAAATGTTGCGCGGTTACACATCAGGGCTGGCTATACCGCATTACGTGGTCAATGCTCCGTTTGGCCTGGGCAAGACCCCGATGATGCCAGAATACCTGGTCAGCATGGGTAAAGATTACCTGCAGATCAGGACCTGGGAAAACAAGGTCTTAAAGTACGAAAATAAGTAATTCTTCATTCGCCCTGTTTACCCCTTAAAGCTTTGCGCAAATAAAAAGGGACTTACCTGTTTGTGGTTTGTCCCTTTTTTTATTAGCATGTTTTTGCATACACATAACTAATGTTGCTTTTTTGCTCACTGTGGTTAATTATCCCTGCAAGTAATCAATGAGTTTTTCCCACTGCAGGTATTTATCGACATTGTTCTTAATAATACTGATGGCCTCTTGATTCTCAGGGTGAATGCTCCGGTAAATGCTTTGCAGGTTTTCGAGTGTAGAATAGGTATCCTGATGGACCAGTATCACCGGTACTCCTTTTTCTTCAGCCTGGGAAAGCACCTGCAGGTCCGGGTAAAGCCCCCCGGTTAAAATAATTACAGAAGTGCTTGTTTCAAGCGCAGTGAGGGCCATGTCACTGCGATCGCCGCCTGTAATCAAAGCTTTGTTAGGAGCGCGGCGCAGGTATTTAAGCGCGCTTTCTATGGTCATGGTACCGACCACCACTTCTTCTACAATCCGGTTCATATTGTCGGGAGCAGTGAGCACATCACCTCCGAGCACGTCGTAAAATTCCGCAACGGTCGGTGCCGATATTTCAACCTGGCTCGGGATTAACCCGAGCACGTCACAGCCTTTATCTTCAACGAGCGGTTTGTAAACACTGTCGGTCTTATTCCACTGGGTAGTGGTGATATTATTGAATATGCAGCCGATAACCGGTACCTTCTTATTTTTCCACATTTCCAGGTAAAACAGATTTTGATCTAGATCAAAATCATCATCGGCTTTGATCACCGGCAAAGCGGCAGCCCCGAGTATTTCAGCCAGGTTGAAATCATCAAGGCCCTGGTTATGCCCTACATGGGGTTCTATACTGCCGTCAATCAGCACGACATCATATCCTTCCGAACACTTTTGAAAAGCGTCTTTAATGCGCGGGTGAAGATCTTTAACTTCCTGCATGAACCTGGGAGTCAGGTAATGATCGTTTACTATTACGGGCGAAATTGTGTCCCCGGAGAAAGGTAAACAAAATATATCACGCATCAACATAACGTCATCATCGTCTTTTTTTATGGTTCCCTTACGGAATCCAATCGGTTTGAAATATGAAACTTTAAAGCCCTTTTCCTGTAATTTCAATCCTAATCCCAGGGCCGTTGCAGTTTTTCCCCCGCCGGCTTTTCCGGAAAAATAAATCGCAGTCATTTAATCACCTCATTAAGGAGTTATTCCTTTTCGTTGACTTCTTCAATAGTTATCTTAACATCAAGGGCGGTTGCGCCCTTGTTATGGACCCGCACCGGGTTGATATCCATTTCGGTAATTTCCTTAAAGTCACTAACCAGCCTGGCTGTTCTTAAGATAGTATCGGAAAGAGCTTCAATATCGGCAGGTTTTTTACCCCTATAACCCTTGAGCAGGGCGTAGGCTTTGGTTTCTGTGATCATTTTCTTTACCTCTTCCCGGGTAGTCAATGCTGAAGCCAGGCGGAAAGAAACATCTTCCAGAAGGTTGACATAAATACCACCCAGTCCGAATACTACCAGCGGCCCGAACTGTACATCCCTGGACATCCCGACTATGACCTCTACCCCTTCATCGACCATATCCTGAACTTCGATGCCATATACAGGAGCATCGGGTAAATAATAACGCACATTATCCATTATTTTTCGGTAAGCTTTTTTAATTTCGTTCTCACTGTGCAGCCCGATTGCCACACCCCCAACATCTGTTTTATGCGCAATACGGGGGGAAGATATCTTTAAAGCTACAGGAAAACCCAATTTTTCTCCAATCTCAGCTGCTTCATCCTCTGAAGTAGCCAGGTATGTTTTACTGACCTGGATACCATAAGAGGACATTACCTCTGAGGCTTCGTGACCGAGCAAAACCACCCTGCGATCGGAGAATACATTATCCAGGGTTTTACGTACTGCGCTCTGGTCAATATTTTCAAGTTCTACCGGTTCCGCAGGGTCAGGCGCCTTGAGATGTTCGTTATAGCGGATCATACCACTGAGGGAATCAATAGATGGCTCCGGAAATGTGAAAGTCGGTATAGAATTGGCGGTCAGGTAACTTCGTCCATCAGTAAGGCTTTTCCCGCCCATGTAGACGGCCATGACCGGTTTTTGATCATGCTTTTTATTAAGCTCCACAATGGTGCGTGCTGTTTTTTCCGGTTCTGTTACAGCAGCCGGACAGAGTAAAACCAGGGCGCTGTCAACATTTTCATCCTCAAGGATAGTTTCCAAAGCAAAGCGGTACCGCTCATCCCTGGCATCGCCGAGAATGTCAACCGGGTTGTATAAGTTTGCTTCATCGGGCAGGTTATTTCTTAATTGATCGATAGTATCCTTGGAAAACCGGGCCATTTTGAGGCCGCCTTTTTCTACCGCATCGGTGGCAACGATAGCCGGCCCCCCGGCGTTGGTTACAATCGCTACCCGTGAGTCACCGGGCAAGGGTTGGGTGGCAAATGCCCTGGCCATATCGAACAAGTCATTCATGCTTTCAGCTCTGAGTACGCCGCTCTGCCTGAAGGCGGCATCATAAGCCCGGTTGCTACCGGCCAGGGCCCCGGTATGAGAACTCGCGGCCTGGGCGCCGGCGCTGCTTGTGCCTGATTTGAGAATTATTATTGGTTTTTTCTTGCTCGCTTCTGAACAAACTCTTACAAACCTTTCACCTTCAGTTATATCTTCTATGTAACATAATATAACGCTGGTCTGGGGATCATCGGCGCAGCTTTTAATCAAATCGATTTCGGTCAGGTCGGCCTTGTTCCCGGTACTGATAAACCGTGAAAAGCCCATTCCCATTTCAAAACTCCAGTCCAGGATTGAAACCAGCATGGCTCCGCTCTGCGATATAAACGAAATATTCCCCTGGTTGGGGAATCCTTCGGCAAAAGAAGCGTTAACCGGGCTATGGGTATCCATGAGCCCGACGCAATTAGGGCCGAGCATCCTCATCCCGTATCGTTTGCAGATCGAGATTAGTTCCTGCTCCTGCTTAAGCCCTTCCCTGCCTACTTCTTTAAACCCGGCAGTAATGACGATCAAGCCCTTGACTCCCGCCTGGCCGCATTCTTCAGCAACTGCTGTAACATGCCTGGCAGGCACGGAGATCACGGCCAGATCTATTGGAGCGCCAATGTCTGAAATTGAACAGTATGCCTTCAGTCCGGCGATCTCGTCTTCCTTGGGATTGATAGGATAAATGTTACCTTTAAATCCACTTTTGATAATGTTATCCAGAACAGCATAGCCAATTTTCTGAGGTGAGCGGGACGCTCCAATTACGGCCACCTGTCCGGGATTAAATAAAAACTCTAAGCTACTCATGGCAACAATCCTTTGTCGTTATTTATTAATTAGTGCTTTAACATCTGTTATTATTCTATATGATCAGTACACTATAATCAAATAAATGAAAGACCAGGCCCATCAATCGAGGTTAATAATCGACAGTTGTTCGAATTTTTCCCTGCTCATTGACTTTTGGGCTGTTTTTGGTACAATGTAGCCTGACGCTTTCATTTGAAAAATACTGGTTACAAGGAGGTATCAGAGATGAGCGCTTTAGGCCGTCATATTTTGGCTGAATT
>CAYWIY010000040.1:0-16727 GCA_964458455.1 uncultured Syntrophomonadaceae bacterium | reverse complement strand
CAAAAAAAGAATAAACACCGATAAAGTAATGTCTGCTTTCCTGATGTAACTTATACCGCTTTTAATTAGAAATATGAGGGCAATGATAGAGATAAGCGCCAGAACGATATATCTTGGGCCATAGAAATATGGCAAGGGCCCCGGCACAACTATAAATGGGTATACGGTGACCATGAATAATAAAAGTAGAAAACCAAAGTTTTCATTATGGAATTGCTTGGTAATGTTGTTAACGTATCTATCCATAATCAAGGCTTCGCTTTCTTTTGCATTTTATTTCAAATAAAGCACTACTTCAAAAACTGTTATATTATTGCCAATTTCCCTTTAGTTATAGCCAAATTTAATAGCCTCTTCTTTATACTTTGCCTCAACAGGAACATGGAAACTCTTACGTGATCCAGGTTTGATTAACTAAAATATCCTTTTCTTCTGTGCATGAAAAAAATCGCTCCCGGTTATTTCCACTTTGAATAGCGTAATACAAAACTCCAAAATTTTCAATCCAACTTCGCTCCGTAAAGAATAGCCTCCCGCTAATGATTGAAGCAGGAGGCCAGATCTAACTTAATAACTATACAACTTGATACACAGCGTTACGGTGATCCATATGCGCCTATACCTGGAGTAATAGTGGTTGTACCATCATCTTCTATTGTAACTGTATATTCAGAATCTCCGTCAATATCATCAAAAAAATCTGGTATTCCTACATCTCCGTCAAGGTAGTCTGCTAATACATTATCTGTACCATGATCATCATCGAACTCAGGTCCTGTCCATTCTCTTCCATTTTCCTCTGCTGCATCACCTGGATGTTCAGTAAAGAACACTTGTGCAGCTCCTTGAAGTGTCCGCACATTGGAATCATGCGCACTTTCAGCAGCACTTTCTTGAATCCCAGTATAAATCGGTATCGCAATTGCAACCAAAATCCCGATAATTACAACCACGACCATCAATTCAACCAGGGTGAAACCTTCTTCTTGCTTATGCATCATTCTCATTAGTTTTTGCATTTTAAAACTCCTTTCTAGATGTGTATATTTCGGGCCGTATCAATTTGATCACAGCACCAGGATAAATTAAGTCCGCCTTTCTTTGCGTTTTCACCTCCTTTTTCCTGGATTCGACGATAATGTTAAAAGGAAACAAAAAAGCCCGATTCGGCAGCCTGGCAATCATACCCTTTGACGGGCTTAGACCCATAGCTTTGCGTCCCTGTCTTTCGACAGGTTTGCCATTATCGTCAGGTTTATGTCTTTTACCTGCACAAGAGCTTGTCCTGATGCTCTTCTATTAATAGTTATACCAGCTCAAACAGATTTTAGACACTTGAAAGCAAATTTTTTTGAGGTGACATGAAAGACCCCTCACCTCCCCTCTCCCCCGGCGGATATACAATTAAATAATGACCGGCATATCTAAAGATATTTGCCCCGGAGGAGAAGAGGTAAGGTGACAGGTTAGCGAGGTGTAATCAAACTACATAAGCGCGCATTTCTTTTAAGCCCCGATTTAAGAGGCGGGAAACTTTTCTTTGATTGATGCCCAGGATCCTGGCAGTCTCTTCCTGGGTCAGGCCTTCATAGTAGATTAATTTAATCACTTTTTGCTGCAGATCGTCCATTTTTTCTATTGACATCTGAACAGCAATCCTGTCTTCAATAGGCAGTTTAAAGTTTTCGTAGCGCAGTGATTTTAATTTCGTGAGATCAATTTCATCTAATGAAATGCAGCCGGCCTGCATGGCTTCAACAATACCTTCTTCGTCCACATTAATGCGGTGAGCAATGTCCTGTAAAGTGGGCATGGTTCCGTTTCTCTGGGCCAGTTCTTCTGTTGCGTCAAGGACTTTAGCCTGTAATCTTTGCAACCAGTCAGGGACCTTGAAGGTGCCGCGGTTACGCAGTTCATGGCGGATCTCCCCGATGATGCAGTGAGTAGCGTAAGTTGAAAACATCACCCCGCGCTCCGGATCAAACCGCTTAAGCGCCTTCAAGAGCCCTTCGTAGGCAACCTGGAGCAGGTCTTCGTCCAGCTTGCCCGAGCTGTACAGACCGGCATAGTATTTAACCAGGGCTTCACTGTTTCGAACCACATCCCGTTTGGCTTCATCAGCTCCGGTTTGCTTGTATTCCCTGGCTGCAGCCTCAAGGGCGTTATTATTCTTTTTACCCCGCACTTTCAATACAAACGCCTCCTGAACAATTCGTGCAATAGTATCAAATACTTCCGGATATATTAGTCTTGCCGGAAATATAGTTTCAGTTCGATAGTTGTGCTGATCCTGGCCGGTACTTTATCATTCCTGATCGTTCTGACCCTTTCCACCCCAACAGAGCGTTCTTCATTGCGCAGGTGGTTGAGGAACTGGATCAGCCCCCTGTACCTTCCTTCCATTTTCAAGATCGCCCTGATGCTCTCATAATGCTTATCTTCCACTTTAAAAGATCCTTTGAACCTTAACTCAGACAGGCGCAGTCCAAATTCATCTGAAAGCACTTCAAAATAGCGCTCCAGTTCATTTTCCGAAAAATGCTCTGGAAAATCTATTTTATAGCTCATCATTTCTTCATCGGCATCACGCTTTGTGCATCCTTCTTCTACCATCCGGATGTAGCCGGCCTGGGTTTTAGTAAGGGCCAGCTCTTCTTCTTCCATGGCCAGGATTAACTCCCGCAGGTTTACAGATATAAGGGAGAGCACTTTCTTTTGAATATCTGTTAACCGGTCTAAGGATTTCCGGATGTTAACTGCGTCTTCGATAGGCATTTTAAAGGTTTCATGGCGCAGGCTTTTCAAGGCTGAAAGATCGAGATCTTTTAACGAAACGCTTCCTGCCTGCATGGCTTCGACTATGCCTTCTTCTGAGACGTTTATTTTTTCTGCAATATCCTGCAGGGTAGGAAGCGGGTTATTCTCCCGGGCCAGTTCTTCAGTAGCTTTGATTACTTCATCCTGCAGGCGCTGTAACCATTCAGGAACCTTGAACAGCTTCCGGCTGCGCAGTTCCTGGCGAATTTCACTGATAATGCAGTGGGTGGCATAGGTAGAAAATAGCACATTCCTTGAAGGATCAAAGTTTTTTAGTGCATTCATGAACCCATCAGTGGCCGCTTTTTTTAACCTTTCATCCACCTCACCGGGGCTGTAGACTCCAGCGTAATACTTGATCAGTTCCTGGCCAATTTTAACAACCTTTTCTTTATCCTGCGGGCTGCCGGTTGACATGTAGCCCTGCACAGCCGATTCTAAATCATAAGGTTCTTTGGCGGCATGTTCGGGATCCATTGTGAAAACTCCTAACACCATTTTTTAGCCGGCAAAAGGGTGGAGTTAAAAAAATACCCCACCTGCTGGTTCAGGTGGGGCTTGTAGTCCCTTTTGAACCGGCAGCTGGCTGGCACCGACTTTATTTATCGTCGAAGCCCCTTTAGCTTTGCGTCGCCATTTTTCAATGGCTTTGCCTTTTTCGGTCCTTACTTAATGACATTATGTCACACATATGTATGGCAGTCAATACAATTTCAAATCTTTTAATTACTATGCCAATACCCGGAGAGCTTCCTCCAGGGTGGTAATTCCTTCCCGCACTTTCAGGTAACCATCGCGCCGCAAAGTGATCATTCCCTCTTTTACGGCTGCTTCAGCAATTTCACCGGAAGATTTATGCTGGAGGGTCATCTGCCTGATCCGGTCGCTAACCGGGAGAAGCTCGTAAACACCCATCCGGCCCCGGTAACCGGTATGGCTGCAGCGCAGGCACCCTTCTGCCTTGTATATAGTAATTTCCTGTTCTTCCCGGCGCATGGGGAAATCGGGAACCGATTCTAAAAGCTCTTTTCTGCTAATCGTATAGGGTTTGCGGCACTGGCCGCAGAGAACCCTTATCAGGCGCTGAGCCAGGACTCCTATCACTGATGATGCAGTGAGGTAGGGTTCAATGCCCATATCGCCAAGCCTGGATATGGCTCCGGCTGCATCGTTGGTGTGAAGGGTGGAAAGGACCAGGTGACCGGTCAAGGCTGATTCAACGGCAATCCTGGCTGTGTCGCGGTCCCGGATTTCCCCGACCATAATGATGTCGGGGTCGTTTCTCAAGATAGAGCGAAGCCCCGTAGCAAAAGTCAAACCGGCCCGCTGGTTGACCTGGACCTGGTTGATCCCGGACAGGCGGTATTCAATAGGGTCCTCAACGGTAATGATGTGCTTTTCCACCGTATTAAGCTCTGATAAAGCTGCATAAAGGGTGGTAGTTTTACCGCTTCCTGTAGGCCCGGTGACCAGCACGCAGCCGTAAGGCTTGTTTATTAGGCGTCGAAACCGTTTCAGCTGGGATTCAGGAAAACCCAGTTCGGGAAGAGTAATCAAGCGCTCGCTGCGGTCAAGCAGGCGCAGGGTTAATTTTTCACCGTATGCAGAAGGCAGGGAAGCCACCCGCAGGTCAATGACCCGTCCTTCCAGCTTGAGGCTGGTCCTTCCATCCTGGGGCGTCCGGCGGTTGGCTATATCCATACCGGCCATTACTTTGATCCGGGATACCAGCGAGGGGTGGAGGCGAAATGGCGGTTGCATTGTTTCATGAAGCACCCCGTCAATCCGGAACCGGACCCGCAGGCTTTTTTCCTGGGGCTCGATATGAACATCACTGGCGCCGTTTCGAATAGCCTGGTTGATGATCAGGTTGGCCAGCTGGACGGCCGGCTTGTCTCCGGCCGAGGTCTGGATTTCTTCCCGGTCCTCTTCTTCAGGCATATAGTCTTCATCTTCGGCCTCTATAGTTGTGGCAGCGCTTGAGTACTGCTCGATGGCCATTCTTAATTCGCTGTCCGACACACAGACCGGTTTTATTTCATAGCCTGTAATCAAGCGCAGATCATCAATGGTCACGATGTCATTCGGGTGCATCATGGCTACTACCAGCCGCCCGTTTTCATAGCCGATAGGAAGGGCGTTATAGCGCCGGGCCGAATCGGGGTCGAGCATAGCAGCAGCGGTGCTATCGACTTCATAAGAGTTTAGTGAAACGTGATCTACGTTAGCCTGTTGAGCTATAGCCTTAGTAACTACGTCTTCCGAGGCAAAGCCCAGATCTACCAGGGTCTGGCCTAAAAGACCGCGTCCGCCCTTCTGCAGCTTTTCCCGGTGCTTTTCCAAAGCCTGGTTTAATTGTTCACGGGTCAGTTCACCGCTTTCAACAAGCAGTTCACCAATACCTTCCCGCTTGCTGTTAATACCACGGCGGGATTGTTCCATAGCTTCCTACACCTCAAAACTATTACAGGAAATATAGATGCATGCAATAATATAACATTAAGGCTGGGATCTGTAAAATGTGTTGGCGGTAATAGAAATCTGCAGTTCTGAGCCGCCTTCAGCCCGGGACAGGCTGATTTCATCAACTCTGATAGCGCGGTTGCTACCACGCAGGTTGCCAAGCAGTTTCCTGGCTCCACTATAACTGCCTTCGAGGGTTAAAGATAGAGGAATAGTGGTGTAGCCTTCTTCTTCCACATGTTCCTCAAAAATTATTTCACTCGCTTTCAGGCCGTGTTCATCAATTAGCCTTTGGAAATAGCGCAGGACTTCTTCTTCCCGGGCAGCTTCAGGAATCTTGCCGCGGGCAAATTCGAGGCGATCACGGTACTCACCGGCCCGGTCCCGGTGCGATAAAAGCCGGTTCAGATCAGCCTGGGCCGCATCAACGGCTATTTCTTCTTCTTCCACTTCCGCCCGCAGATCCATCAAAACATTGTACTGGTAATAAATCAAGACCAGGCCCAGGATAAAAGCCAGTGCTGCCACGCCGATGATTATGTATTGTCTTTTGCTGCCGCTCAATTTTAGCATATCAGCTGCCCTCCTCATCGGGATCGAAAAAGACCGGACCCGGAAGCAACTGGGCGTCAACCAAAAATTGCACTGCCGGCCGGTTGTTGACTATAGTTTCTGAAGTTACCTGTAAGCGCACGTCTTGAAGCTGATCAAGTTTTTGCACCCGTTCCAGTATATCTCCCACATTGCCATGGCTGTAGCTAAAGCCCCTCATTTCAATACTTCCGCTCTCCCTGATGTCATTTTCCTCTTCTTCGGCTGCATTTTCGCCCGCCAGGTAAACTAAATCCAGCTCGGTCAAGGAAGCCTCGGGGTTGAGAGCCATACCCAGATCGCGCAGGAAATGATCCCAGTCAGGCACATCGCCCATAGCCCGGTTCAGCCTGTCTTCAGCATCGCTCATTTCATTATATAAATCAGCATATTCCTGCAGTCCCGCGGCTTGAGTTTCAAGCTCTTCACGTTCTTCACGTAAAGAATCAAGGGTGCTGCTGGTGAGAAGTGAGCTGACCAGCAGGAAAACATAAACGGCTAAAACAACCGCCAGGGCAATAGCCACGAGTTTGATAATCCTGGACTGCCTTTGCTCTTCAAGCCTCTTTTGCTTAATTTCAGGTGGTAATAAGCTGACATATTCCAATTTATGATCCCTCCAGGCCGCGACGGGCCAACCCGGCGCAGATGGCATATTCTACTGCATCTATCCCTGAACCCAGGTTCTTTTCATCGGCATTTTTATAAGCGGCAAAAGGATTGACAATCCGGACCGGTAGTTCCAGTTCAGCTTCCAGTTTGCCGGCAATACCCCGCAAACGGGCTCCCCTGCCGTTTAGAATTATTGCTTCCAGTTCAGATGCACTGGCCTGGTTCTGGTAATAGGTCAGGGAAGAACGGGTTTCTGCAACAACGCTTTCGGACCACCGGTCAAAAACCTGCACGGCGTTACCTGCTTTATAAACCTGGTCGCTTAAAATGTCCTCCAGTGAACAGCCAAGCCCGTCCGCTAAATCCTTGAGCTTGTAGGAAACCAGCCGGGCCATACGGGGACGTCCGTGATCTGAGACCAGGATGTTGCTGAGGCCATTGGCGATGTTGACTATAGCCACTGTCCTGTCCATAGCCTTCTCGGGCAGGGTGTGGATCAGGGCCAGGGTCGATACATCGATATCATCAGGCTCCAACTTCGCAATAGAAAGAGCTTCTAAAAAGCCCTCAAGCATATCGCGCCGGGCAGCAACAAGCAGCACTTCAAAAACCGTTCTACCTTCTTCCTCAATCTCTCCGATGATCTGATAATCCATAACAACACTTTCCAGCGGGATGGGCAGGCTTTCCTGGGCTTGATAACGGATTATGTTGCCCAGCTTGTCCGGGGGCACCTTGGGGATAGTAGCGTAACGGACCAAAACCGCCTGGTTGGCCACACCGAGTAAAACCTGCCGGTGCTTAATTTCCCCGGAAGTCCAAAGCTCAATTAAGGCCTCCCCGACTTCCCGCGGCTGCACTACCATTCCTTCCTCTATTGCTCCCGGGGCCAGTTCCACACCGGCCATATTGACCAGCCTGGGATTGTCAGGGGTACCGGATACTTCTACAGCCCTGGCTATACCGGTATCGATTTCTAATCCTACAGCTCTCTTTGCGCCAGCAAGTTTCATATTGGACAACTCCCGCTTCAGGTTATATCTCGGTTATAACGGTGAAGATCGGTAAATATAATGCAATGAGCATTCCTCCGACCATGACTCCTATCACTACCAGCATTAACGGTTCTATCATTGAGGTCAAGCCCTTGGTCATAGTAGCCACTTCTTCTTCAAAGAAGGCGGCCACCTTTTCCATCATATCCGGAATATCACCGGTTTCTTCCCCCACTGCAACCATGTGGGTCACCATAGGGGGAAAGATACCGCTTTCTTCAAGCGGTGCAGCCACACTGCTGCCATCCTGGATCTTTTCACCAGCCTCTTCAGTAGCATCAATAACCATGCTATTGCCCGTCGCCTTGCCGGAAGCAGAAAGGGATTGGACAACGGGTAGGCCGGTTGCCATCATGGTTGAAAAGGTGCGGGCAAAACTGGCAACGACCGATTTTTGAATCAACTGGCCGAAAATCGGCAGGCGGAATTTGAGACGGTCCAGGGACCTTTTGCCGTTTTCACTTCTGGCATAAGCCCGCAGGGCTAAAAATATTAGAATCAAAACCGGGAATATGATAAACCAGTAAGCCTGCAGGGCATCGGACATGCTTATAATGATCTGCGTCGGCAGGGGAATATCTACATCGGGGGGAAAGAAACCGACAAAAATCGGGACCAGGAAAAAAAGCATGGCAAAAAGTATTACCACAGCAAAGGCAAGAACGGCGACAGGGTACATCAGGGCAGACTTAATGTTGTCTCTGAGTTCCTTGTCCTTTTGCAGTTGTTGAGATAGGCGGTTCAAGGTCGCTTCCAGGTTTCCACCGGTTTCCCCGGCGCTAACCATATTGATATAAAGATCGGAAAAAATATCCGGATACCCTCTCAGGCTCTCGCTGAAACTGAGTCCGCCTTCAACATTGCGGCCAATTTCATTCAAAGCCAAAGCCAGGGTGGGATTGGTTACCTGGCGGCTCAGGGTATAAATAGCCCTGGTCAGGGGAATCCCTGAATTGAGCATTGCCGCCATTTGCCGGCTGAAAAGGCTCAAGTCACCCAGCTTTACTTTTGAAGCAAATTTTATCTGGCTGAAAAGTGAAGATTCTTTGACTTCCTTAATCTCCACGGGCATCAAGCCCATCCCGCGTAGTTTTTCCACCACGCCGGCCTGTTCTTCGGCTTCAAGCCTGCCGGAAACTATTTCTCCTGAACTGTTTACAGCTTCATATTGAAAAGAAGCCATCTTGTTTCATCCTCCCAGGATAAATCTAAGCCTTGTATCCACCGGGCTGGCGCTGCAGCAGCCTCTTCATTTCGGACTGGTCAATACATTTTTCCAGGGCCTCATTCCGGGTTATCTTACCGGATAAGACCAGTTCAGACAGGGTCTGGTCCATGGTTTTCATACCCGTTGCGCTGCTTGACTGCATTACTGAATATAACTGGTGTTCCTTACCTTCCCGGATCATGGTTTTAACGGCGGTGGTCGACTTCAAAAACTCCATGGCCAGAACCCGGCCGTCGCCTGCTGCGTTAGGAACTAATTGCTGAGAAAGAACAGCCTGCAGGGAACCGGTCAATTGCTGCCGGATTTGATCCCTCTGTTCTTCTGCAAATACGTCCACAATCCGGTTGATCGTTAATGGAGCGGTCTGGGTATGCAGGGTTGAAAAAACCAGGTGCCCGGTCTCAGCAGCGGTTAAAGCGATGCTGATACTGTCTAAGTCGCGCATCTCACCAATCAGGATTACATCCGGGTCATGCCGCAGGACATGCCGCAGGGCATTGGCAAAAGAACGGGTATCAAGGCCCACTTCCCTCTGCTTGACCGTTGATACCTTGTGGGAATGCAAAAATTCGATCGGATCTTCAACTGTAACAATATTAAGGCTGCGCTCCCGGTTTATAATGTCAATCATGGCTGCCAGGGTGGTTGATTTGCCGCTCCCGGTAGGGCCGGTAACAAGAACAAGGCCCCGGGGTAAAAAACAAAGATCCCTCACACCCGGCAGAACTCCAAGGTTTTCAAGTTCCGGAATCTCAAAAGGTACTATACGCAAAGCCAGGGCCAGGGTCCCCCGCTGAAACATGACATTGCCGCGAAAGCGGGCTACCCCTGGCAGGGCGTAAGAAAAGTCAAGCTCGAGGTCTTTTTTTAGCATTTCCACCTGGTGAGACTTGATGACCTGAAGCAGAAGCTCCTTGACATTTTCAGGAGTCAGCTTCGGGTAATCCAGTTTAACCATCTCACGGTTAACTCTGAACATGGGCGGATCCATCGGCACTATGTGGACGTCCGAGGCCTGACGGTCTGCGGCCATTTTTAAAATATCTACCATGCTCAAAGGATAGGTGTTTTTCTGATTGCTCATATCATATCTGCTCCAGGTTAATCATTTACTTTAAGGTTACCTTAATTGTCCCCTGAACCGTTTTCCGGTTCCTCTGGATCAGGCTCCACTGGTTGGTCAGAGTCTATTTCTTCATCAGGCTGTTCATCTTCTTCTACTTTGGAGAAAACAGCCTCCAGGTTTCTGCTTCCTGATATGGTAAAGGTATAGGTACTGCTGGTAGAAACTTCAGCTCCGTTTTCGATCCAGCGTACAAAGCGGTAACCATCATTGGGAAAAGCTTCCACGGTAACCCTTGTGCCGCTGATATGAGCGCCTCTTCCGCTCAAGCTTCCACCCTCGGAAGGCACCGCGCTGAGGCTGACATTGAAGGCTTCAGCAGGCGCCGAAGTGCGCTCACTTTGTCCGCCCTCCCCGTTTTGGGTGGTGTTACCGGTGTTATTCACTTCATCATTAATATTGTTGGTATCCAGCAAATCTTCTTCGTCTATTTCATCAACTTCATCAGAGGGGAACCTGAACAACAGTCCTTCATCCCTAATTAAATCAATCATTTCATTAACAATATTTATATTATCAGGCGTCCCTTCAGCAATCAGGTAGTGCAGGTACCGGTCAGGTGCCGGGTCGATGTCGGGAGTTACCTTCATCTTAATGTCATGGGGCCTGATTACCGGGCTGTCCCAGTCCATGTGGATCCTGGGTACCGGTCCGGGGTGATCCCAGGTGCCCCAGCCCAGGTCCGTTCTTTCATCACGGAAACCATCCAGAAGGATGCTCAGCAGGTTGATCAAAGACTGCATCTCTTCTTCCGCCATGGATCCGGACGCAACAGCCACCGGCATGCGGATCTGCCTGCTTCCTCCCTCGCCAAAGGCGGCATTTTCCATCACGTCAAGAGAATTGATTACTTCCCGGGCTTTACCCAGGGCCATCGGTGAGCCCTGCATCCAGAGTGACTGCTGATTAGCATCAATTGTTATGCTCTCTACAGGCACGTTAAATTCTTCAATAAAATTTTCCATTTCTTGTGCTGAAACATAGAATAAATTAAACCGGCTCAGGTACATCCGGTTGGCGAAATCTTCATATAAACGGTCCCTGTCGCCGACTATATAGTTGTGCCCAATCGTAAGGTAGTCCAGCCCTTCTTTTTGAAGGACCGTCTGCAGTGTGGTTATCGGCGAAAGTTCAGAGGTCTTAATGGTGATTTCAGTTGGTTCTTCCAGGAATATAATGTTACCGTCGAGCTTATGGGCAATAAGGGATAAAACATCAAGCAGGTTGGCATCGCGCACATCAAGAGACATGTATTCCGGAACATCATTGGTGGGCCGTGGTTCGTCATCGTCTATGATCGTAACATCAGCCCAGAGCGTCTCGTCCAAAACCTCTCCCTCTTCTTCATTTTGCGGCCCGGACTGTGGTTTTTCCAGGTCTATTTCCTCTGCACCGGCCATTTCTTCCCCGGCAGCAGAGCTGCCATTGCCACCTGCTGTCAGAACACCCGGGGCAAGTGTACAGTTGACCGTGGCCAGAACGAAGGCCACCGACAACAAGGCTCCGAATAAACAGCGCCGGTCAATACTAAAGGCAGTTTGATTTCTTCTTTTGCGTCTCATTTATTCACCTTCTCCCTGATCCTCTTCATCTCGTTCGGGGGAAAGAGACCTCGTTTCCGGCGGCTTGTCCAGGTAGAGAGTTACTTCCTTGTCGTGGGCCCGGAGAATAACCCGGTCAGCCCTTACCTCACGCACAGACCAGAGGTCATCGACATAATCATTCTCAGCTACAATATATGAAGTCCCACTTGACTCTATAATGGCCATGTTGCCATCCCTGCCACCACTTGCCGTCCCGGTTAAACGCATCGGATCGGTAAAGGGGTCTATAGAGGGATCGAAGGTGATGGTAACATCATCATCTTTGACTTCACCATCCTCCCCACCGGGATCTCCTTCATTTTCACGCCTTTGCTGTGGCAGCACTTCCGCCGTTTCCGGGCCTTCATCATTGAGAGCTTGTTCTTCCTGGCCTTCGGCTGACGGTTCGTCTGCAGCCCTGTCACCAAGGATAAAGATGCTTAGAACACCGCCTGCCACTGCAATGAAAAGAATAGCTGCGGCTACAATGAAAAAGAGCTTCTCTTTTACAAAGGGTGGCAGCTTAAATCTTTTCTCCTCCTGGTTTTGATCCGGTTCCTTCGGTTGCATCAAAAAGCACCTCTCAATCTGTAAGGCAGTATTACGCCGGTAAAACTTTATTTATGCTGTTTCTCTACTTCTTTACAGAATAAAAAATACCTGCTTCGGCAGCCTGGCGGTCATACCCTCTCTCAAGGGCTGCAGATCCATGGCTTTGCGTCCTCTCCCTTTCGGAAGGTTTGCCTCTTTATCGATCAGGCCGGTTGTAAGTTCCTGTAAATATATATTCTACCACAAATATTTATATTATCAAGGTTTTTTCAAATATATGTGAAAATTACTGCTTATTGTTTTTTGTGACAATTAATTTAAACTTGTATATTAAAGCAATATCAATAATGTGTTTTACATAATTCGGCGTTTACCTTTTTTATCCTGCTGAAAACCGCAAAAAATGTAGAGAATTGCAGGGTAAAAAGTGTTTAAAACAAATTTATTATTTCCCACGCCCCAGGACCAAACGCTCGAGCATCCGCATTAATTTGGTCCAAATAAATTCTTTCTCTGAAATCGGAGTTACCAGGATGGTATGCAGGCCAAGGCGGTTTCCTCCAAAAACGTCGGTAAAGATCTGGTCCCCAATTACCGCAACTTCTTCCGGTGTAAGCTCCATATTCTCCAGGGCTTGCTGAAAAGCCCTTTTCCTGGGCTTGACGGCATAAAAAATGGCCGGGATATCGAGCTCTAAAGCCAGCTGTCCGCCGCTGTCCCTGCTGTTGTTGGAGATGATAAAAAGCTTGAATCCCCTGCTTTTAAGCCTGGCAAACCATTCGGCCAGGCGGGGAGTTATATTGCGATCGTTCCAGGCCACTATGGTATTGTCCATATCGGTAATAATGCCTTTGATGCCCAGTGACTGCAGGTGATCTAAATCTACCTCGAAGATACTGTCCAGCTGCTGATCGGGATTTAATATTTTAAACAAGCGCTCATTCCTCCATGTAAAAGCCTCATCAAGGCACCATAAGCCCTATTACCGGCCGGTTCCGTTTCTTAACTTTACCATAATTAACTTTGCTTTTACAGCCCGTTAGGGATTTTTCAGCTATAAAAACTAACTTAACCCTTTTCAAGCAGGCCGGTTATAAGGTATGATTATAAAAATTATGTGCACCGGCCTTTAAAAGCGGAAGCGATGAACAACAATTATTAATCCCGGGGAGGAATGATCAGTGTACAAAATTGCAGTCATTCCCGGCGATGGAACCGGTTCAGAGCAGGTTTCAGCCGGGCTGAAAGTACTTGAAGCAGCTCAAGAAAAGTTTGGGTTCAAATTTGATCCCGTCCATTACGATCTCGGCGGGGAAAGGTACATGCGAACCGGTGAAGTGTTACCGGAAAGCGTGCTGGAAGAGCTAAAGCAATTTGATGCCATTTACCTGGGAGCAATCGGGCACCCCGATGTTAAACCGGGTATTTTGGAGAAAGGATTGTTGCTAAAATTACGCTTCGAGCTTGATCTTTTTATTAACCTGAGGCCGGTTAAACTTTTTCCAGGAGTATCAACTCCACTAAAAGACAAAGGGCCGGAAGATATTGACTTCGTAGTGGTGCGTGAAAATACTGAAGGGTTGTACGCCGGCGCCGGCGGTTTCCTGCGCAAGGGAACCCCCCATGAAGTGGCAATCCAGGAATCGGTCAACACCCGCTACGGGGTAGAACGCTGCTTAAAATACGCTTTTGATTACTGCCGGGCCAAGCGGAAACGGAAAAAACTGACCCTGTGCGGAAAGACAAATGTCCTTACCTATGCTTTTGATTTATGGGAACGCGCTTTTAATGAAATCGCCCCGTCTTATCCCGATGTTGAGCCAGATTACGCTCATGTGGATGCGATCTGCATGTGGATGGTCAAAAACCCGGAATGGTTCGACGTAATTGTTACCGACAACATGTTCGGCGACATTATTACAGATCTGGGAGCTATGATCCAGGGTGGAATGGGCGTTGCCGCCGGAGGCAACCTCCACCCCGGACAGGTTTCCATGTTCGAACCGATCGGCGGTTCAGCTCCCAAGTATACCGGCAAAGGGATCATCAACCCGATGGCTTCCATCTGTGCCGGAGCCATGATGCTTGACTTCCTGGGTCAAGAAGATGCGGCAGACCACATCGAAAAGTCCGTTGCCGAAGTCTGCGGCAAGCTTAAATCGCTTAATGCCGGGGAAATGGGTTACAGTACATTAGAAATCAGTGAAATGGTATCAGAAAGATTGTAATAACCTTTCTTTTAGACCAGTTCCCCGCGGCCTACCATAATGACCCTGCCTCCAACGTAAACAGAAATGGCGCCTTCTTCACTTTCTTTTGCCCTGAGCAGGAGCAGTGAGGGGCGCCCTATTTCATATCCCTGCTCCGCCCTCACATCGATTTCCTTGTTGTTATAATACCTGTTTTTTACAAGGTATGCAGCCAGGCAACCGTTGGCGCTTCCTGTTGCCGGATCTTCAGCAATACCGTGATATAGATCAAACATCCGGGCATTAACCTGGTTGGCTGGCGAATATGCCTCGGGACAGAAAACCAGGATTGATTTTGCCTCGGATTGAGCGATCAGTTTCTCGTAAAGCGCATGGTCGATGCGGCATGAGCGGACCGCATCCAGGCTAATCAGCGGAACAATAATAAAGGGCAGGCCGGTCGATGCCGCCTGGACGGGAAAAACTGGATCAACAAGGTCCTTGTCGATGTTTAAAACCGCGGCTACTTCTTCCTTGTTAAAATCCTGGCCAAAAACTGGTTCCACCTGCTTCATCCACAATTCACCGGGGCGATCATTTTCATAGCTGAATTTAACCGGGATTTGACCTACTTGCAGGTTTAGCCTGATTTCATCCACCGGTTTTCCTACCAGCTCCTGCTGGATTATGAATGAAGTGCCCAGCGTCGGGTGGCCGGCAAAAGGCAGTTCCTGGTCCAGGGAAAATATACGCACATCATAACCGCCTTCACGTTCCCGGTCCGATAGAATAAAAGTAGTCTCGGAGTAATTCATCTCCCGGGCGATACTTTGCATCTCGGTATCTGAAAGGCCGGAAGCATTCCTGATTACAGCCAGCTGGTTGCCGGCATATTTGGTTTCAGCAAACACGTCGACCAGGTAAAACGGGTGCCCCATATCTAATTCCTCCCCCTTAGTTTTGTAGCTCCATCATAACCCGTTATGGAAGGGATCTCAACTTATAGTCAAAGAAGAATTAAATAAGCACAGGTAATATAGATGAAGCACATGCATTAATATAAATCTTTAAGGTTAAGCAACTTGTGTTCATTGTTGTATATTATACCTAGCAATTACAGAAAATATTGTCCTTTATTGTTTGCAGTCGCAAACAAGCCAGAAAAACCTTTCTTCAACACTCCCATCATTAAAGCATTAGAGCCGGGATGAACTGAGCTTATATTGGCACAATATTTGCTATTTAATTTATTAAAACATTATATTGACAATTCGCTTTATTTGCACCTGCGAGAGGAGGTCAGGTCATGAATTTCTCTCTCAGTGAGAATCAGCTCCTGATTCAGCAGACGGTGCGCGAATTTGCTCAAAATGAACTGGCTACAATTGCTGCAGAACTCGACCGGGAAGCCCGGTTTCCCCACGAAATCATAAAAAAAATGGCCGACCTTGATCTATTTGCCCTGCCCTACAGCGAAGAGTACGGAGGCACCGGAGACGGGTGCCTGCCTTACGTCCTGGCGGTCGAAGAAATATCACGAGCCTGCGCTTCTACCGGAATAACTTACGCTGCCCACTGTTCAATCGGAACAGACCCGATCTACCTGTTCGGGACAGAAGAACAAAAGCAAAAGTGGGTAATACCGTGCGCCAGGGGTGAGATGCTTGCTGCTTTTGGCTTAACAGAACCGGATGCCGGTTCTGATGCCGGAGGGACAAAAACCACGGCCGTTTTAAAAAATGGCCAATGGCTTATCAATGGCAGTAAATGCTTTATAACCAACGCCAGCTATGCCGGAGTTATTGTCATCTCAGCTGTAACTGAACCTGGAGAAGGAGCAAAAGGGATTAGCTCTTTTATCGTTCCAGGGGATGCACCCGGATTATCAGTATCTGAACCCTACGATAAGCTTGGATTGCGGGCTTCAAACACTACTGAACTGCATTTTGATGACATGCACCTGCCTGAGGATCACTTGCTCGGAAAGCGAGGTGAGGGTTTCAAACAGTTTTTAAAAGTCCTTGATGGGGGCCGCATCAGTATCGGGGCTCTGGCCCTGGGTATTGCCCAGGCTTCTCTTGATGCAGCCCTGGGCTATGCCAGGGAACGCAAGCAGTTTGGCCGCCCTATTTCTAAGTTCCAGGCGATCCAGTTCAAACTGGCCAATATGGCCACCAGGATTGAACTTTCAAGGATGGCCGTATACCGGGCAGCCTGGCTCAAGGACCAGGGTTTACCATTTACCAGGGAATCATCCATGGCCAAACTGTATACATCTGAAACTGCAGTTAATTGCGCCCTGGAAGCAATGCAAATTTTCGGCGGCTACGGCTACATGAAAGATTACCCCGTGGAGCGTTACCTGCGTGATGCCAAGCTGATGGAAATTGGAGAGGGAACTTCTGAGATCCAGCGCCTGGTTATAGCCAGGCAGCTTGGATGTTGATCAAATACTTACGAGGAGGGATTAACAGAGATGAACAAAAAGGTAGCTATAGTCGGTCTTGGTTATTC
>CAYWIY010000039.1:15104-16760 GCA_964458455.1 uncultured Syntrophomonadaceae bacterium | reverse complement strand
TGGCTATCGAACCCAGTACAGTTATGCCGGACAAAGCATTCATCCCCGACATCAGGGGAGTATGCAAAAGAGATGGGACCGCAGAAATCACCCGGTAACCGATCAGGGCGCAAACAACAAGAAATATTATTATCGTGGGGCTCAACCGCAACACCTCCTTGTAAATTACTGACAACGAACTGGAATAACAAGATTTACAACTATCACTATTTCATTAACTGCTCTCTTGCATTGCCTTTAGAGTCCCTTCATGAACAACTTTGCCTTCCCTGGTCACCAGGGATTCACGAATCACTTCATCATTTAAGTCAAAATTCAGCTCTCCTTCTTCAAATAAATAATTCAAGTAGTTATAAGTATTCTGGGCAAACATCCGAGAAGAGTCAATTGGCAGGTAAGCAGGTGTATTTAACAAACCACTGATATATATACCGTTGTAATCATATTCTTCGCCCCGGCGAGTCAACTCACAGTTTCCACCCTGGTCGATTGAAATATCCACTATAACCGAACCTTTTTTCATCATACCTACCATTTCTTTTGTCAAAAGGAGCGGAGCTCTTTCCCCCGGTATCAATGCTGCAAGAATCACAGCATCACTTTCCTTCACATGGGGTGTAAGTAATTCCCTCTCTTTTTCATACCACTCATCAGGCAGCCTTTTCGCATAACCCCCCTCACCAACACCTGTGCCTTCAGGAAGATCGAATTGAAGCGGTTCCACCCCCAGGCTTTTAGCCTGCTCATTAGCCTCAGGCCTGATATCCAGGCTCTTCACTTTGGCGCCTAACCGCTTGGCAGTGGCAATAGCCTGCAGGCCGGCTACACCTACCCCAACTACCAGGAACTGTGAAGGTTGCAGGACTCCCGCTGTCGTAGGCATCATGGGAACAAAACGGGACAGGTTATGAGCAGAAGTGATAACCGATTTATAGCCGGCAACCGTGCTCATTGAAGTCAGTGTGTCCAAATGCTGGGCCCTGGAAATCCTGGGGATACTGTCAAGGGTAAAACTGGTAACGCCTCTATCTGCCAGCATTTTAACCATTTCGTGGTTGGCCGGGTTGGCCGGATGAAGAAACGATATGAGGATGCACTTTTCAGGGAAGAGATCCACTTCATGTTTTCCAAGTTCTTCGTTAAATTGAGGCTCCTTCACTTTTACGATGATATCAGCTTTACTATAAACGTTCTCTGCCCCGGTAATTATTTCTGCGCCCACTTGAACATAATCTTCATCATGGAAAAACGATTTATCTCCGGCACCTGCTTCCACAATAACCCTGGCTCCACTTTTAACACATTGTTCAACAGTCTGGGGTGTGGCCGCTACCCTTCTTTCACCGGCCATGATTTCCCGGGGAACCGCTATGGTAAGACCATTGAATTTCATAAAACCCATCTCCTTTTAATATAATCATTTTTCCGACCTTCCTGCCGGTAAAAATATAAACCCTACACCAATTATAATTTCACCGGTGCTCGTAAAACAAAAAAAAGAGACCTTTGATCATCACTTACCCGTTTTGATCTCTTCTCTTCTTCCCTATAGGTTTAACCCCAATAATACCAGAAAAAATTTTTTCCATACCCCGCAGAAAGCAGGATCCAGCCAGAGGCCCGTCCCCCTTATGGGTATTTATTATTTTTGGGTAT
>CAYWIY010000039.1:11819-15004 GCA_964458455.1 uncultured Syntrophomonadaceae bacterium | reverse complement strand
GCAGGATCCAGCCAGAGGCCCGTCCCCCTTATGGGTATTTATTATTTTTGGGTATTTATTATTTAACAATTTGAGTATAACAACATTCAGTTATAAAAGTCAATCACATAAATTGCCATTTATTTGTATTTTTGAAAAATCTTTTTGTTTTTTTTGAGGAAATAATTTCAATAGTTATACAAAAAAGCAGGAGTTTTTTTCAGCATATCGAATAATCAAATATTATAGAACAGGCTTTTTGTAAGTTGGCCTGTGGGCACAGTTTCCTTTTTCAAGCAGCACAATATCCTAATATACGCAGCCCGTGCCTTATTATATGGCTTTTGTACTGGGGGTGATCTGCGCCAGGGTAAAGCAGTAAAAGATTTTGAGTTCTTAAAAAACCCATTAAAGGAGATGTATTGCAGTGGCAGAAGCGCTTTTAGCCTTCAATGACTGGCTGAACTCTATTGTTTGGGGACCCCCGTTTATGGTCCTGCTCGTCGGTACCGGTCTCTATCTCACTATTCGTATGGGTTTCTTCCAGTTTACCCACCTGGGGCATGCCTGGAAACAAACCTTCGGACGGTTTTTCTCCAAAGCAGTTGAAGAAGAAGGAGGCGCGATTACCTCTTTCCAGGCTGTGGCATCGGCCATGGCTGCTACAATCGGCGTTGGTAACATCGCCGGGGTTAGCACCGCCATAGCCCTCGGGGGACCCGGGGCAGTATTCTGGATGTGGTTAACAGCCCTGGTCGGTATGGCTACCAAGTACGGCGAAGCCAGCCTCGGTGTAAAGTACCGGCAGGTTGATCCCGAAACCGGAGAAATCTCCGGCGGAGTCATGTACTACATTGAAAAAGGCCTCGGCCCCAAGTGGAAGCCGCTGGCCATTATTTATGGGCTTCTCGCCGGCATCGCCGCTTTTGGCATCGGCTGCATGGTCCAGGCCAATACTTTCGCCCATGCTTTTGAAACCGGTTTTGGCGTTCCTCCCTGGGTCTCGGGGATTATCGTCGTGGTTGCCACCGGACTTGTAACCCTGGGCGGGATCAAGCGGATCGCTAAAACTGCTGAAAGAATTGTTCCTTTCATGGCTGTTGTTTACATTATCGGATCACTAATCATCATCTTCATGAATATTTCCAGCCTTGGCTGGGCTTTCGGGCAAATATTCTATTATGCCTTTAACCCCATGGCCGCAACCGGCGGTTTTGCAGGAGCCGGGGTTGCTGCCGCAATTCGGTTTGGGATCGCCCGCGGTATTTTCTCCAACGAAGCCGGCCTCGGTGCAGCTTCTATAGTGCACGCGCAGGCAAAGAATACTCCCGTCCGCCAGGGGATGTGGGGCATGTGGGAAACTTTTATCGACACCATTGTAATCTGCACCATGACCTCCCTGGTAATCATCTTAACAGGAGTTATAACCACTGGAACAACCGGGGCTGAACTGGCATCTACAGCATTTAACAAGGGATTGCCGGGGCCTGGTGGGGTAGTTGTATTAGTCGGACTAATCCTTTTCTCATATACAACTATGCTTACCTGGAATTTCTACGGCGAAAAAAGCTGGGAATACATTTTCGGTAGAGGCGTGGTCGTACCATACCGCCTGCTGTTCCTGGCTTTCCTCTTTGTTGGTGCCATAGGCGGCCTGGTCCTGATCTGGGATATAGCCGACACCCTGAACGGGTTAATGGCTGCCCCCAACTTGATCGCCCTGCTGGTCCTGGCCAATATCCTGGCCAAAGATAAGAAGGGTTACGTGGATGAGTTGAAGAAAAAGCTGAGTGCAAAAATTGAATGATGTGATTCATCCGGATAATTAGTATATTAAAATGAATGATAAACACTTAGCAGCATAACTGATCGCCTCCCCCGGCCTGGCCTTATTTTCCGGACAGGCCGGGGCTTATTTGAGGCACCTTTTCTCCAGCTGGAAATATAGCAGGATCAAGCGTAATTTTTACGAATAATACTAACAGCAAATACCTGGTGGTGGTAAGATTGGAAGACCAGCTTCGAGCAACCCGTGCAGAAATAAACCTGGAGAATTTAAAATATAACATCGTCTCTTTTCGAAACTATATCGCAGATGAAACTGAAATAATGGCTGTAGTCAAAGCCGATGGTTATGGCCACGGGGCTTCGGAAATAGCTTCCGTCGCTCTAAAGCATGGGGCTACATGGCTTGGCGTCGCTTTTGTAGAAGAGGGCATCACGCTCAGGCGGGAAGGATTTAACGTTCCCATCCTGGTTTTAAACCCTCCTTTCTCGAACCAGGTCGAGCTTTTTTTTGAATATAATTTAATTCCTACAATATTTACCTGGGAAACAGCAAAGACATTCTCTGATTGGGCTATGAAAAAAAGCTGCACAAAAAATTTTCACCTTAAAGTAGATACCGGTATGGGCAGGGTGGGGATCTTCCCTTATACCGGAGCGGAACCGTTCCTGGAATCGGCCGGGAAACTGCCGGGACTTAACTGCAGCGGGATCTATACTCATTTCGCCACCGCCGATGAAAAAGATAAAAGCTATGCCCAAAAACAGCTCGCCCGGTTTTTAGAGCTCGTTGACCATTTGAAGATGAAGGAGATATGCCCTTCAGTGGTCCATGCTGCTAACAGCGCCGCAGCACTGGAAATGCCGGAAGCATGGCTGGATTTGGTCCGGCTGGGAATCAGTATGTACGGATATTACCCGTCGGTAGAAGTGAACCAAAGTAATGTTCGCCTAAAACCTTTGATGACCCTGAAAAGCAGGGTTTCTTTCACAAAAACAGTCCCCCCGGGCACCTGCATCAGCTACGGCTGCACCTACACCACCGAAACAGAAACCCCGGTGGCCACCATTCCACTCGGTTACGGGGACGGCTACAGCAGGCTCCTCTCCAACAAAGCCCCTGTCCTGATCAGGGGGAAACGCCATCCCATTATCGGGCGCATCTGCATGGACCAATTCATGGTAGATGTGAGCAAAGATCCAGGTATAGAAGCAGGCGATGAAGTGGTTTTATTCGGAGAACAGGGTGATGAATCTATTCCCGTTGAAGAAATTGCTTCCCTGCAAGGAACGATTAATTACGAAGTAGTTTGTGCTGTCGGAAAAAGGGTGCCGCGGATTTATAAGTTTGAAAAGACTCCCTCATAAAACCTTAGCGCTGCTTCAGCCTTACTTTTTTTTGGATAGGGGACATTGCGCTA
>CAYWIY010000039.1:0-11719 GCA_964458455.1 uncultured Syntrophomonadaceae bacterium | reverse complement strand
AAAACCTTAGCGCTGCTTCAGCCTTACTTTTTTTTGGATAGGGGACATTGCGCTAGAGCGGTTGTGATGGCCGATGAAGCAAAGGTTGCAGCTGAGTCGCTGCCATTACCTGCGATGAGCCTTCATCTATCCAAAATAAAGCACGGCTGATACCATAAAACTATTATCCTTACAATGAAATAAATATTAAAACAAGGATTTCATGACCAGGGCGCTATGGAATATAATCCAATATGGCTTGCTATAAAGTGAATATTATCGTAATATAGAAAGTGCAGAATATAAGATTGCCCGTCCCCTCTAAGCGATTATTCTGAATCAACTTATTAAAGGAGGAGGATCAGTTAAATGCCGGTATATGAATATTTTTGCAAGGATTGTAAAAAGATAACGGAAGTCAAAACCAGCTTCGAAGAAAAAGAAAAAGGGTTAACTGTTAAATGCGAACATTGCGGCAGCAATAACGTGAGCCAGTATTTTGGCAATATGACTGTTACCGCGAGCTTTCCTTTACACTAGAAAAGACTATACAGTTGCAAAAGAAGGACTGGAGTTAAACCGGTCCTTCTTTTTTTATTAAATTTATGCCTCCACCTTTTCAAGGGCAATGTCTTCACCATCCGCCACATCAAGCCATGCCCTGGGGTCTCCTGTTAAACGTCCCAACAGGTTAACCGGGCTGGCCGGCTTGATTTCTCCGGCAGTTGAAGCGGGAGTTTGCCCAAAAAAGATACAGAAACTGGAACCTTCCGGCCAGTAAGCGAGATCACCTTCTTCTACTACAGATACTGCGTTATCCGGCCCGGTTTCAAGCGGTATTCTAAAATATATTTCTTCGCCCCAGGTGTTGACCCGGCCTTCTACAGGCAGGCATTCCCACAACAGGTCGGCAGTCTTCGAATTGTTCAACTCAGCTTTCATTTGGACTTTTTCAGTTACGATGTTAATCATCCTGCTCACAGCAAATCACACCTCCCTCATAAAAAAAATAGTACAACTTAAACCTGAAGGTTACTGCAGGTAATCAAGGGCTAACCTGGTAAAAACAGCAGGCCCGACCCACAAAACATCTTCGTCTATATCAAACCGGGCATTATGGTGCGGATAAACAATGTTCTTTTTTTCGTTCCCGGTACCAACCACAAAAAACACACCAGGTACTTTTTCCAGGTAAAATGACATATCTTCGGTACCCATGTTGGGTTTACTTATCTTAATTATATCATCTGAACCGATCACCTTCGAAGCGCTCTCTACAAACCTGGCTGTAAACTCGGGATCATTCACTGTTGAAGGGTAACCTCCCAACATATTAACTTCCGCCTCGGCCCGGTTAGCTGCAGCTATTGACTTACACATTTGTTGCAGGCGGTCAGTCATAAAATGGCGATCCTCTTCATGCAATGTCCTGAAATCACCTTCAAAACTTACCCGGGGAGTGATGATATTATGAGCTTCACCACCCTGGATTTGGCCTATAGTGCAAACAACCGGGTGAAGAGGATCCATTTCCCTGCTAACAATTTTCTGCAGAGAGAGGATTATTTCTGAAGCAACTGTTATGGCATCTACACCGAGATGAGGAAGCGCGCCGTGGGTGCTCTCACCTTTTACAGTAACTTCAAACCTGGTTGCCGCCGCCAGGATTGGCCCTTCACAAACACCGATCTGACCCGGCCCCAACTCCGGAAATATTTGCCCTACATGCAGCCCGGCAACGGCATCAACCGGAGGCTCTTCGAGACAACCATCTTCAATCATTTTAGCCGCCCCAAAATAACCTTCTTCACCAGGCTGAAAAATCAGTTTCACATTGCCCTTTAGCCTTGAACGAGCTCCGGAAAGCATTTTTGCCGCTCCCAAAAGCATGGCCATATGGGCATCATGTCCGCAGGCATGCATGTTGCCATTGGTTGAAGCAAAGGGAAGCCCGGTTTCTTCCTTAATGGGAAGACCATCCATATCCGCCCTCAGGGCCAAAGTCGGGCCCGGCTGCTCTCCCTCTATTAAACCCACAATGCCGCACCTGGCTGCCGGGTGATGTGGGATTTCCATTTGGTCAAGTTTAGCCCGGATATAAGCAGAAGTTTGTTCCAAGTCCAGGCCGATTTCCGGGATTTGATGCAAATCTCTCCTCCAGCTCAAAACATCCTCGTACACTTCTTTTGCCATTTTTAGCGTGTCCACTGTTAATCATCCTTTACTGGTTATGTATTATCCCGGCCATGGATTGAAATAGATTAGCTTGCCAGGATCTCTTTTATCGCAAGCACCGTTTTTTCCACATCAATCCGGTTTACTTCCCTGCTTGTAGTCAACCTGATCATATCCGGGTCCATTGCGCTGACCAGGATATCTCTTTTTTTGAGCTCTTCTTTAAGCTGCAGGGGAAGCATGCTTTTAGGTTTAATAATAACAATATTAGTATCAACGTCTTTAGGATCAAAATCAAGCCCACTTAACCCGGCCAAGCCCTCGGCAAGCAGGCGGGCGTTGTCATGATCATCAGCAAGCCGCTCAACCATGGTTTCCAGCGCTACCAAACATGCAGAAGCAATTACACCTGCCTGGCGCATTCCGCCACCCAAACGTTTACGCCACCTCCTGGCCTCTTCTATAAAACCAGCTGAGCCTGCTAGAATAGAACCAACAGGTGCTCCCAAACCCTTGGAAAAACAAAACTGGACCGATGTAGTATAACCGGTGTAGTCAACCACAGGTGTTTTTGAGGCTACAGAAGCATTGAAAATTCTCGCCCCGTCGAGATGGACAGGCAGGTTATACTTACAGGCCAGATCATAAATTGCTTTCATGTTTTCAAGAGGAACTACCTTACCGCCTCCGCGATTATGAGTATTTTCCAGGCAAATCAGTGAAGTCGGGGGAAGGTGCACATCATCAGCCCGGATAGCGCTCGCAACCAATTCCGGAGAAAGAATACCTTTGTTTCCGGCCAAAGGCCTGGGCTGGATACCGGCAAATGCAGAAGCTGCTGCCGCTTCATAGTAATAAATATGGGCGTTAGCCTCCATGATCACCTCGGTTCCGGGGCTGGTATGGGTCAATATGGCAGCCTGGTTGCCCATGGTACCGCTAGACACATACATGGCCGCTTCTTTACCAATTACCCGGGCAGATTCTTCTTCCAGGCGATTTACCGTGGGATCTTCACCATAAACATCGTCGCCAACTTCGGCTTCATACATGGCCCGACGCATTTCCTCGGTTGGCCTGGTTATTGTATCACTTCGCAAATCAATCATTAAAAGCTCCTCCTCTTCAAGCTATCCTTTAATAGTGTGGCATAAATGTCAGCCCAAGTAAAAATAAAAAACCGATCCTTCTCCCGGACTGGATTCAGCCCAAATATCACCACCATGACGCTCAAAAATTCTTTTGACTATACTTAAGCCTATCCCGGTTCCGGGATATTTATCAGAAGAATGCAGGCGCTGGAAGGCATCAAAGATTTTACCGGCTTGAGCATTATCAAATCCAATCCCGTTATCGGAAACAAAAAATACTGTTCTGCCATTCCTGGTCGTGGTCCCAAATTTAATACATGTCTTAACATTGGACCCAGTGAACTTCCAGGCATTATCCAAAAGATTCTCCAGGGCAATCCGCAGTAAGGCAGCGTCACCAGTGGCATATAGACCTGAATCAATAACAAACTCGGCTTCCCGTTGCGGATCCTGTTCCCGTAAATACCTGGAATACGCTTCAACTATGGCGCTTAAATCAACCCGGTCCCGGTGCAGCTCCTGCCTGGTTACACGGGAAAGTTTGAGCAAGTCATCAATTAAATCACTCATTCGCCGACTTGCTGAAACCACCCTTTCCAGGTAGTTACGCCCCTCTTCATCAAGGTTGTGACCATAATCCTCCAGGACTGCTTCGCTAAAACCTTCAATGCTTCGCAGGGGGGCCCGCAAATCATGAGAAACAGAGTATGTAAAAGCGGAAAGCTCCTTATTTATCCATTCCAGTTCGGCAGTCCTTTCCCTGACTCTTTGTTCAAGTTCTTCATTCAGCTTTTTCAATTCATGCTCGGCACTCTTTAAATCGGTTATATCCAGGGCAGTATCGATTACACCAACAATTTGGCCGCCTTCGTCATATACCGGTGAAGCGGTAACCTGCCAGTATCGCCCTTCCGGTGATTTTATAGTCCCCCGGTATATTTGACCCGATTCCAATGCTTTTTGAACATGGCAATCCGGGCAAGGCTCACTGCGTTCATACCAGGCCTCATAACATTTACGGCCCAGGTACTCATCAGGATACTTCTGGTATAGTTTCTCAGCAACCGGGTTGGCCCAGCGTATATTCATCTCCGGATCCTTATAAGTTACCAGTTCCGCCAGGTTGTCCAGTATCAGTGTTTTCTCGTGTTGCTCCTTTTCTACAATTTCCTGCTGTATTTTACTATCTGTTATATCCCTTGACACCACCAGGACGCCAATTGGTTCTCCATTATTGTTTTTCAATATTGTGACAATAGTATTAGTCCAGATTGTAGATCCGTCTTTGCAGTATTCCTCCAGTTCCAGTTGAACTGACTGGTCCTGTTCGCTGCTGCTGTTACCGGCAGCAGCTACTAAGCGGTCATATACTTTTAGGAATTTCCTTAAGGAACCGGGCGGCATAGTTTCTTGCAGGTTTAAAGAAGCTGCCTCTCCTGCAGAAAACCCTTTTATTTTTTTAACAGCGGGGCTTACATACAAAAAACGCATATTCATATCTAAAATACTGATGATATCCGTAGTATTATCGGCAATCAAACGGTATTTTTCTTCACTTTCCAGGAGTTCGCTTTCGGTAAATTTACTTTTGTAGTAAAAAACCACCAGCCCGGAGGTTATGCCAAAAAACAAGACCACCAGGAAAAGGGCAATGTTTCGCCTCTGGGCTATCACAGCTTCCAGGTCTGCCAGGTAAACCCCGGTTCCGATAACCCATTCCCAGGGTTCAAAACAGGAAACATAAGAAAGTTTTTCCTCGTACCGGCCAGTTTCGTCATAGTACTGCCAGGAATAAGAAACATGCCCTCCACCTTCCTCTTTACATATATTTACAAATTCCTGGAACAATGGGAACCCTTCCGGATCTTCATAATCATAGACATTTTCACCTTCAAGATCCGGCCTGAATGGATGGACTATAACGTGATGATCGTAATCGTTGATCCAAAAGTAATCGAGGCCGCGCTCACCGTAATGCAGGTTCCTGATCATTCGCGCTGCCTGCTGGCGGGCCTCCTCTGTGCTGATTGAACCTGTTTGCTCCAGGGTATGGTAGCGCTCCAAAACAGAAATTCCCACATCGACCATGTCCCTGGTATGGTTCATCTTTTCATGGTGAATATCATCCCTGAGGGAAGGAAGAATCCAAAACATGTAGAGAAGGGTGACCAAAACAAGCAGGGCAAAGATTGCCACGAGCAGTTTTAGATAACTTTTCTTTTGCATATTCTTAATCTCTCCAAAAAACATGGGGCATTAACCCTTCTCTTTAACATTTAAATTTCAACATGCTTATAATAAAACCTCTTATAAATATCAAATAATAAGTGTCTTCTCTCAGCTGCGCTGCATTTTAGGCCGGCACTGCCAAAAAATTAATCAACCCGGTAAAAGGATTCATCAAATTCTGGATTACCTTCATAACGGGATAAAAAGAAGCCGGGCAATTTATCGGCTTGATCGAACAATTCCCGGTCAAGCTCTATACCGGCTCCATGAAAAGCTTCCACTACCTCCCGGGGATCAGGGGGACACCCTTTTGCGGAAAACATGGTTTGGATGTTGGGGTGCTCTTTATTCTTGTTGTACATGCACTGCCCGATCAGGATTGTCGCTCCCATGCCTGCAGCAGGTTCCATCTTTTTCCCGGTTAACACTTCAACATTGTTCCATGGCTCACCCGTCCATGCCTGCCTTATAGCGGTCAGAAGCAGGCCATTTAGACTGGAACAATAAGTACACATTGTGTCGTCAAATTTTCGGTAGAACAGACCCCGAAGGCCCTGCCTGGCCAGCGCTCTCGGCATTTCCCCATTACTATCGCTTATATAAACAAAATCATACTCATGATAAAAAGATACATCTTCAATATTTTCGCCGATTATTTCTATGTCGGATAAGTCTAAAGGCCAGCCTGTGCGGGAAGCTGCTAAGGCCAGGTGCTTTATTTCTGAGGGATCATGGCCAAGTATCCTGGAACCAACCAGGTCGGCCGATAAAAAGCCGGGAGAAGCCACCAATAAGTTGCTCCGTTTCATCCTTCCATCAAAAGCCGGACCGCGCTCTAAGCTGTAAATGCCATCAATTACGGTTAAAGCCGGCGGCATCGGGACGCCCAGCCTGGATACATAATAGTGCAAATCATATTCCGGATCGGGGCTATGACACTTTTTCCGGGAAGCAATATTTATTGTCCCTTTGAGATTTTTTAAACCCAGGCTAACTTTGGTTTGATTATGGGATTTCAAAACAGGGAGATCAACTAAAAAATCGCTTTCCAGCACGTCCCTGTTGAATTTCAGCTTAACCCCGTTCTCCATTTCTACTTCTTTGAAAGGCTCCTTCATAATATTTACGCACTTAATACCATAACGTTGACACAGGGTATTATACCCCAGGCTGTCAAAAGCCTGGGCCGGCGTTACTTCATCACCAGGATCGGCTGCGATTCCTTCGCCGATTGTTATGTCATCAATACCAAATTCCTTCAGCAGCACCACCATGTCTTCAACAATCCTGGAAGTAGTAATTACACCCCATTTTGGGAAAGAGCAGCTTTTGGTCCAAAACACTATATTGGGCTTTATAAACACCCGCATCCCCGGGTTAAGACGATCAAACCCGCCACAGTCAAGCACAGCCTTTTTCAATGAATAATAAGGCTCCTCGTACCGGGTAATAGAAACTTGCTCTATATTCACTTTTTGAAACCCCTTTCCTGGATATTACGGCGACCTGGTTTAATAGTGCTACCGGTTAGTTTAGCAAGCATACTGGTAACCAGGTTCATTAATAATATCACTTTTAAACAATTATAATCAAACTTAACAACCATATAAAGTTAAAAACAATATTCAATTTAACCCCGCCTGCTTCATCTGGTGCTGCCCGGCCTGCTTTTTCATCCAACTTGCCGAAGAAACCCTGGAAGAGCACGGTGAATTAAACCGGGAAACATTCTATCGTTACGGCCAGGAAAAGCTTTGGACGGGTAAAACTGCTTATACAGATGGGATTATTATGGAAAAATACTTATACTCTTCAGCCACTGTTCCTGATCCAGTGGTTGGAAGGGGCTATTTCATTTTCCCGGTGGTCCAGTTTTATGAAGGAGAAGAAAATATAATCTGGCCGAAAAGCTGGAAAGAAAAAGACTTTGAATTGCCCGAGTACCTGCTTAACCAGTAAGAGCTTTTTTTATAATCGACTAGGAAACTCAGCCATAGAGCGCCAGGATTCTAACCCATGCTTACCGGCAAGAATAAGATGTGAAAACCTGTTTAACCTGTTATCACAAGGCAGTTAATTTTCATCACCAGGGCTTTGCCCCTGCTTTCTGTTATGGATAGCCAGTAACAGACCTTTTTCTACATAGACTGAAGCCTTGCTGCCTACAAATTCATTACTCAAGCCAAGAGTCGAAGCAAAATAAAGCGTGCCTCCATGGAGCGGATACTTCAAGCCCTCTGTTATTATACCCTCTGCTTTGCCGGTCAAAGAAAAAAGAGAAAAATAATCTCCACTCTTACCTTCTATAATTGCTTCACCTTTAATCATAAAAACATCCTGGTTGCGATCAATTATTCTGGCAGGAATGTTATGCTGGTAGGGAATGTAAAGCAGGAACATATTAATAAATGCATGGTCAACACGTTCACCGCCAAGAGCACCTATGATCAATATTTCACCCGGTTTCATTTCAACAGCTTTGTCTATAGCTAATTCCAGGTCAGATTTATCTTTAGCAGAAGGATGTTTGATTAGCCTGGGATCCTGTTTTCTTATTTTTTCCTGGTCACCGGGTTTAAGGGAATCCATATCTCCTATAACCAGATCCGGCTTTATCCCCATCGAAAGGGCATAACCGCATCCCCCATTGACACAGATTATAAAGTCTTCTGCTTTCACCAGGTTCTTGTAAAAAGCCAGGTCCTCAAGGTCACCGTGAGCCACAACAATTACTCTTTGTATTGACATAAGGCGTGCCTCATTTCTAATTGCAAGTTGCCTTAATCTATTGTTTAAAAAGAAAACAACCTATCACCCTGAAGCATCAATCGGATCAAGATTATTTAAAAAACTCTCCAGGCGGGACAGGCCTTCTGTAAGATTTTCCATCGAGCAGGCATAAGATATCCGGATATACCCTTCAGCACCCGGGCCAAAATCTATTCCAGGAGTTACTGCCACACCGGCCTCTTCTAAAATCTGCAGGGCAAACGAATAGGAATCGTTACTATATTTCTTAACGTTGGCCAACATATAAAAGGCCCCATCAGGCAAACGCGCCGGGGCAATGCCCATATGATCAAGGGCCTGGTAAAGGTATAGTCTCCGTTCGTTATAATCGCTAAAGCGCCGGGCAAGGACTTCGGGGGATTCCTGCAAAGCGGCAATTCCAGCCGACTGAATAAAATTACAGGCACAAATAAACAGGTTTTGCTGGAATTTCTGCATCTTCCTGACCAGGTCGGCGGGAGCTACCAGGTAACCAAGGCGCCATCCCGTCATTATATTACGCTTGGAGAAACCGTTAATAACTACAGCCCGGTCCGTGTATTCCAGGATAGAACGATCACGGTCTCCATAATTAATCCCATGATAAACTTCATCAGAAATGATAAAAGGCTTCAGTTCTGCCAGTTCCTGCAGCTCTTGTTCGCCCAGCACAGCTCCAGTGGGATTGGCCGGAGAGTTGATCAAAATTGCTTTTACTTTTGAATCCAGGCGTTTTTCAATGTCATGGGCCTTGAGCTTAAAAGCATCATTTTCACGCACCGTCACCGGCAGGGGCTCTGCCCCCACATAGCGAATAAAGTTAGGATAGCAGGCATAATAGGGATCCGGGATTATTACCCGGTCGCCATTGTCCAGTAACGCCGAAAAAGCAAGGAGCATAGCTGCCGATGAACCGGAAGTGACTATGATTTGATCCGGGCTAACTTCAATACCATAAACCCGTTTATGGTATGATGCGATTTCTTCCCTTAACTCAGGTTTGCCAAGGCTGTGAGTATAACAGGTATCATTGGCATGGATTGCCTTTATTGCTGCATTCTTTATGGCCTCAGGCGTTTCCCCGCCCGGTTCACCAAGTTCCATGTGAATTATAGAAGCCCCTTGTGACTCAAGCTCCTGGGCCTTCTCCAGTATTTCCATAGCCAGGAAAGGTTTTAATTTGTCAACCCTTTCCGGGTACTCATAGTCCTGGAGAAACTCAGGGTTACCCCTATTCATTGGTCAACCTCCTTCAGTCCTGGAACTCATACTTTCTTTCTCTCGGATCAACTCAGCACAGTATTCAATTATTTCTCTACGCCTGACAATGCCAATAAAAACCCCCTGGTCATCAACTACAGGCACAAAATTCTGCTCGCTGGCTACACTCAATAAATCAACGATACGGGAATCAATCCGCACCGGCTTGTTTTTCACATGGCAGGCAATATCCTGCACCATGATTTTTTCCATGCCGCTAATGTCGAGCCCTTCTGTGTTTTTTAATTTCCAGAGTAAATCTCCTTCTGTAACAGTCCCCGCGTAACAGCCTTGATCGTCTACCAGGGGTACCGCCGAATAGCTGTGATGCTCCATTCTTTCAAGGGCCTGACGCATAGATGTTTTTGGGGTTAAAAAAACCACTTCATTCTTGGGGACCAAAAAAAAGGCAACTTTCATTTCTAATCAAAACTCCTTCGCTTCATTGTCGCTTCATTGTCAATCATTCCGCCACCAATAACTCTAAATCCGGCCTTACGGTATAATTCAGCAAGCTCCGGTTCAAACAAAACATTGATTGTCTTAATATTATCCTCCCTGATTCTTTGAATTACCATTTCGAGAAGAGCAATGGCGATACCCTGCCCCTGGTAGTCCGGGTGAACCAGCAGGTTTCTAACCAGGGCATCGTCTACACCGTCACTGATCACATCTACAAACCCTACAAGGTGATCCTGGTCAAAACAAGCCCCGGTCAAATAAGTATAACCAATAATTTTTTTTAGTTTGTCTTTCCGGGCATCCCAACCGACAGCGCTTCTTAACACAGCTACATCTTCGACCCGGAGTCGGGGATTTAAGGTATAGGTTAAATGCACATGGTCACCCCTGTTTGTTGTTCATACATAATTATAACATCTTCGCTTTTTAATTATAGATGTAACTACTCAGGCGTAGTCCGCTAAGCCACAGGGGAATGTTTCACCGTCTCCCCATAGGCCTTAAAGCTATGCTTTAAGGTACGCTACATGGCTTTTCTAACAGCAAAGGGACCAATCAACTCCAGGTTGTTGCAGCCGGTTAAAAGCATGGCTCTTTTTAAATCATCATTGTAGTGCCTTATTAACATGTTAACCCCCCGGGCGCCACCGCCTATAGCAGCAATAGCAAGCGGCCTGCCAACCAGTACCGCTTCAGCGCCAAGCGCGATCATTTTTAACACATCTTCTCCGGAGCGGACACCTCCATCAACAAAAACTTTTATTGCTCCCTTTACCGCGGTTACAATCTCCGGCAATACTTCCGCGGTCCCAGGAGTAGAGTCCAGGGCTCTTCCTCCATGATTTGAAACCACCAGGCCCGCTGCACCACACTCTACGGCCAAAATAGCTTCTTCTGCGGTCATAATACCTTTTAAAATCACCGGGAGAGGGGTATTTTCTATAATGTACCTTATAACAGAAGGAGCTAAAGGCCTCACCGGTTGACCGGTTCTTGAGAATTTTTCGAACCCTGCTGCATCTACGTCAATACCTACGGCAAGGGCTCTATTGTCTTCAGCCATCTTGATCCGCTTGATTATTTCTTCTGGTTCACGGGGTTTGATAATAGGAATACTTTTTCCTTCCGCTTTTTCTCGGGCAGCCTTCAAACCCATCTCGTAAAGGGAGGGATCCGATGAATCACCCGTTAAGGATATAATACCCGCTTTTTCAGCTCCTTCTACCTGGGAATCAATAAACTCATATTCATCAACCCGGCTTAAAAAATTATATGTTGTTTCACACATTGGAGCCACCATAACCGGAAGCCTTAGTTTGGAGCCAAAAAGGTCATAAGTTGTATCAGGATTAACAGTATTATGGAGAGTACGCAGATTTAATAAAACATTATTGAGAGCGTCCCGGTTACGTCGAAATCCCTGCCTGTCGCTACTTCTACCACCCATTCCCGGAACTCCGCTAACGCATGACCTGCCGTCACAAACCGGACATACCCGGCATATCCCTTTCAGCCTTTCCCTGGCCTGCTCATGTATTGTATTTAGATCTTCCATAAAATTATACTCCCTATCCGAACTATAATTAATGCCATAACACATTTTATAGCGGCTTTTTATTTTGTCAATAGCCTATCAGCCGGGGAGTACCTTTTTATTAGTCTCTGCTCATCCGTGCTTTATTTTGTAGCTGTGCTAATTCCTGCCCCGGTAAGAACATAGAAACGTTCATTTTCCCTGATCAATTCAGATAGAC
>CAYWIY010000038.1:0-17948 GCA_964458455.1 uncultured Syntrophomonadaceae bacterium | reverse complement strand
CTGACTTTCTGCTTAGGGTGGCCTGGAGCGAACCGGTAGAAAGTATCATGGCCGCCATGATGCCATGCATGCGACTTTATTCATACCTGGGCCAGTCCCTGGCGCCGCAGCTCAACCCGGACAGCCCCTACCGGGAATGGGTGGATACTTATTCAGCACATGAGTTTGATACTCTGGCCGGAAAGCTGGAAGAATTATATGATGATCATATTGGTAGTGACAGGTGGGCCGAAAAGGCCGAGGTTTATTACCGCACCGCCATGGAACTGGAACTGGCCTTTTTCCAGCAGGCTTATGATTACAGCAGTACATAAGCGAGTCAAATACCACTCGTTAATGGTTCAATTAATGTATAATAAATCTTTTTTAACGAGTCTAATTAATAATAAGAAGTGATGTTATATAACTAACAGGATTTTATGAGCCCTGGATTTAGGACGATGCCTTTTTTCTTTTTAATCATGCCCGGTTGGGTTTTCTTGGTCAATGTTTTTTTCCGGATCATCGTTATCCTGGCATTCCTCAAGCTGCCATTCTTTTATCCCATGAAGATCAATAAGCCAATTCCTTAAAAAGTACTTGCTTGTGTTTAAAAATATAATTGCAAAAACGATGACCACAATAGTTTGTGCATTCCAAGGGTTAAAGATCAGGCCGATCGACAACCCGGCGGCCGGAGGATGCTCTGTATTGGTAAAAACCATAATAAATATTGAAGCTCCTATAGCTAAAGCCCCCAAAAAAACATTGATTCCTTCAAACCCTTCGGGATCAAGGTATAAAAGAAACAATTTCAGATAATAGCTTGCCAGGCCTACAAAAACTCCCACCGCGTAACCACCATAAATTCTTCGGGGGGCTGAGGCATAACTGTGGGGCATACCAAAGGCAATAAAAGTGCTGGCTCCAAGAGAGGCAATAATGACCGTGTGCGTATCCACTTCAAGTGAAAAAATAATCATTAAGATAATACCGGTAGCAAGTAAACATTGTTGAATGTAATGGCCGGTATGTTTTTTGAGCTGTTCGTCAATTATCCCCATGATTTTTGCTCCTTTTTAAAAATTAGGTGGCAGCTAAGGTAATAATAAACAAGGTAATTTAGCTGCCGGGCCGAGGAAGTGGCCGAGGCTTATTAACTATTGTTAAGCTTTATCTGTTTTTTGGCGTAAGCCCAACTTGGTTTCTCCTGAAGAAATCAGGGCAAACCGTTCTCCGATTGGCCCGATAACGGAGCACACTGCAACTGCAGCCAATTCAACCGCGGTAATAACCGGGGCAATTTCCGGGAAAGTTTTTTGGACGATGATTAAAAGTCCGATGGTTAGCCCGGCTTTGGAAAACATGCCAAAGCCAAGGTATTTTTGGACTGTGCGATCTGCACCGGCCAGTTTTGCTCCCAGGAAGGTGCCTCCCACTTTGCCTATGCCCCGGGCAATGATGTAGGCTGCTGTAATCAGCCAGTTTTCGACAAGGATATCCATGCGCAGGCTGGCCCCGGCCAGGAGAAAGAAAGCGATGTAAATTGGCAAATCAATGTCGTCAAAAGTATGCACCAGTTGAGTCGGGTTGTGATGGACATTGGCTATTAAGACCCCGGCCGTCATGTTTGCCAAAAGAGGTGACAAATGAAGGATTTGAGCGATGCCGCTGTTTAAAAATACAAACCCGACTAATAAAACCAGTATTTGAATTCTGCGATCCAAAAAGCGGGCACATACCAGGAGCAGTAGGCCGCTTGCCGCTCCCAGCAGGATAGAACCGAATATTTCAATTGCGGGTTCGTAGAGGGACATAATTTCCAGTGAACCGCCGCGCAGCAGAACTCCTGAAACAGCCATGACGATGGCAAAAAAGATCAGGCAGGCTGCATCTAAAAAGGCCACTACCCCGAGCAGGGAGGTGGTAAAAGGTCCCCTGGCCTGGTATTCCCGGACATTGGCCATCGGTGATGCGGGAGCAGAAGCGGTAGCGATAGCTCCCAGGATCAGGGCTACCGGAATTGGGAGATCAAAAATAAAGTGCATGATGGCAAAGACCACTATGGAAGTTCCAATCACCTGGAGCAGGGTAATCGCAGCAATGGAACCGATAATGTCTTTTATTTTTTTGTACTCCAGTTCCCCGCCAATAGTTATAGCAATCATGCCCAGGCCAAATATTTTAATCAGTTCAAATTCTTCATTTAACTGTTCGGGGATAATATGCAAGAGTGAGGGGCTCATTAAAAGTCCGACTACTATAAAGCCCACTACCATCGGTGCTCTGAATTTCTGGGCTAACTTTCCGCCAAGCAAGCCGAGCAGCAGGATCAGCGCTAAACCCAAACTTTGCTGGTAAACGGGCAAGGTTATCTGCCTCCTATGCGATTATTGATGATTGTTATGTGAAAAGCCTTTGAGCCTGGCCAGCGGGAAAACACAGGCAATGCCTGTTCCAGGCTCATCAAAGCTTCCCGTGATCTTTTCTATTTCCTCAATTGCTTGATCATATTTTTCCAGGCTTTCTACTACAGATAAAATAGTTGTGTTGTTGGGTCGGCATTGATCATAAAGCAGGGTGCGCAACCCGCCCACTACCGGGCTTTCGCAATCCATAAAAGTTTGGCCCATACCCCGGGATTCAAAGATGGTGGCCCCGCCAATTCCGATTTTATAAAGCATCTCCAATATTCTATTTACGGTTTCTTTTTTGTTGATGATAATAACCATCAAATACAATAAATGTCCCTCCTTCCAGGCAGGTTGCAGCGCCTGTCAATAAATTCATTCCATATCTATTAGTTATTCAATGAGACCTTAGTGTTGTCCTGCCCAGGTAGAAAGTATTAGCAGTTCAGGGGCTGTTAAAACAAGCCTGCCCGGTACGCATAAGTGGAAACTGGGGGTAAAACAAAGGCGAGCCGGCATTTGATGCCGGCTCGATTAGTCATTTTTATTTAATTGCTGCTTTAGTCAATTTGATGTTTATAGCTTTATTACGTTTGCAGCCTGAGGCCCCCGGTCAGCTTCGACTACGTCGAATTCTACCTGCTGCCCCTCTTCTAATGTTTTAAACCCTTCTTCCTGGATCGCTGAATAATGAACAAATACATCATTCCCGTCTTCCTTCTCGATAAAACCGTACCCTTTTTCAGGGTTAAACCACTTAACATTGCCTTGCATTAAAAAAAAACCTCCTAAATTATGCCCCTGTTGCGGGGTGTTATATGGTAAACAATACCATAAAAGCAGCTAAGAAGCAAGGCATAGCAAAAAATTTAGCTAATACCCTTTCTGGAATAAATCCTGTGAGCAAGCCAGTCATTTAGGGACCTTACAGCCTGCCAATCAGTGCAGCATAGAAACCGCAGGCCTCGATTATTTTTTCCACTGCGCAGTTTTCGTTGGCGCAGTGAGCAAGCTTGTATTCTCCGGGCCCAAACCCAATGGTAGGTATGCCCATGCTCGTGGGTGTTACGGCGTTGGTGCTAAAATCCCAGTAATCATATTCAGGAATTTTTCCGAATAGCCCATGATATGCGGCAGCACAGGATTTGGTGAGGTGATGGTCCAGGCTGATTTCCCAGGCGGGATGGAATGGCTCATAATAGATGTCAAGGCCGGTCCAACTTTTGCGGTGCAGGGCCTTTATTTCCCATGCAGCCTTTTTGCCGGCAATGATTTGTTCCATTTCCGAATTGATCAAAGCTTCTGTTTCCCCGGTAATCGTCCTGCGGTCCAGGTAAGCTTCGCATTCATAAGGAACGGCGTTTAAGGATACACTTTTAGAGGTTATGCTGGACATAACTATGGTGCTTTTTGGCCCTTCTTTTTCAAATAGTTGCCGGTTGGTTTCCTCAATGCGCTTGATGATTTCAGCCATTTCGTATATAGCGTTTTGGCCTTTTTCCGGTGCTGAGCCGTGGGCTGATTTGCCAGTGGTTTTGATTGTGATCTGGGCCTTGCCCTTGTGGCCGGTAACAATTTTGTTGTCAGAGGGTTCGCAGGTGACGAAATAGTCCGGCCTGATGGCCAGTTCTTTAAACAAATGCTTCAAATTTTCTCCGTCGCAGTCCTCTTCCATTACGGTGCCAGAAACGTAAACCGTTTTTCCGGTATCAAGCCCCAGTTGTTTAGCTATGGCTCCTGCATAGATTGAAGCGGCGGCGGCAGATTTCATATCTACAGAGCCCCGGCCGTACAGTTTTCCATCAACAATATCCCCATTGAAAGGAGGGTGTTCCCATTTTTCTCCGTCTTTTACCTCAACCGTGTCAAGGTGAGAATCAAGCATAATCTTTTTTTCTCCACTGCCAATCTTTCCTGTAACATTGCCCATGGGATCGATAGTGACATCATCATAGCCAAGTTCGTCCATCTTTTTGGCTGTGAATTTGACCGCTGCTTCTTCCTGTCCCGAGTAACTTTTTAATCTGACCAGGTCCCGGGCGAAGGTGATCAGGTTATTTTCAAAACCGGCCAGCTTTTCAATAATTTGTTTTTCCATATCTGCCGCTGCCTCCTTGCCGTGGTTGTTAGTCCTTATTTAAATCATATCATGAATCATGTGCCGGTTGGGTATAAAGGGCGCAAGCTTTATTCCTGACAATTTCCTGGTAGCTTTATTTTTGCTTTTTCTTCCGTTAAGATATACCACAGTGGTTTTGTAACTACTGTCTCTTGCCATCGGTAAATGATAAGCAGCGTTACGGGAACGGTTCGAACGACCCTTAAGGCATAGCTTTAAGGTCGAAGGGGAGACGGTGGAGCTGTTCTCTTCAGCTTAGCGGGTTATGTGGTTTCTAATAGAAGTCAAGACAATATAGTGAGGTAGCAAAGAAATGACAGGATGCCGGATCAATGATTTTGCTTATTTAAAGGAGGAAATAGCATTTTGTAGAAAGGTTAAGTGCTATTATTTTTTGTCTGTTTCTAGCTGCCATTATTCTATTTAAGTTTTTTCTTCCTGGGTTTTTTCGTATCGTGAAAAGTATGAAAGGGGAGGTTTCTATGAAAACAATCGGTATGCTCGGAGGAATGAGCTGGGAATCGACCCAGAACTATTACCGGGCCGTTAATGAAGGTGTGAAGGAGGCCCTGGGCGGGCTTCATTCGGCGAAAGTTGTTTTATACAGCGTGAATTTTGCCGAGATTGAAGAGCTTCAGCACAAAGGAGACTGGGAAAAGACAGCAGAAATTCTTTCCGATGCCGCCTGCGCGGTAGAAAGGGCCGGGGCAGATTTTTTGATCATCTGCACCAATACCATGCATATTGTTGCCCCGCAAATCAGTGAAGCTATCTCGATTCCGCTCCTACATATTGCTGATGCGACCGCTAACGCTTTAAAGAAAGACGGAATCAACCGGGTAGGGCTGCTGGGGACCAGGTTTACCATGGAGCAACCGTTCTACAGGAACAGGCTGGAGGAGAAGTTTGACATTGGCGTTTTGGTGCCCAGTGAAGAAGAACGCGGGATTGTCCATGATGTCATCTACCGGGAGCTCTGCGTGGGGGAGGTTAAAGAAGAGTCCAGGGAACGTTTCCTTTCCATCATAACTCGCCTTGAAAAACAGGGTGCGGAAGCGGTGATTCTCGGCTGCACGGAGATTTCTCTCCTGGTAAAGCAGGATGATACCGGAGTGCCGTTATATGATACAACAGCTATTCATGCTAAAGAGGCGGTCGAAATGGCCTTAAGATAGTCCTGATTTGGTTTAAAACTCTACAGGGCAGGACTAAGCGTTTGCACAACGAAATAATTATATTGAAACAGGTTTTTACTTGTATTACTGGTTAGGAGGTTATGGTGATGAAGATGGTTTATGAGGGCAAAACCAAGGATGTTTTTGCGTTGGAAGATGGCAACTACATTTTAAAATTTAAAGACGATGTTACCGGTGAAAACGGGGTTTTTGATCCTGGTGCCAACAGGGTGGGATTGTCGATCGAAGGGGCAGGAAGAGCGGGCCTGCGCCTTTCCAAAATGTTTTTTGAGCGGTTAGAACAAAAGGGGATTCCTACCCATTATGTTGAAGCCGATCCGGAGCAGGCCACGATGACAGTCAAGCCGGCCGAGCCTTTTGGCAAAGGGATTGAGGTAATTTGCCGTTATAAGGCTGTGGGAAGCTTCATGCGCCGTTACGGCATGTATGCAGAAGAGGGGCAGCCGCTGGATGGTTTTGTGGAATTCACACTAAAGGATGACGAGCGTGGGGATCCGCCTATTACAGAGGAGTGCCTGGCCACACTGGGTCTTCTTACTGAGAAAGAGTGTGAAAAGGTTAAAGATTTGACCCGGGAAATTTGCGGTATTATCAAGGATGAACTGGATAAAATGGGTATCGAGCTGTATGATATTAAACTTGAATTTGGCCGGCTTAAAGAAGGCGGGCAAATTGCCCTGATCGATGAAATATCGGGCGGCAACATGAGGGCTTATAAGGAAGGGGAGCGCCTGGAACCCCTGGAGTTGGAGCATGCCCTTTTGAGCCGGTAAATTTGTTTAAGGCTATTCCGTTTAGGTTTTGCAGTTGACAAATATGGCCCCGGGCCATGTTAAATTAAAAAAGCAGGGGGAACAGTTTCCCCCTGCTTTAGTTTGGGGTGCATTTAGAGGCTGTTTACTCTGTTCAGGTGATGATATTTTAATGCAAGTTGTTGTTAAAACAGATCGTGCCATTCAGGAAGCGCCGCTGACCCGGGTTCGAGGTTGTCCATCGAAAAGGTTTCAATAATTTCAGCCTTCCCTTCGACAACCATATCCTCATACACATAGCCGTGTGACCACTGGCTGCTGATGTCGATATAGCGCCTGGTAGTACCTCCAGTAGTGCTGGCTTCCTGTTCAATGTTGAAGTAATCGCCCACGTAGTCTTCACCTTTCACTACTTCCCTGGAACCGTCTTCGCCAATGTCGATGGCGTAAGCATCATCCTTAACCTCATCGGCAGTGCCTTCTTTTACTCTTTCGTCATAGGGGCCGTGGGCTGCCTCAAAATTCTGCTTCAACTTACCTTCTTCACCGGGTTCTACCTCTACCTGGACTGCCCAGATTTGATCACTGATCTCCTTCTTCTTGTCTTTATCCAGGTTGATTGCCGAACTGACAGTAAAACCGGTTGTGAAAAGAACAGCTAAGCTTATTACAAATATCGCAAGGATAAGTTGTTTTTGCTTTTTCATATCAATCAGGTCTCCTTATGTAAGGCCTTGTTTCTTGTTGTTTCAGGTCCCTGGTTGCGCTTTCTCCAATTTGACCCTAACACAATGAAAGATATTATGTCAATTTCACCGGGCAGCCTCTAGAGGGTGTTTTAAGCCCCGGGCCTGTTTAAATCGCCTGCTTTTAGGTGTTTACGCATCCGGGGGGGTTAAGGGCTATTTGCCTTCCCCTGGGTTAGATTATAAAATAAAGGCAGCCGCGCAGGTTTCAGCCCGGGTTATAAGGGGGAATGAACAGGGTTTGTCCAAAAAAAGCCACACCCTTGATTTACATCCCATCTATAACCAGGGGGACAAGATCGATGCCGCCCTGGAACAGGCAATGAACGATGCTGAAGAAGCGAAGGCCCGTGAACTGGAGATAATATGCGGCAAAGGAAGTGGGCAGCTGAAAAAACGGGTCTTGCGATTTCTTGATCGCAAAGATATCCGGGCCCGCTACCACCGCCTAAAAAAGGACCCTGATAACTCTGGCCGGGTCTTTGTATATTTCAAGTGGAAATGACTTACAGGTAGCAAGGTAAAACAGCGTAACGGGGGATTTGCCGGGCCGGATGAAGCTGGGGTAATGCTGGGTATTTAAAGGGATGGTGAATAAACATGTACAAAGAAATATTTGATCTGACCGGGAAAGTGGCGGTTGTGACCGGGGGCGCAGGCGGGCTTGGAAGAGAGGTAGCCTGCGGGCTGGCGGAATTTGGAGCCGGGGTAGTAATAGCCGACCAGGACCGAAACAGTCTGACAGAAGCTGAAAACCGGCTTGAGGATATGGGCTGCAAAGTACTGGCCCTGGAGCTGGATGTTACCGATCGGGGCAGCGTGGAAAAGGCTGCAGGTACAGTTGAGCAAGAGTATGGCAAACTAGATATCCTGGTTAATGCCGCCGGAATTAACATTCGCAGGGCGGTCATGGATCTTTCAGAAGATGAGTGGGACAGAACTATTGATATCAACCTCAAGGGGACCTACCTGTGTTGTAAAATAATGGGTGCAAGGATGGTCAGGCAAAACCAGGGGAAAATAATAAACTTCGGATCGGTATCTTCAGTGCTGGGGCACCCGGATCATTCGGCCTATGCGGCCAGCAAGGGTGGAGTGCTTCTTTTTACGAAAGTCCTGGCCATGGAATGGGCCCGGAACAATATAAATGTGAACGCTATCGGCCCGGCTTATATCGAAACGGAACTGACCAGGGACTACCTTTCCAGGGACGGCAATTATGAAAAGATCGCGCAGTCCATACCCATGGGAAGGCTGGGCTCACCTAATGATGTGGTTGGGGCGGTTGTCTACCTGTCTTCGGGTGCTTCTGATTTTGTAACGGGCTCGATCTTGATGGTAGATGGGGGCAGGACGGCCGATTAAGTTCTGCCGGCGCTCAAAGAAATTTACTTTTTTTATAAAAATCCTTTTTAAACAACAGAAGCTGAAAAATTTTAAGGGCGGTGGCGGGAAGGAAGATGTTCCTTCAAGAAAGAGCAGGCTTTATCGATCATCTCCAGGTAGGTTTTACTCAGGCCTTCGCCGTTATCATGGGAATGTTCAATAAAGAAGGGGAAAACATGCGGTTCAATTTCAAAAACTTCCTTTAACAGGGCGGTTACTTTCGCACGGCGGTCCAGGGCTTTTGTTTTTCCACCGTAAAAATCTTCCTGTTCGTTGAAGCCGAAGTCGTCTACCACCAGGATCTGATCATAAACGCCGGGGCCAAGGTAATCTTTTAGAATGGTCCAGAATTCCCCGGTCGATTTACGGCAGCCCAGGTCGGCAGAATTAGCTACAAAGAATTTTTCCTGCCTCAGGGCCAGGTCAAGCGGGGCTGCCTTCAAATCGATCTTATAGAGTTCGCTGATGATGTGTTCCGTGGCCTCGGCGTAGTGGTCAGTGGCGATAACTGTATCCGTATCGGTGCGGCTGTTGAGAAACTGAAAAGCCGGTTCCCAGCGGGGATCGATCAAGGAGTAGGAAAAATAGGCATTGACAAAATGGGAGGCTGCTTTCCGGATTTCACCCGGGTCGGTACCATTTTCTCCTCCGCATAACAACTGTTCTGCCTGCCTGGTTAAAACATCAACGTAACCGCTGGTGGTGGTGCTCCCTTCTTCCCAGGTGGGTTCCACCAGGTCATTCCAGAGTTTAGCGGGCTCTTCAATTCCCAGGTCTTTTAAGCCGCTGTTTTTCAGGGCCTGGCGAATGGTTTTATCTTTGCCGAATAAGACGGCCCCGAGGCTCAAAGTGCCGGAAAAGTCAAAGATAACCAGGTTCGCGCGGTTGATTTTCCCGTAAGGGCCGCCTGTGCTGTTTCGGGTCATGGTAGCACCTCTTTCGTGATCAGCTGTATAGAGTTGTTCTACCGGGCTCAGGCTCCGGCTTCCCCTGATCATAGCGCTCAATTTCCTTGCTGTTTCTTCCGGCTCAGGGGCCGAGCAAAGGGCTGAAACAACGGCGATACTATCTGCCCCGGCCTGAACCACATCGCCAATGTTGGTTTCATTCAACCCCCCGATGGCGACCAGGTTGTGGCGGGAGTGCTCACGTACCCAGGCCATTCCGGAAAGGCCCCAGCTGCCCCTGGTATCGGTTTTGGTTGGAGTCTCAAAAATAGGGCTTACTCCCAGGTAATCGGCATCAAAGCTTTCCGCTTCATAGACCTGCTCTTCATTTTCCACTGAAAGCCCTATGATCGCTTCCGGGCCGAGTAATTTCCTGGCCATTTTATAGGGCATATCTTCCTGGCCGACGTGGACGCCGTCTGCATCAACAGCCATGGCCACATCGACGCGGTCGTTAATAATCAGGGGTACCCCTGAATTAGCCAGGATTTCTTTAACCCGCAGGGCTTCGTTAATAAATTCCCTGGTGGGCAGATCCTTTTCTCGCAGCTGGACCATGGAAACGCCTCCCCGGACGCATTGCCGGACCACTTCTTCCAGTGGCCTGCCCAGGCACAGGTCCCGGTCTGTCACCAGGTAGAGGCCTTGTATTTTCATTTACTCTACCCTCAACTTTCCTCTTAAGTCCTCAAAAGTCAGGTTGTACAGGGCATCAAGGAAAGCGACCTGGAAACTTCCCGGCCCTTTACAGTAGTCGGACTCGGCCGCCAGTTCGCCGGCTACTCCCATGGTGGCCATGGCACCGGCTGCTGACTGGAGCGCAGAATTGTTAACGGCGGCAAAGGCAGCACACAGTACCGTAGCGGTGCACCCCAGGCCGGTTACTTTGGGCATGAGCTGGTGCCCGTTATGGACCTTTAACGTGTTTTCTCCATCTAAAATATAGTCAACGGCGCCGCTGATGCAAACCGTAGAGCCGTAAGTATCAATCAGGCGGTTCGCCGATTGCAGGGCTGATTCCGAAGATTCGGTGCTGTCCACCCCCCGGGTGGTTGCGGCCGATTCCGCGGCGGCGTTGATTTCTGAAGCGTTGCCCCGGATGATTGTCGGAGGGCCTGAGGGGAAAAGGACATGGATGGCGTTATTGCGCAGGCCCGTGGCGCCGGCCCCGACCGGGTCAAAAACGGTAGGTACGCCCGTCTTTTTGGCTTTTTCTATGGCCAGTTTCATGGCCCTGATCCAGGGATCGCTCAAAGTGCCGATGTTTATAACCAGGGCCCCGGCAATATCGAGCATATCTTCCACTTCATTTTCAGCGTGGGCCATAACCGGTGAAGCTCCCAGGGCCAGAAGGGCGTTAGCGGTATTGTTCATGGCCACGTAGTTGGTGATGCTGTGCACCAGGGGCACTTTCTCCCTGATCGCCGATATGTCTTGCCAGATGCTCTCTGCAGTAATCATAGTTTTTGTTACTTCCTCCTTTTATAATAGGCGTGGTTTTATGGAGGGAGCCTGACTGTAGAAAATGTGGGATATGCTGAATCTTAAAAACCACCCGTCCGGGTGGTTTACTGCCGCCTGTTCCCTACGCCGGCATTATCCGGATCAGGTATCCCGGTCACCCCCACAGCTTTACACAAGGGGGTATCTCAGCCTGGTTTATCCAAGCTCCCGTCCATTTAACTTTGCTTTACGGATATGGTATTTTATTTTACTGAAAAAGTCAACCTGTCCGATAGAAAAACTGATTGACCCCGGTTATGTTTTAACAATTATTAATCCTGGTGCAGTTTATCGATGTAGCCGGGAATCTTACCTTTAAATTCCCTGGCAGTATTGAATGTATTTTAGCAGGGTAGTAATAAAGGGTAAAGAAGAATATGTTATCGGTTGTTTTAAGAAGCCGCAGGAAACCTCTCTAACTTAATTAAGTAAGGGCAGGGCTTAGCTTCAAGGATCGCGAATAGTTATTAAACAGCAGTAGTGGATTAATCAAATCATTACGGCAAAAGCTTTATGTCGGCGGAGGTGGCTGGTTTTGGAGAATAAGCATTTGGGTAGTGATGCCGGGCAGGTCGGTGAAAACGGCGAGCAGGGTGAGAATAAATTTTCCTACGCCAAGATCTGGTGGATAGGGTTTGGCTTCCTGGGGGTGCAGCTGGCCTTTACCACTTACAACGCTTTTCTGCCCTTGATGTACAGGGCTTTTATCGAGTCAAGGGCTTTAATTGGCCTGTTAATGGGGACAGACAACCTGATTGGACTTTTATTAATTCCCGTGGTCGGGGCCTGGTCCGACCGGGTCAATTCTCCGCTGGGGCGCAGGCTGCCTTTTGTGCTGGTAGCGCTGCCGGTAGCGGCCCTGACCTTTTTTGCCATCCCCTTTGCTTCGGCCATGCTCTGGACCCTGATTATATCCGAGATATTATTTACTACTGCCATGCATTCCTACCGGGGGCCTGTTATCTCTTTGATGCCCGATCATACTCCCCCGGAAAAGCGTTCTACCTCAAACGGCATTATCAACCTGATGGGTGGGATCGGGACCCTGATTGCTTTCGGCGGGCTTTCCCTGCTCTATGACATTGACCCGCGACTTACTTTCGGAATTGGGGCCGTGATCCTGCTGCTGACCCTTGTGATTGTCTTCAAGAAAGCCGACCGCCATCCGCCTTATATTGATAATTCCCCGGTGGAGTCGAAAAACCCGATCAAAGAGGCAGCCCGGGGAATCCGGGTTTTGTTCCGCCCCGCATATTTCGGCCAGCTCCTGGTCCTGGCGGCAATGCTTTCCTACTTTATCGGGTTTGCCGGGCTTGATGCCATGTTTCCGATTTACGGGGTGGAAACACTGGGCTTGACCGAGGGGCGGGCTGCCTTTATTTTAACCTCTTTCGCCGGTTCATTCCTGGTATTTGCCCTGCTGGCCGGGTGGATCGGAACCCGGCTGGGGAAGGTCCCGGCCATGTTGATCGGGCTTGCTATTGTGCCGGTTTTATTCCTAAGCGCCATACCGGTGCGCAACCCGGTTATTATCGGAGTTATTTTTGTTGCAGCCGGTTTCGCCTGGGCCCTGGTTAACGTGCAGGCCATGCCCCTGATTGCGGACCTGGGCGGCCGCGACCGGGTCGGTTTTTACATCGGCCTTTACTACATTTTCACCATGTTCGGGCAGATGATCGGGCCTTTTGTGCTCGGTTCGGCCATGGATTTGATGGGCAACCACGGTATGTTTGTGGCCGGGGCCGCCGTCTACGGCCTTGGGTTTGTGCTGCTGCGAGCCGGTTACAAGAGGCTGGGTGCCGATCCCGAAGAACTGGCCCGCACCAGCCAGCTTGATCAGCTCGAAGCAGAAGTGGGAGAAACGGCCGGGGGCGGCTAGGGCGCGAGCCCTCTTAACCGAGATATTTTGCCAGTTCCTGCGGGAAGTCGGTAATAATGGCTTCCACACCTTCAGCAACAAGGTACTTCATTTGTTCCGGGTCGTTTACCGTCCAGGGATAAAGGGGGATGTTATGGGTTTTGAACCCGGCCAGGATTTCTGAGTCCTGCAGGTAAAAAAAGAGGGGATGGGCGGAGTAGCAGCCCAGGCTGCTGACGTAATGCCAGGGTTCCTTGATTTCCTCCAGGTAGATCAGGCCGGTGCGAACTGATGGGTTCAAGCGGCGGCAGGTTAACAGGCTCCCGGCATTGAAAGATGAAATGATCACCCGGTCTTCAAGCCCGTGCCGGGCGATCTGTTCCAGGACTGCCTCTTCCAGCCCGGGGTAGGCGGTAAAGCGGTTTTTTAACTCTATGTCAAACAGCTGGAAACTATCCTTGTAGGCGGCTAAGACTTCTTCCAGGGTGGGGATGGCAGCACCCTTATAGCCAGGAGCGAACCATAATCCGGCATCCAAAGCTTTCAGTTCCTCCAGGCTCAGCTCTTTTACCGGGCCCTTGCCGGTGGCGGTCCTTTCCACGATTTCGTCGTGAATAACCACCGGGACATTGTCTTTGCTGAGCTGCACATCGAATTCAAGGCCGTCGGCACCGGCTTCAAGGGCCCGGTCGAAAGCGGCAAAGGTGTTTTCAGGGGCGAGCGATGAAGCGCCGCGGTGGGCGATATTGAGGGTGCGGCTATTGGACCTGTAAATAATGATCAGCTCCCGTACGGGTTGGTTGGTGCCCGGAGAAGTGTAACCGTCCTTACGCAGTTATTATACTAAAGTACGTGGAATTTACAAGAATAAAACCACGCGATGAGCCGGCGCCAGTCCAAAATGCAGCACGGTTGAGCAGGTATAACAGGAATAACCCGGGGGGTGGTCTGATGGATAAATTGAAAACAATTGAATATTTTTTGCTCGACCTGGACGGGACTATTTATCTTGGCGACAGGTTGATCGATGGCGCCGCTGATTTTTTAAGAACCCTGGAAAGCAGGGGCAAAAAGGCATTTTTTTTGACCAACAACAGTTCGAAAAACCGGTTCAGCTACCGGGACAAGTTAAAACGGTTGGGCATCGAGGTGGATCCGGACCAGGTTTTTACCTCCGGTGAGGCCACGGCAATCTATTTGCGCCAAAACAGGCCGGGGGCAAAGATATTCTTGCTGGGGACGCCTCTTCTGGCAGACGAATTCCGGTGGGCCGGTTTTGAACTGATTGAGCAGGGCGAGCCCGATTGCGTGGTGCTGGGGTTCGATACGACCCTGACTTACGAGAAACTCTGGAAAGCATGCGATTACATCCGCGAAGGCACCCCTTTTATCGCCACCCACCCCGACCTGAACTGCCCGGTGGGAGCGGGTAAATATATGCCTGATGCGGGAGCCATGATCAAGTGTATCGAAGCCTCAACGGGTATAACCCCTGTTGTAATTGGTAAGCCCAACCGGTATATGATTGACAGCTTAAATGCGAAGCACAATATTGAGAGGGGCAAGATAGCCGTGGTCGGAGACAGGCTCTATACCGATATCCGGCTGGGCTATGATGCCGGCCTGGCCACAATCCTGGTTTTAAGTGGTGAAACAAATGTTGCGCAGTACCGCAGTTCCCCGCTTAAAGCTTCATACGTCTATCCTTCGGTTAAAGAACTGGCCCGGGACCTGGCTTAAGAAGCAAACCAGTCCAATGTTACTCTTTTTATATAAAAGTGAATTGCCGAGGTAGCCCTTGCTGCCTTCAAACGCCCCGGCCGGCTGCCGTTACACTTTTGGTTGTATGCCTTTTCCCAGGAGTATTTCCGCTGTCCAGCGGGCCACGCAGCCTGAAACATTGGTGCATTTGTCATCATGGCCGCCTGCTGCTTCGAATTCCTGGTAGTCTTTTGGATCCCACATATTAAAGGAACGTCCCAGCACGTTTTCCTGGACTGCGCGGCAGGTAGCGCCGCCGAACTCTTCCGTAAACTTCTGGTGAAGCTCCCTTGAATAGGAAAAGTTTTTCTTGCGGGCAGCTGTCTTTTGCCCGAACTGCGCCCTTTCCCGGCCGTAGTAACTGCTGATTGCAGCCAGGCCGCCAACGAGGGCCCCGCAGGTCCCCTCCCCGCAGAGAGCGCCGCCCCCGGCAAAAGAGTGGACAGCCTTGATGACACTGTCATCGATGCCGTCAAAATAGTCCTGCAGGGCGGCCAGCACCGCCTGGGGGCAGGCTCCATACTTGCCTTCATATTCATAGGCCCGGTTATAGATATTTTTTAGTAATTGCTCCTTGTTTTCCACCATGAATATCTGCTCCTTTGGATTAGAGTTTAGAGATGCAGTAACGATCATGATCAATATTCTTTCTTGCTCCCTTAAAACCCTTTATCCGGGGGTCGGCAAAACCCAAAAAGCGGCTTTGCAGGAACAGGGTAAAGCGGTGTGGAATGATTAATTTAAAATCCATGACATCAGGAACGGGGAGGGGAGAGTTATTAAGTACGGGCAGATAATCCGGCAGGCAAAAAATGAGATCCGGGAGAAAGGGCCCGGTAATGAGATCAGGGAGCTCGGGTTTTATCCCTGCCGGGAAGTGAAGGAGCTCTTCCCGAACTTGTAAGCGCTATAGCAGCCGCATTAACGGGGGTGTTTAGAAGTGGAAAATGAAAAAACAGCGAAAGGGAGCCTGGTGGATCTGGCCGGCAGCGGGGCCGGCAGGTGCCGGGCGGCCGTATTCCCCGGGAAATACCTCCAGGGGCCGGGAACCCTGGCCCTGGCTGGAAAGGCTGCCGCTGAACTGGGTGAAAAAACCCTGGTAATTGGCGGGAAAACAGCCCTGGCTGAAAGCTGGGAACAGATCAAAACAGCTCTTGCTGACGAAGAGATTGATTTTGACCTTTTTCAATTTAGTGGAGAATCAACCGTAAAGGAAATCGAGACAGCGGCCACCCGTGCTGCGGAAATATCAGCAGAGCTGGTTATCGGTGTGGGCGGAGGCAAAGCGATCGATACGGCCAAGGCCGCAGCCTGTAAAGCCGGGGCCAGGGCGATAATCATTCCCACCATAGCATCTACTGATGCTCCCACCAGTACTATTTCTGTGATCCATGATGAGCGGGGACATTTTATGGAATATTACCGCTCCCGGAGGAACCCTGATGTGGTCATCGCAGATACCAGGGTCCTGGCCAGGGCCCCGGCCAGGTACCTTTGTGCCGGAATTGGCGGCGCCCTGGCGGTCAGTTATGAAGCTGAAGCTGCCGCGGAAGCCGGGGCTTTGAACATGGCCGGAGGCCTCCCCTTTCAGGCCGTAATTAAGTGGGCGGTTATGGCCCGGGAAATTATTTTTGAACAGGCCCGGATGGCGAAATTGTCCGCCGACCGGAACCTGGTTACGCCTTCCCTGGAATCAATCGTGGAGGCGAACTTATTTTTAAGCGGGATTGGTTTTGAAAGCGGCGGCCTGGCAGCAGCGCACGGTGTTTACCACGGCTTTCGTTCCGGTATGCCCGGCTTAAAGCGCTTGCACGGAGAGGTGGTTGCTTTCGGGACCCTGGTTCAGCTGGTCCTGGAGAAAAGGCCTGAAGCGGAGCTCCGCCCGGTAGTTGAGCTCTATAAAAGTCTTGACCTGCCGCTAAGCTTTAAAGACCTGGGTTTGCACGAGCCGGGTATGGATCTTTTAAAAGAAGTAGCCCGTCATGCCTGTGAGGCGGGAACCACGCGAAACATGCCTTTTGATGTAGATAGCGCCATGATGCTCGACGCTTTACTGTTTGTTGATGCTTTCAGCAGAAATTGAATCGAGGTGCTTTAGGATGTGGCGGCGCAGTTCGGTGGCGGCCATAGAACCGGTAACGTGGCCTTTATCGATTACCGCTACCGGGATATTGCCGTAAGATGCTTTTTGTTTTTCAAAGCGGATTAGCTGGTCATAACGGGCCAGCAGCGGGAAAACGTTGTTATCTTCCACGGCTGCAAAGCGGCCTTCAAAATCAAGAGTCTTTTCCACGGCCTCAGGGTTGTCCCCGGCCTTTTTGTCAGTCAGCTTGCGGTATACAGAGCGGGTGAAAACATCTCCGGGGGCGGTTCCGGCCAGCAGGGGGATGTAGATATTGGCCGAGTTGAAGTAAGCGCGGTGCAGGTTGGTAATCCAGCCGCCCAGGCTGATGCCGCTCACCGCTACCCCGGTGCTCCTCGGGGCTGCATAACCGGTCAGCTTTTCGATCACCCTGACTGACACTGCCATCAAGGTGGAAAAAGTCGAGAGATGGCCCATATGTTTCAGGTAAAGCCTGAAGGAGCGGTGGAAAGGGGCCCTGACCAGGATCAGGTTGGCCGGAAACGGCGCCTTCCCGCCCAGGAAAATATCTTGAAAAGAGTTTTTGGTCAGCAGCTTGCGGTTAAATGGGCGCTCATTGTTTCCGTGGTGGTAGATAACTGTCGGGTAATCCTTGCCCTGCCAGCGGACCAGGCGGAAAGCCGGATCGAGCCTGCCTGCAGGGGTGCGGGCGGTTAACTCATAAGTGCCTTCACCGTCTACCTGCGGCCACTCCAGTTCAATTGATGCAAGAAGCTGATCATAAGAAGGGCTGTCCAGGCTATCTCGGTACAGCTTGCTATTCAAGAAAAAATATGAGGCCAGGGCTACAGGCACGCTGTCCATCAGAATGTGCCAGTTCAAAACTACCACTCCTTCAGCTTGCCCCATATGGGGTGTTATAGATAATTTATGTATCAGCCTTGCTGCATAAATGTTCCCTGTCCAATTCCCTGATTCTTTCTTCTCTTCCCGCCACACCGGGAGTCTGGGTCAGCTGTTCCAGCAGTTGCATATCCAGGCCACCTTTCATAATAGTAATTGTTATTAATAGTATAGGTTAATATGGACGGTGATGCAAAAGACATGACAAGGTGCTCACACATACTACAGGATGCTATCACCGGGTGCTGACTTACCCGTGTCACCTTTAATTAGGCTTCGTGTTTTGCTATAATTAATTCTATAA
>CAYWIY010000037.1:0-18418 GCA_964458455.1 uncultured Syntrophomonadaceae bacterium | reverse complement strand
ATAACTCTAATTATCAATCTGAAAATTAGTATTTGTCTTCTGAGGATGGTTAAACATGTCTTTTTACAACAAAGTGGAAACCATCACCTTAGATTTAATTCAAACACCAAGTGTAAACAACACTCCCGGAGAAAAAGAGTTAGCCGGTAAAATAATGGGATATTTGAAAAGGCTTGATTATTTCAAAGATAATCCCGGGAATTTGTTTGATCAGAAGTTACGAGGAGACCGCATCGGGCGTAAAAATATATTTGCGCTGGTTGAGGGCAAAAATAACGTCAAAAGCAGTAAAACAGTAATCCTACACGGCCATGTGGATACGGTAGGGATAGTTGATTATGGATCTCTTAAGGAATATGCTTTTAATCCGACATTACTTGAAAAAAAACTAAAATTAATCGAGCTGCCTGATGAAATAAAGGAAGATCTGGATAGCGGGGAGTGGCTTTTTGGTCGGGGTAGCAATGACATGAAAAGTGGTTTGGCTTCCCATATTGCAGTTCTTGAATATTATGCTGAGAAAGTGGAGCAACTGTCCGGTAATGTTTTGTTTATCGCCACACCGGTAGAGGAGAACCAGCATACCGGCATTATGGAAGCTTTAGCTGTGATTGAGTCTTTACAGAAAGAAAAAGGGCTTAAATACATGGTGGCATTAAACAGTGACTATACTGCCCCCATGTATGAGGGGGATAATTCAAAATATATTTATCTGGGGACGGCCGGAAAACTTCTACCTTCTTTTTTGGTTTTGGGCAAGGAGACGCATGCGGGGCAGAGTTTTGACGGCTTTGATCCAAACCTGCTGGCAGCAGAGCTGGTTAGAAAGATTAGTTCTAATGTCAACCTGTCTGATGGTTATAAAGATGAATATACTCTTCCGCCAATATCTCTAAAACTTGAAGATTTGAAGCCGACTTATGATGTCCAGACAGCTCTTTATACCTTTCTCTATTTCAATTATTTTACCCATACTCTCAGTGTGGAAAGAATGATTGAAACACTGCGAAATCTGGCTCTAGAAGCTTTTAACGATGTGATAGATTATCTTAACTCTGAGTACAAGATATATTGTAAAAAAACCAAAAAACATTATCATAGACTGCCCTGGAAGCCGAAGATCTATACTTACGAAGAGTTGTATAATGAAGCTCTTAAAAAGGTTAATGGGGAGATGCTTAATAAAAACATTGAAGAAATAGTGGGTGTTGAAAAAGAGGCAGGCCGAGATCCCCGGATCATCTGTAGAACTATTGTGGAAATAGTAGTTGATACACTAAACCTGAAAGGTCCGGCCCTGGTCTTGTTTATAGCTCCTCCATTTAACCCTAACAATACTCAAAAAGAAGATGTCGAGTCCGAAAAAGAGATAATTGAAACCCTTAAATCTATATTAGAAGAAGTCTCAGCAAGCAGTGGTGAAGAATTTAAGATCAGGCACTACTTTCCATTCACATCGGATAGTAGCTATTTAAAAATTGATGACAGTTATAACTCCATCGAAAAGTTAAAAACCAACTTCCCCGGATGGTCTTCAATTTACCCGGTTCCCCTGGAAACTGCAAAACAATTAAACATCCCGGCTTTGAATATAGGCACTTATGGAAAGGATGCTCATAAGTGGACAGAAAGAGTACATAAACCCTATACGTTTTCAGTTTTACCGGAGCTGACCATTAAAGTTACAGATCGGTTTTTGTCTTGACTAGATTGTTTAAACTTTGCAACAGGATAGTTTTGCCAGCTTAATAGTGAGGGGGGTGAACAATACATAAACTCTATTTTTTTAGAACCAGGATAGTTTTTAGAGTAAGCAAGTTGAAAAGAGGGTAAAAACAATATTATATTGGAGGGAAATGTATGATTAATGTAATGAAAAGCAAAGTGCCCCTGTTACTATTAGCGTTAATTCTTGTTATTGGATTAATCAGTATTGCGGGTTGTGATGATCCGGAGCCGGTTGAAGAGGCGGAGGAAGAGCCCGAGGAGGCTGTTGAAGAAGAGGAAGAGGCCGTGCCGGCTGATGTAAAGGATGTTTCCTGGTCAATTACCAGTTCAGCTTCAGGCTGGTATGCCTGGAAAGCAACTTATGCTTCACTGGTCAATGAGCATTCAGATTTGATCAACGTAACAGCGGTTGAAGCAGGAGGTGCCCAGGAAGCTTTTGAGATGCTTCTTGAGGACATGATCCTTATTGGCAACAGCAACAGCCTGGAAAGGGATAAAGCTGCTGAAGGTGAAGACATTTATGCCCCCGGTCATCCCGATTTGAGGGCTCTTGTACTTGGTGCCTCAGCTCCGAATAACCTGGCTGTTAGGGCCGACAGTGGTATTGAAAGCTTTTCCGATCTGGAAGGCATGAAAATTAATCCAGGCGGAATGGGTACAGCTACTGAGCAAATAACCCAAAATGTACTGGAAGTTCTCGGTATTGAACCTGACTATCAATTTATGGGCATGGATGATGCCATCGATGCTTTAAGAGACGGTCACATTGACGGATTCTTCAAGACTGCAGCAACACCTGATGCCCCTGACGCCGTAATCCAGGAGTTGCAGATGACGGCTGATATCAAAACAATCGGTTTAACTGAAGAAGAGGCCGATATGATCCGTGATGCAAATGTCGCTTTTATTTATGAAGTTCCAGCCGGAACTTACGAAGACCAGGATGAGGATCTGCTGGCCAAGGGTACTGCATATGTTTCTCAGACCAAAAAAGATAACTTGACCCGTGAAGAAGCATATGATTTTGCCCTCGTAGGCTTTACAATGCAAGAAAAACTGGAAGACACCACTCCCGGGCCAATCATGGAAGATATCATTGATGTTCAATTAGCTGCTGCTCCGTATTACTGGCATGCAGGCGTTATTGATCTATTGCTTGATCTGGGTTATGAGTTAGACGATTTGCCGGAAGAAATAGTCCCTCCGGAATTCTAAAATAAGATTCTGTTCAGGTAAGCCGGTCCTGCCGGTTAGCTGAGTTGACATTGTGGAGGCTGGCCTAACTGGCCTCCATAATGTTTATCACCACGGCTTAAATTAATTACGGAACTTTATGGTAAGGAGGGTAAGTGAGAAGCATGTCTTCACAATCAGCAGCACAACGAGAAGAAAAAGAAGTTAAAGTACGCCAGCTTGAGGGTGTATATAAACAGGTTGTTAAATTTGCAGCCATCGGTTTTACATTGTTTCAGCTTTATACAGCCTTTTTCGGGTTACTACCGCATATGGCCCAGCGTTCAATTTTTATTGGTTTAGGCCTTTTTATCATGCTTGGCCGTCAACAATTCAAAGCCAAAGCTTCTCCTGACAAAAAAATACCAATTTTTGATATCATCCTGATGATTGTTGTCCTTGTGGCCACTCTCTACGTAACCTTCAATTACCAGGAACTAATTTTTAGAAGATTGCATCCAACGTCCCTGGAGTATGTCCTGGCTATATCCCTGCTGTTGATCGGTTTTGATGTTGCCAGGAGATCCATAGGCTGGCCTTTGATTATTCTGGCCGTATTTTTCCTGATTTACGGTTTTTTCGGTGAATATTTTCCCGGGGTGTGGAGCCATTCCGGTATAGGTTTACAGTTGTTTGTCGGGAGGATGTACCTGGGTGACGCAGGGTACTGGGGTATGTTGGCCTCGATATCAACCAGGATCATAGCTATTTTTTATATTTTTGGTTTGGTTGTGGTTGGGGTTGGCGGAGGAGAATCTTTTATTAAAATCGGCTTAAGGTTAGCCGGAAAATATCGAGGCGGCGCCGCAAAGGTTGCTACAGTGGGAAGCAGTTTAATGGGCATGATTTCCGGTTCTGGCATGGCGAATGCCGCCGCCACCGGCTCATTGACCATCCCCATGATGAAAAGGCTGAAATACAAGCCTGAATTTGCTGCGGGGGTTGAAGCGGTTTCCTCAACTGGAGGCCAAATTATGCCGCCGATTATGGGTGCGGGCGCATTTATGATGACCGAGATTACTGGAATTCCATATCTGACCATAGCTGTAGCGGCTATTATACCCGCCTTGCTCTTTTATTTTGGAGATATGCTGGTGATTGACCTGCGGGCTAGGAAAGACAATATTTTGCCAGTTCCTTCGAATGAAATACCGAAATGGGGCGATGCTTTCAACCTGGAAGCCTTGTTGCAGCTTATTATACCAGTGGGTATTATTGTCTTTTTCCTGCTGCAAGGCTCCTCAATTCAGTTTTCCGGTACTGTAGCTTTAGGCTGGGTTCTAGCAATATTTATCGTGGTAAACAGAAAATTTAAGATCAAAGATAAATTTTATGTATTGCTGGATATATTTGAGAAAGCCGGCTATGCCCTTGCCGGTCTAGCGGCACTGGCCTTTGTCGCCCAGATCGTAGTATCCATGATTACGATAACAGGTGGAGGGCCCAAATTTTCGCAGCTGATTGTATCCATTGGCGGTCAAAATTTGTTGCTGGTGCTTTTCCTGGCTATGGGTGCCTGTATAATCTTAGGCATGGGGATGGCAACTACCGCAGCTTACGTGATGTCGGCATCGCTGGTGGCCCCCGCACTGGTTAATTTAGGTGTCCCCATGTTGACAGCCCACATGTTTGTTTTTTATTTCGCCATATTGTCGACCATAACCCCGCCGGTGTGTACTGGAATTTATGCCGCTTCGACAGTTGCTGACATCGAATGGACTAAGGCAGTGCCAGATTCTATTAAACTTGGCCTGGTTGGTTTTATTGTCCCATTCATGATTATTTACAATCCGGCGCTGCTATTGGAAGGATCGGCTTTTCATATTATAATGATAGTATTGATCAAGATGGTGGGTATTTCCGCGCTGGCTTTTACTACGATCGGTTATATACGAAACAAACTAAACATATTTTACAGGGGAGCATTCCTGATCGGGGCAGTTTTGACCGTATCAGCTATATTATATGTAAGCCTGATCGGTGTAGCCTTTACAGTCGCTGTATTTTTAATATACCTGGTTCAAACCAGAAACCAGGTTGAAGTTCCTGAAGCAGCCGCTGTAGAATAAAAAGCATAAAAGTGTTTGAGCTTAGGCAAACTTATGTCGTGTGTTAGGACTCGCTAAGCCAGGGGGACAATTTCATTGCCTTTTCTTTGGCCCAAGATGCGCTTTGTGATGCTCGTTTTGTTCCCAAGGCACAGCTTAACTATTGTTCTTATACAGTATAAAACTAATCATGATTCGGTGGCAACCACTGTTATGCTGCCACAAAACATAATTAAAGGGGACGGTGTAGTTTTTGTGAAATGTGTTTTCCAGCGCTTCTGGCATACCACGGTTCGATTTGTAGGTGGTGAGTTAGATGTTGAAACAACTTACTGCGGTTCAGACAAGGAACTGGCTGCCAGGATGCTTGTGGATACTGATACATTTACCGTTCGCCGCGCCTGGTGGGAAATTTACCGTGCACCGGGATACGATAGCCCTCATCGTTTTGAAATTAAGGCCCTGGAGGGCATGAAAGCTTATTTTGGCTGCGGTAAAGATTTGAACAATGCTCTTGAGCCTCAAGGAATTTCCGAAGCCAGGGATCTTTTTGCCGAAGGGGTCAGGGGCGTGGTCCAGGCAGAAACCTTTTTATGGCAATACAGGGGTTTTTCAGATGCGAAGGAATACGAAAACTACTGGTATGAGCTCTTTGATAGCGGTTGCCGTTACTACAGCAACACCGACCGGGTTAGCAGGTCTTGGTACGAACATGTAGGCTACTCTGAACGAAACGGAGCTTTATTCAACCGCTTTAAAAACCAGGCCCTCTACCTTGATCAAAATACATGGCTGCTCAAAGGCCATTTTGTTGATTCTTTCCACAGTGTTGCCCTGGAGATGGAACTTGAAAAGAACAGCGGTAAGGTTCTTAAGGCAAAAGGGGAAATACTACGCGCCCCTGACCGGGTTTGTATGGAAGCGGCATCTTTTGCAACAAATCTGGAGCAGAAGCAGCTTCCAGATATGAGTAAAAAAGAAATTGCTCAAATCCTGGGATCAGAAAATGGCTGCGTGCACTTAATCGATCTGGCAGCGGATGGCGCAAATACCCTTTCACTGTACACGCAGCAAAGTCAAGCTTGAAAGTGGATAACCGGGTAAATGCTGAATAAATATTTGGGTTTTTCTCGCCTTTTTAAATGGTAGGCAGTGTAAATGGTACGCTTGTTTGTCAAAATGTTAAAGATATGTTTAAATAAAAATAATGATTATGAAATATTAAATATGATTATTAAAAAGGAGGATGTATTATGAACCGGGAAGAAAAGAAGCAGAAAGTAATCAATGTCCTTAATAAGGCAAAGTCAATGGAGCTTCAAGCCATCCATCAGTATATGCACCAGCATTATATCTTAGATGACAAGGATTACGGTGAGCTGGCAGCCAATGTTAAGCTGATTGCTATCGATGAAATGCGGCACGCTGAATCCCTGGCTGAAAGGATTATGGAGCTGGGTGGAGAGCCGACCTCGGAATTGGACGGACCGGTAGAAAAAGGCCAGTCGGTGGAAGATATTTTCCCCTTTGATGCCCAGCAGGAAGAAGAAGCCATTGATGCTTATAGCCAGTTTTTGAAAGTGTGCATGGATAACGGTGACAGTATTTCTGCTAAACTGTTTGAGATGATTATCGAGCATGAACAGGAACATTATAACTACTTTGACAGCATAGATGAGCATATAAAAACCCTGGGCTCAGCTTACCTGTCTCGCATTGCCGGCACTTCAGCCGATACCGGGCCGGCCAAAGGTTTTTCTTTCGCGGACCAGGCCGAGTAAACCTAACGAAAAAGGCAGAGTATGCTGCTGCTCAGTAATGGCTAGCGGCAATAAATTTAAATGTACCCCCCGGTTTCACGGGGGGTACATTTATAAGAACATGAGTTTTATAAATGTATTGTGTCTTCTACAGCTCACACCGCCTGATATTGCCCTGACTGCTTAAGAATATTGAAGCGAGCATAAAGTGCAGGCATTGATCATTTTTCTTTCATATAGGGACGTGGATTTACTGTTGAACCTTCAAAACGGACCTCATAGTGAAGGTGGGTTCCTGTAGTGCGCCCGGATCTACCCATACAACCGATTTTTTCTCCTTTTTCCACTTTATCACCAGTTTGAACGGCAAAACAATGCAGATGTGCATAATAAGTTTCATACCCGTTAGCATGGTCAATTATCAGCAGGTTTCCTAAACTGCCTCTTCTGCCGGAAAAAGTTACTTTCCCATCGGAAGCTGCGCGGATGGGAGATCCGTATGAACCAGCTATATCGATACCGTTGTGGAACTGGTAACCCTCTCTATATGGTATTTCTCTCATACCGTAACCTGAGGTAACCCGGCCGTTAAAAGGCCATAATGCCGGCGTCCTATCTTCGAGGATTTGCTTTTTTTCTGCCAATTCTTGTTTTTCTTTCATGGTCTCCAGGTGTAATTCAAAGCGGTTTAAGGTGTTGTATTTTTCAGGAACAATACTTTGAAGAACAATAATTTTTTCTGCCGTCCGGTTTAGTAAATTGTTAGAGAATGAATGATTTTCAAAAACACTGTTGGAAATAGTGTTTACAAGCTCACTGTTTGAAGCTGCTGTGGTATTGACTTCCAGGTGGTTTAAACTGGTATCAGTATTATCTTGCTCTTTTTTATTATCTACTGGAGGAACAACATGATCTACTTTTTCTTCGATTTTGTTTATAGCCCGATCAAGGTCATGGATGTGTTCAATAGCTTGCGTGGCTTCTACTGCCAGCGTTTCAATTTCCTCCTGTTGATTTTGTTTGATCTGCCTCAGGTTTCCAGTTTCTTCAGTTTCACCGACAAGTTTCATACAGGCTAACCCGAGAATACAAAAGGCGAGTACCCAGCACACTGTAAATAAGGCAAAAGCTTGAACAGCATGAAGAGGAAGCTGGAAACTGAAAGTAGCTCCATCAGAATGCGGGATGATCATAATAGTGAAGTATCTATTTTTCTTCTTAGCGACCATACCTATCCCTTCAGGTTGATAAAAATAGATGTATTTCTGCCAGGATCTTGAGTTTTGATAGATCAGTTTTGTTCTTTTTAAGCCGATCAATAAATCAAAGCGGTAAAGCTTACTTTGTCCATTTACTGGGATTGAAAAAAATATCCGGCAGAGTTTGTTTATTATTTAAAATCGTCAACCAGGTGAATTTATAAAGATTGAAATATGGATTTTGAATGTGAGCGATATTTGAATGGAAAGCTGATTTTAGCCAAACAGCATTATTGAGGGATAACAGTTTAAAATGTAGATAAAAAGGCTGCGGAATAAACCCCGCAGCCTTTAAAGATTGCTGGTGCCGAAGGTGGGAGTCGAACCCACATGCCCGGAGGGCGCACGATTTTGAGTCGTGTGCGTCTGCCAGTTCCGCCACTTCGGCCTGTTGACATTTATATGGTAGCATAAACATTGCTTCAAATCAAGAAATGGGCAACCTTAAAATATATTAGGCACTCTCTTTATTATACATTCTAACAAATTAGAACAAGTAGTCAGAGCAATTTGTTTTTTGGAGTAAGTTAATATTTTCACAAAGCAGGGAAAAATGCTTTACCATAGAAACTATTAAACGGTAAAAGTATTTTATGCCCGACTATTTAAATTGAGGTGATATGGCGATGAGCGAATTGATCAAGGGTGGAGCTTATTTACTGGGGCCGGTTGACGAAAATACTGTGTTTACGCCGGAAGATTTTGATGACATGCATTTGATGGTTAAAAAGACCACGGTCGATTTCATGAAAAACCAGGTTGAACCAAAAATCGACGAAATCGAAGCTATGGAAGAAGGGGTAATGACTGACCTGCTGCGGCAAGCAGGAGAATTGGGGCTTTTAAGTAGCGATATCCCGGAGGAATACGGCGGTGAAGAGGCGGATAAGATTACTACAAACATTATTGCCGAATGTGCTTCATTGACCGGTGGTTCCTTTGCCACCGCTTTTGGCGCCCATACCGGGATCGGCACCCTGCCGATTGTTTTCTTTGGTAATGAAGAACAAAAGAAGAAGTACCTCCCGGGCCTGGCCAGCGGTGAAAAGATTGCTTCCTATGCTTTGACCGAACCGGAAGCAGGCTCAGATGCCTTGAATTGTAAAACCAAGGCTGTACTATCAGAAGATGGTAAATATTACATCTTAAATGGAGCCAAGCAGTACATCACTAACGCTGCGTGGGCAGACGTGATTGTTACTTACGCAAAGATCGACGGGGAAAGGTTTACTGCTTTTATCGTTGAAGCTGATACCGAAGGTGTGTCTATCGATCCCGAGGAGAAAAAAATGGGGATCAAGGGTTCTTCTACCTGCAGCGTAATCCTGGACAATGCCAAGGTGCCGGTTGAAAACATGTTGTGGGAAGAAGGTAAAGGGCACCAGGTAGCTTTTAACATCCTTAATATTGGCAGGTTCAAGCTTGGTGCAGGTTGTGTCGGCGGTAGCAAAGGGGTAATGGAATTTGCCAGTGAATATGCCCTGCAGAGAGTTCAGTTCCAAAAGCCGGTAGCTGAATTTAATTTGATGAAGAACAAATTTGCCAACATGGCCATTCTTACCTACCTCCAGGAGAGCATGGTATACCGGATTGCCGGTATGATTGATGAGAAACTGGAAGAGGTTAAAGAAAGCGGTGGAGACCTTTCTGATGTGGCCAGGGCTATTCACGAATACGCCATCGAGTGCTCCATTTCGAAAGTATTTTGCTCTGAAGGCATGGACAAGATTGCTGATGAAGGGGTGCAGGTATTCGGCGGATACGGATACGGGCAGGAATATCCGGCCGAGCGTTCGTACCGGGACAGCCGGATCAACCGGATTTTTGAAGGAACCAATGAAATTAACCGGATGCTGATTCCAGGCACTTTGCTCCGTAAAGCCATGAAAAATGAACTGCCTTTCATGGAAGCGGTAATGGGCCTGGGCGGTACTTTGAAGCAAATGAAAGAAGCGCAAATGCCGGAAGGAACTCCGGAACGCGAGGAGTTTTATCTTAACAACATGAAGACCTTGTTCATCCTCGCTGCGGGCAATGCCGCTCAAAAATTTGGTGAAAACATAACTGATGAACAAGAAGTCCTTTGCCGCCTGGCCGACATGGCCATGGAGGTATTTGCCGCTGAAAGTGGTCTGCTCAGGGCTAAGAAAATGATGGCTAAAGGCGAAAGCGAAGAATCTCAACTGGCCATGGATATGACTTCCTGTTTCATCCATGAAATGGTTCCAAAGATGGAAAACTGGGCCATAGAGATTATTGCCGGGACCCTGGAAGGTGAGGAAGCAAGCAAAGCCTACAATGGGATAAATCGCCTGACGGTCTTTGAACCCATTAATACTTATGCTCCTAAGCGAAAAATTGGCGAAGCAGTTTATGCTTCCAAGAAGTATTTCCTTGATCGTTTATAAACTGCATGTAAGTATGAAAGCATTCTGGCAATTTAGAATTGAGATTGGTTGAAAAGAAATACTTATAAAAAAAGAAGGAGCAGTTTTAAAGTAACTGTTCCTTCTTTTTTGGCCAAGGTTGACATTAGCGCATACAGGAAAGTTTTGAATAAATTAAATTGCTCTTTGGACCTTACCGGCTTTAATACAGCGCGAGCATACGTTAACTCTTCTTGGCGAGCCGTTCATCATAATTTTTATTCTTTGGATGTTGGGGCGCCATTTTCTTTTGGTTTTGATATTAGAGTGACTGATTTTAAAACCAGTAGTTTTACTTTTATTGCATATTTCACAAACTTTAGCCATGATAAGAACCTCCCGGCACTTTTGTAATCACGCGTTATATTGTAGCACATCAAACGACTGGGAACAAGAATTTTTAGCGATATTATGCAGGTTATACTAAATAAGTAGCGAAAAGTAAATTATGTTGTCATAATAGCTTTCATCGCAAAGGAGGAAACCAACTTGACCAAGGCAATTTATCCCGGCAGCTTTGATCCGGTTACTAAAGGACATCTTGACATTATAAAAAGGTCGAGTAAAATTTTGGACCAGGTTATAGTTGCTGTCCTGGAGAATCCCCGTAAAATTCCAACCTATGGCATCGAAGAACGAGTAAAAATGCTGGAAATGGTAACTGAACCATACCCAAACGTAAAAGTTGATTATTACAAGGGCTTGCTGATTGAATATGCTACTAAAAATAATATCAATATCATTATTAAGGGTTTGCGGGCCATGTCGGATTTCGAATTCGAATTTCAGATGGCCTTGGTCAATCAAAAATTGAGCCCCTCAATTGAAACCTTGTTCATGATGACAAACAATAAATACTCTTATTTGAGTTCCAGTATTGTCAAGGAGATTGCCGGCCTGGGCGGTGATATTAGGAGCCTGGTGCCGCCAGAAGTGCATGATATGATCATGGCAAAGTATAAGTTATAGTACAACTAATGCCGAAAGAAGGCTTGCATATTGAAAATTAAAAGGTTAATTACTACTTTTGTTATAGTAATTGCATTCGGGTTACTGGGCTTTTATGTTCAGCTAGATTATTACGTGGTCAGGCCCAGCAGGGCAGTTAACCTGAATGAAATTGTTGCCGTTGAGAATTCCGGTGGAGAAGACAACGGGTCATTATACCTGCTGACTGTAACCCAGCACAGGGCCAACCTTTTTGCTGCTGCCTACGGGTATATTCATCCTCAGATGAGGTTGAATCCTAAAGAAAGAGTTATCCCCAGGGACATGGACGAACAGGAATACAGGGAATTGCTAAGGGAACACATGACAGAGAGCAAGCATATAGCCCAGGTGGTAGCGTTGCGGAGAGCGGGCTACGATGTTGATATAGAAAGTGATGGAGTTGAAGTCATAGATTTCCTTGATAATGCCCCTGCCGATGAGTATCTAGAAGTGGGAGACATTATCATTTATGTTGATAATACTCCGGTAATGCTGGCATCTGAGGTGCAGTTACTTGTCAGGGAACGTGATGTAGGCGATGCAGTGATTATGGAAATTATGCGTAATGCCCAGGAATTAACGCTATCGGTGCCTACCGGACCTCATCCGGATGACGAAACCATGCCTTTTTTGGGCATTTATATCCAAACTTTACCCTGGGAACCGGTAATCCCCCTTGACATAACAATGGATACAGGCAGTATAGGAGGCCCCTCTGCCGGACTGATGTTTGTACTGGAAATTATGAACCAGCTGACCCCGGATGATTTAACTGCAGGGAAAGATATTGCCGGCACAGGCACTATTGATCTTGAAGAAAGAGTTGGACGGGTTGGTGGTGTGCCTCAAAAGGTTTTTGCTGCAGAAAATGCCGGTATTGAATACTTCCTTGTCCCGGAAAAAAACTATGAAGGTGCCAGGGCGGTGGCGAAAGAGATAGAGCTTGTTTCAGTCTCGGACCTGGAAGAAGCCCTGCAGTTTTTGTCAAATCTTCAAGATTAATGAATATCCTTTGACACTATGTTTAGGCGATGCTATACTTTAATTGGAAGATCGGTAAGGGACCGAGTAAACAAGGCAGTCGCGGGAAGAAAACCGCAAGGTTCTTCTCGAGGAAAGTCCGAGCTCCGTAGGGCAGGGTGCTGGGTAACGCCCAGTAAGGGTGACCTTAAGGCCAGTGCCACAGAAATCATACCGCCCGGTGCCCAGCGATAGATACAAAAGGTAGATTAAAATAACAGTGTATGTTTCTCTCTTGTATCTATTGCTGGGTGCCGGGTAAGGGTGCAACGGTGCGGTAAGAGCGCACCAGGAACCGGGAGACCGGTTCGCTAGGTAAACCCCACCCGGAGCAAGACCAAATAGGGGGAGGATGAGGTTGCCCGCCGACTCCCCGGGTTAGGTTGCTTGAGGTGCCAGGCAACTGGTGCCCGAGATAGATGGCTGCCGCTTCCCGGCATCCGGGAAGAACAGAACTCGGCTTAATAGTTTGCTCGGTCCCTTAACTGGTTCAACATCCCTAAAAGGGATTATTTTTTTGTATCAAAATGCTATGGATTGTTAAAACCATTCTCCCATAAACTGCATCTTGTGATAGAATAACAGGGATGAAAAGAAATCAGGGGTTGGAATGTATTGTCTGATTGGATAAAATTTATGGGGACTGCCGGGGCACGCTTTGTTGTTTCTAAGCAGCTTCGTTCATCTGCCGGGACCTGGTGTTACTTCCAGGGAAAAAACATACTTATCGATCCCGGGCCGGGAACATTGCGAAGTTGTTTTTGCGGAGATCAGGTATTAAACCCGGAAGTGCTGGATCTAGTTATCTTATCTCATCGCCACCTGGACCATTCAACAGATATCAACGTCATTATCGAAGCAATGACGCACGGCACATTTAACCGCAGAGGAATCCTTTTTGCTCCTTCTGATGCAGTTGATAAATATGAACCGGTTGTTTTTTCTCATGTCCGAGACTCGGTGGAGCGCCTGGAGATATTGAAGGAAAGCAGGTCTTATGCAGTCGATTCCTTGCAATTTGAAACGCCAATCAGGCATGACCATCCTGCTGAAACGTACGGTTTTAAATTTAAACTAGACCGTGGAATTGTTTCTTTTGTTACTGATACCAAATTATCACAAGCTTTGATTGATAAATACAGGGGCAGCGATATACTGGTTATGAATGTTTTATTGAAAGAGCCGTTTCCTGACCGTGAGATCAAACACCTTGACCTGGGTGGAGCACAGAGCTTAATTGAAGGAATTAAGCCCAGGTTGGCCATAATGACCCATTTTGGTTTGACTATGCTCAAAAACGATCCAAATCTATTAGCCAGAAAACTGAGCAAAATGACCGGTACTGAAGTGGTAGCCGCTACGGATGGATTAACTGTTAACCTGGAACAGGTTATATAAAATTATATAAGCATATTTGATATATGGAGGTTGAGAGATATGAGTTTTTTAAGTGCTGCAGAGCAATATGAAATTCTTGCTGAAAACACTTCAGAAATTATCAGCGAGGATGAATTTCGAAGCAAGCTGGAAAGAAGCGTAGCGGAGAATATACCACTGCGATGCAAACTGGGTATAGATCCTTCTGCTCCGGATTTACATATTGGACATGCTGTGGTTTTGCATAAGCTTAGACAGTTTCAGGACCTGGGGCATCACGTAGTTTTAATTATAGGGGATTTCACAGGAATGATTGGAGATCCTACAGGCAGGTCGGAAATGCGCAAGCAGCTAACTGAGGAAGAGGTTATGGAAAATGCCAGGACTTACCAGGATCAGTTGTTTATGATTCTTGATCCGGATCGCACTGAAATGGTTCGCAACAGTGACTGGCTTTCCAAACTGACCTTTGCCGATGTCGTTAAGCTTGCCTCGAAACTTACGGTGGCCCGGATGATGGAAAGAGAGGATTTCTATAGAAGATACAAGGACAACATTAGCATTGGTATCCACGAATTCTTTTATCCCCTGATGCAGGGTTATGATTCAATTGCTGTTCGGGCTGACATAGAATTTGGAGCCACCGAGCAGAAGTTTAACTTATTAATGGGGCGACAGCTGCAGCGCGAATACGGCCAGAATCCGCAGGTTGCCTTTACTATGCCCATACTGGTTGGCACCAACGGTGTGGAGAAAATGAGTAAAAGCTTAGGTAACTATATTGGCCTAACAGAAGCACCGGATCAAATCTATGGTAAAGCCATGTCTATACCTGATGAATTGATGGACGAATATTTTCGGTTGGCTACGACACTGCAAACTAAAGAAATAGATGGCATTATGGATCAAGTAAAAAGCGGCCAACTGCATCCCCGTGATGCCAAAATGCGCCTGGCTAGAGAATTGGTCAATCTTTATCATAATGCCCAGGCGGCACAAGAAGCGGAAGAAAACTTCAAGCAGGTATTTCAAAAAGGTCAAATGCCAAATGAAATGGAAGCTTTTAAGTTTGCATCACCTGCCAGCCTGGTTTCGATTATGGTTGATGCCGGCCTGGCACCAAGCAGAAGTGAGGCCAGGCGCTTGATTAAGCAGGGTGGAGTAAAAATTGATGGTGAAACCGCAGATTCAATTGACCTGGAATTGCAGAAGAGCAAAGATGAAAAGGATCACATTATCCAGGTTGGCAAAAGAAAATTTGCCCGGATTAAAATAACTTAGATAAAAAGCAATAGAATGGTTGTTCATATAAAGGCCGCCTGAAATCCAGGCGGCCTTTTAAAAGTACGCCCGGCATGGGCGTTAAATTGGCGGTGAAAGACCGTTATTTTTCGGTATAACCCTCTTTTATTGATGAAACCACCTGAGGATCCATAAGGGTGGTTACATCGCCGAGGTCCCTTTGCTCGGCTATATCGCGCAGCAAACGGCGCATGATCTTTCCACTACGGGTCTTGGGCAGTTCATAGGTGAAAAAGATTTCTTCTGGGCGGGCGATAGCCCCAATTTTTTTGCCTACGTAGGTTTTTAATTCCTGCACCAGTTCATCGCTGCCCTCATAACCTTCTTTGAGGGTTACAAAAGCTGTAATAGCATGGCCTTTTATTTCATGTACTTTTCCGATTACTGCGGCTTCAGCTGCTGCAGGATGTTCAACCAGGGCGCTTTCAACTTCCATGGTGCCGATCCTGTGCCCGGAGACATTAAGGACATCGTCAACCCGGCCCATAATCCAAAAGTAGCCTTCTTTATCTTTCCAGGCACCATCGCCTGTGAAATACCTTCCAGGATACTGTTTCCAATAAGTGTTCTCAAAACGCTCTGGGTCGCCGTGCAGGGTCCGGAGCATGGCTGGCCACGGTGAATTGATTACCAGGAAGCCTCTTTGGCCCGGCTTTGTGGAATTGCCCTGATCGTCAACAACGTCGGCGTCAATCCCAGGGAAAACCCATGATGCCGATCCCGGCTTAAGGGGAGTTAACCCGGGCAGAGGTGTGATCATGATCATCCCTGTTTCAGTTTGCCACCAGGTGTCTACAATTGGGCATTTTCCTTTGCCGATATTTTCATAGTACCATAACCAGGCTTCCGGGTTGATCGGTTCACCGACAGAACCAAGCAGGCGAAGGCTGGAAAGATCGCGTTTTTCTGGGTACTGGTTGCCCCAGCGCATGAAAGAACGGATAGCCGTTGGAGCCGTATAAAAGACGGTGATCTTATATTTATCAATGAGTTCCCAAAAACGGTCCCGAGCCGGGTAGTCCGGGGTGCCCTCATAAATAAATGTGCTCGAACCATTGGAAAGGGGGCCGTAAACTATATAACTGTGTCCTGTGATCCACCCTATATCAGCGGTACACCAGTAAATATCATCTTCCCTGTGATCAAAAACATAGCGAAAAGTAGTATCTACACCTACCAGGTACCCCCCTGTAGTATGCAGGATACCTTTTGGTTTACCTGTAGTCCCGCTGCTGTATAAGATAAAAAGCGGGTCTTCTGCATCCATTGTTACCGGTTCAAAATCCGAGCCTGCTTCAGCCATTAGTTCTGACCAAAGCAAATCTCTTCCTTTCTTGATCTCATAAGGTGTACCGGTGCGGTTAACGATTACAACATTTTCTACACTCGGACAGTCATTCAATGCCTCTTCAGCTGCGCTGCGCATAGGGATAACCTTTCCACGCCTGTTGGCACCGTCTGCTGTAACAACCAGTTTAGATTTTGAATCAAGGATGCGGTCTTTAAGTGCTTCGGGACTGAACCCGCCAAATACGACACTGTGAACAGCCCCAACCCTTGTGCAGGCCAGCATGGCTACAATGGCTTCAGGAATCATGGGCATCCATATAGTTACCGCATCACCTTGTTTTACGCCAAGTTGATCCAGTACATTGCTGAATTTACAAACTTCACTTAAAAGCTGCGTGTACGTTAGGGAAACACTATCTCCTTCTTCACCCTCGAAGATCAGGGCTTTTTTGTCCCCTAAACCGTTATTGATGTGGACGTCAAGGCAGTTTTCCGATACATTCAGCTTTCCATTGACAAACCACTTGTAATAGGGCGGGTTATCATCATCAAGAACTCGCTCCCATCTTTCAGTCCACTGAAGACTATCGGCCATTTTTGCCCAGAAAGCAAGGCGGTCCTTTTTTGCTTCCTCGAACAAGCTGTGATCGTTTACTCTTGCAGTTTCTGCAAAACCAGCTGATGGCTGGATCGGTTCGAAATTGTCTTCACCGACAAAATCGCTGTCTTTTTTTTCTTCCATATATAAATCCTCCTGTTTAAATAATTAGAAAGCTGATAACTTATAATTCGATGCGAAGAAGTTGAATACCTGCAAGATTCAGGCAATAATTTTAATGGAAATACTGTTAATAGCGTGATAAAATATATATAGTGTCACCAATGTGAACAAAGTGTATCAAGAAGCAACAAGTAGCTTATGCAGAAAGTGCTGGGGTATAGTATAGTATTGAAGCTTGATCAGCTTACATCCAGGCAGCAGTTGGAAAAACGTTTGATATCTTCCGGTTCAATATTTGCCCCGATTCTGGCCAATAATATGTTGCATGGATGTTCCCTGATCTCGGGATCTTCTGTTTCCCAGGGAACAAAGTCGTATTTTTTGAACAGTTCTAGCATGAAGTGTCGGTAGTCCCAGGGTGAAATACAAGTATTTTTCAGATCCCAGCTATGAATTGTATGAACCGCTATAATGATATAATCCTCGAAAAAGCTGAAATCAGGGTTCTTTAAAACTTTATCAAGAACCGTTTTGCTCAAACCAAGATTTCGCCAGGACATGTCAGTTTCGATGCTTCCCAGCTCGATCAACTTAGGAAAGCATCTTTTGATCCACCAGGGGAAATCAGGTTTTTGGAAGGTAACGTATGAAATAATTTTGTTGGCCAGGGCGGCAGTAAAAACGAGGCCGTCAGGTTGCTGCGCTAATTCTATCAAGGCTTCATGCTGGCGTTTTGCAGGTCGAAAGCAGCACAATCCTTCCGACAGTTGATATTTAGTAAGTGCTTGCGGGCTTACCGGTCCCCTGATGTGCAGGCGGCCTAAATCAGTTGGCACTATGTTTTTTACTGCATCATAGACCGGTTTTTCTAACCTGTAGTTTTCTTGACTTGATGTGTTTTTCATAAAGTATCCCTGCTTTCATTTTATCATATCTACATATATTTTTCTCCTGTAATAAAAGCATAATTAAAAAACTGCCTGTTATTATTTCACCAGGTCACTTCGAAGGCTAAAGTTGTTGACCTAAGCCGGAAAACCGCATAGCTTTTTAGATTCTTTTTTATAGTCGCTTTTAGAGGCAAAAAGTCATTTTTATAAATATTTTCAACAACCGTTTTTAAGCTAATTTTAGAAGAAAATCGATGTTTTTTACCTTGACATCAACCAGGGCCTGTGCTAATATTAATCTTGCACTTAAGAAGCGAAAAGCGTTCTTTGAAAACCGAGCAGAGTAAGGAAGGGTCTCTTGAGCGAAAAATTTG
>CAYWIY010000036.1:292-18690 GCA_964458455.1 uncultured Syntrophomonadaceae bacterium | reverse complement strand
CTTAATGTCAGCCCCCCTTCTGAAGAAATAAACTACCAGAGTTTATCTGCCGTGGGCATTATGGCTGATGATGAAGAGGGAATGCTGCAAATAGATGAAGCCAAGTTGAGAGAAGCTTTAATGGAAGATGCAGAAAGCGTTTCCCGCCTCTTTGCCCGGGAAGCGCCGGTGGATGCGGCCGGAAACAAAAGGGGCCCGGACGGTGTGGTACGGCAGATGCAGGAGCGAGTGGCGACTATGATCGGCCCGGGCGGCCTGGTCCAAAACCGCGACGCTTCCCTGCAAAGAGAGATGGAGCAGTACGCCGACCGGATCGAGATGATCGAAAGGCGCCTTGAAATGCGCGAGGAAAGACTCATCCGTCAGTTTTCTTTCATGGAGCAATACATTGCCCGTATCCAGGAGCAGACCGGTTTGATGGCCTCTTTTGAATCGATGTCCGGGCAATCGGGTGAATAGCTAGCACAGTTAAAGATTATAAAGAAAGATGGGAGTGAAAATAATTATGAACGCGATGAATAATCCTTATCAAAATTACCGCCGGACCCAGGTGGAAACTGCCGACCAGGCATCACTGCTGCTCATGTTATACAGCGGAGCTTTGAAGTTTACGAGGCTGGCCCGCCAGGCTATAGAAGATAACGATATTGAAGAGGCAAACCACCAGCTGGGCAGAGCCCAGGATATTTTGTGCGAGCTTATGGGCTCGCTTAACCCGGATGTACCCGAAATATCAAGCAGCCTGTTCCAGCTTTATGAATACATGCATTACCAGCTGGTCCAGGCCAACATCAAGAAAGACACGGCCAAGATAGAAGAAGTGGAAAAAATGCTCAAGAACCTGCTTGAAGCCTGGCAGGCGGCGATCAACAACGAGAAGGGGCAAGCTGATACTGATGATGAGCTTCCCCCGGCAAAGACTTCCGTGGAAGAGAAAGGATAGCTTGAAAAAAAGTATGCCTGCCTGGCCAGGCGGGTTGTAAGGAAGAGTAAATTGAAGATTAACCGGGGTGACGGGGAAAAGTACTGTCACCCCGCAATTTGAACCGGGAACAAGGTCCGGCCGGCCAATACAAGGGCTATGCAAGCGCTTACAATACTAAAAAACCCGGTGAAGATAAAGTTGTATCGAGTTATAAGGTTTTGAACTGTAGAGGGAGGCTTAGAACCTTGACCAGGATGCCGGTAGCGTTGAAAATAATTATAACCTACATCCCTGCAGTAATAATTATAGTTTTCCTGAGCGGTTATGCCTGGTGGTTTACAGCCTCGGCTGTTATCTTTGCCCTGGGCTGTTCTTTTATCATCTGGGCCTTATTATTTGGTGGAAGCCGGGCGTCAGAGGCAGGTGATATTAAAAACGGCCGGATCAAGGAGGAGTTCAAGAGTTTACTGGCCCACACCACCGGAACGGGCAGTGCGATGATGTTTTCTTCCCGGAAGATCAGCCGCAGCACCCAGGAAATCAAAAATTCTTTAGAAGAAATGGCTTTAGCCCTGGAAGGTGTTTCGCAGGGAAATGGCCGGGTGGTTGAAGCTGTAGAGACAGTTAACCGGCAGCTTGATAAGATCGCTGAACAGGTTACTGAAGCGGTAGAGGCGGGAGAAGAGCTCAAGCAGCACGCTGATAGGAGCCGGGAAGCGGTGGAAAGAGGCGGGGAGAGCCTGCTGGAATCAGAAAAAATTATGTCCGTAAACGAAGCCGCTATCGATGAAGCGGGGCAGGCGGCAGAGGAACTGGCTACATTTTCTAAGAATATTTACAGCGTTGTGGGTACGATCAAGGGTTTTGCCAAGCAGACCAACTTGCTGGCTTTGAATGCCGGTATTGAAGCTTCCAGAGCCGGTGAGCATGGCCGCGGGTTTGCCGTGGTGGCGCAGGAAGTAGGCAAGCTCGCTACCAGTTCGGCCGGCGCCGCCGAAGAAATTGCCCGCCTGATCGGGGAAGCTGATGCCCTGATGAAGGGGGTTAAGGAAAAAACTGATCATTCCAGGGAGTCGCTGGCTGCCCAAAAAGAACACAGCCAGAATTTGCGTGCTTCTTTTGAGGAAATCGCCGGCTATACCGGCGGGACGGTGGAGCAGGTATCTGAGTTCAAGGGTACGAACGAGGCTTTGCAGGGGGCAGTAGAGGAGATTAAGGACGCTGCTCAAGGTGTTTCTGAGATCACAGAGCGCTCAGCGCTAATTTCAGAACAGCTGCGCTCCTCTTCAGCCGACCAGAAAGAAAGAGTCAGCGCCATAAGCGCTGCTTCCATCAACCTGACCCGCATGATCGAGTATTTCAAGAAAAATGCCGACCGCTATGATATACCTAAGGTGGGCTATATCAATTGGACCAGTGAAATCGCAAGCGCCCACCTATTTAAGCATTGGTACAAGAGAGACAGCGGGCAGGATGTAATCCTGGTTGAAGTGGACGGAGATTCCCTGGAAGAAATGTATACCGCCCTGGCCTCGGGAGAGTTTGATTCAACCGTTTCCTGCTGGACCCCGGGTATGCACGATGTATATGTGGACCGGCACCCGGGTATGCTGGAGGTGCTTGGCACCAACCTGGCCGGGGCTAAAACCGGCCTGGTGGTCCCGGATTATGTTACCACAGGCAGTATAGCCGACCTGAACAACCACCGGGAAAAATTCGGAAATCTCATCCATGCGATCGAAAAAGAAGCGGGAATCAGCAAGCAGGCTTACAGAGCCATTACAGATTACGGCCTTGATTTTGAGCTGGCTCATGGCAGCAACGAAGATATTTGTGCCGTCCTGGAAAAAGCGGTTAATAAAAAAGAGTGGGTGGTTGTAACCGGCTGGGTGCCCGAGTCAATGTTTGAGTTCTGGCCGCTCAAGTTTCTTGATGATCCCAGGGGGGCTTTCGGTGGAGAAAAGCATATTAAAACGGTAGTTCGAAAAGGATTGAATAAGGATTATCCCAAATTCTACCGGGCCCTGCAGAACTTCCGCTGGAGTGTTGATGATGCCGCGTCCTTCATGTCCCTCATGGCCGGAGGTAATAGCCCCGACCGGGCGGCTGAAAAGATGCTTGAAAAAATAGATTTTAAGCTGGTTTAGCACAGCCGGGTATTTTTATCTTCTTTTAAGTGTAACCCCCTAATTCCAAATCCACAGCCCATGTTGTAGAAGGCCCTGTAAAAGCAACTTTTCTGGTTGTTTTGCAGGGTTTTTTTGCCCGGTTATCCTAATGCTGCTTACCCCAGGCAGAAATGGTTTAGCAAAAAGGTGCTGAGGCCAATTTGTTTGCAAATAATTTACTGTAAAAAAAGGAGATCACAGAAACTTGGAGAAATTGAATAAAGTTTAATTTGGGTTGAATAGATGGAGGTGCCGGGCTTATTACTAAAAAAAGCGAAAAAACCAGCTTCTTCCCGGAGCAATCCTCCGGCTATACTCCTACACCGGATCTTTTATTTATTTCCGAACACTGCCCGGATGTGCTCTTTTCTTTTAACCTGGAGAAAAGGTGCTGGAATTACATCAGCCCTTCGATTGAGCACTTAAACGGCTACAGCGCTGATGAAATGATCGCGGTCCCCCTGGAGGAGTTTTTTGCTTATTCCTCTTACCAGTACTTTATCGAGCAGGTAGCCCGGCGACAGGAGCAGTTCTTTAAGGATGATACTCACCCTCATGTGAACAGGGATGAAGTGGAGATCAACTGCAAAAACGGTGCTACTGTCTGGTGCGATGTAACCACGCAGTGCAACCGTAATGAAAAAAATGAATTGACTTTAACCGGGGTAGCCCGCAGAATCAGGGACGCTGAGGTGGTTGAGGAATCCCTGAGTTCAACAATTAGCAGGCATCACGATATTATAAACTCCATCGAAGAAGGCTATTATGAGACCGATTTGAAGGGCAGGCTTATTTTTTTCAATGAAGCAGCTTATCAGATTTGCGGTTATACAAGAACAGAATTTTCCTCGATTGATTATAAAGCGTTGTTCAAAGATCCGCGGGCGGTTATCCAGAAATTTAAACAGGTATACCGCTCCGGCCAGCCGGAAAACGGTTTTGTCGGAGAAATAAAGCGTAAAGACGGCAGCTCTCTTTTTGTTGAAATGTCTATTTCGCCAATGCGTGCCGATGATGACACAATTTACGGCTTTCGGGGTGTAGCCAGGGATATCACCGAACGGATCATCTTTCAGCAGCAGCTTGAATACCAGAGCATGCATGATCAGCTGACCGGGCTTTATAACCGCAATTATTTTGAAGAAGAACTCAGGCGCTTAAGCAAAAGCCGCGATTACCCGATTACCATGATATCAGCCGACGTAAACGGGTTGAAGTTGATTAACGACACCATGGGCCATGAGCGGGGTGATTACCTCTTAAAAATGGCGGCCGAGGTGCTTAATAATTCCCTGCGCGGTTCCGATGTTCTGGCCCGGGTTGGGGGCGATGAATTTACAGCCATTTTACTGCGGGCCGATCAGAGGGTTGCTGATAAAGTAATCAAACGGATCAGAAGCAAGGTCCGGGAATACAATGAAGCGAAGCCGGATTTGTATTTAAGCCTGTCCCTGGGCTCAGCGACGGCCGACACCAACGAAACTACTTTCCAGGAGCTGTTCAAAAAGGCCGACGACCGCATGTACCGGGACAAGTTAGCGCCCAGTTCCAGGGTGCGGGGCAAGATAGTCAAAAGCCTTTTGGCTGCCCTGGATAAACGAGATTATATTGCCGGCGGACATGGCAAGAGGTTATCCCGGCTTTGCCGCAAGTTGGGGAAAAAACGTGGTCTTACCTCCCGCCAGTTGAACAACCTGACCTTACTTTCCCAGGTTCACGACCTGGGGAAGGTGGCCATCCCGGAGCAGATCCTGTTCAAAGCAGGGCCGCTCGATGAAAAGGAGTGGCAGATCATCAGGGAGCATCCTGAAAAAGGTTACCGGATCGCCCTTTCTTCCAATTACTTAGCCGGCATCGCCGGTTTGATCTTGAGGCACCATGAGTGCTGGGACGGAAGCGGTTATCCCCTGGGCTTAAAAGGAGTGGAGATCCCTGTGGAATGCAGGATCCTGGCCATTGTTGATGCTTTTGATGCTATGACCAATCACCGTCCGTACTATCATCTTAAAACAAACGAAGAAGCCCTGGAGGAACTGATGAAATGCGCCGGAACCCAGTTTGATCCCGACCTCTGCGCAGAGTTTGTCAGGGTTGTAAAGGGTTAGTTACCCTGATGCTGATAAAACTATAAACATGCAGCCATGCATGATTAATTACACAGCCTGGAATAGTATTTTATAGCGGCTAATTAAAAGAGATTTCTATGCGGGCGCCCCGGTCGGGGTTGTTACCTACAGTAATTGAGCCCCGGTGTTTTTCAACAATGGCCTTGGAAATAGCCAGCCCCAAACCGCTGCCCTCTTTTTTGCTCGTGTTGAAAAAGGGATCGAAGATTTTTTCCAGGTCATCGCTGGCAAAGCCGGGCCCATCGTCAGAAACGACCAGGCTTTTTTCCCTTAAATAAACCGTGATTTTGCTTTCGGCGTAATTAAGGGCATTGCTCAGCAGGTTGAGCAGCAGGCGGTGTATTTTTTCCGGGTCGCCCATGATGATATGCTCTTTGTCGTCATGGCTGATGTCGATGGTGATATTGTTTTCCAGGGCCAGGCTGTTTATTGCCTCAACTGCTTCTTTTAAGGCTTCTTTAAGGTCCACCTGTTCAAAACTGTAGCTTTCATTTAATGTCTCCATCTTAGACAGGTAGATAAATTGATCGACCAGCGCTTTCATACGCCCTGATTCCTTGATGATTATATCGAGGCTTTGTTCCCGGTCCTCTTTTTCAGTTATAATCTCGTCTTTCAGCGCTTCAGCGTACCCTTGAATCGACATCAATGGCGTTTTCAGTTCATGGGAGGCCTTTTGGAAAAAATCCTTCTGGGAGCGGTCGTACTCGGCCAGGCGTCCGGCCATCTCGTTAAATGTTTCGGCCAGTTCTTCCACCTCGTCACCGGTATGGATCGACAGTTTGCCGTTGAACTGGCGCCGGGATAGTTCAACTGCCCTTGTCTTAAGCTGTTGCAGGGGACCGACCACGACCCGGGTGGCGAAAAAGCCGGCTATGACTGAAACAATTATGCCAGCACCCGCGGCAAAGGCCAGTATGCCCAGGATGCTGCGGTTTAACTGGGTTAAAAGGTCGAGCTGGGAATAAAGAATCAGGGACGCCCTTTCCCGGTCCCCGCCCATTACCACCGGGAAGGACACGGCTACGCGGTTTCGTTCTACCATGCTTTCGCCATCTTCTCCGCTGAAAGCCAGTTCCAGGAAAGCTTCATTGAGCATTTCAGCACCCGGTGGGTAAGTTTCGATATCGCTGCTGTCCAGGATAGTCCCGTCCGGTTTAATCAATACAAATTCGGCGTATGCAATACGGTTGGCCAGGTTAAAAAAGGCGCCGCGCATTTGGCCGCTGCCGTGCATACCGGGCTCGATGGCGCTGGTGGACAGGGTTTCAGCAACCCGGTAAAGGCTGCGCACGGTGTCTGTGACCAGGTACTGGCGGACGGTGAAGCTAAAGGCGAGAGCCAGGACTGCAAAGGATATGATCAAAACGGCCAGGTAACCGGTAAATATTCTTCTAAACATCGAATTTGTACCCGTAACCCCAAACTGTGCTCAGCCTGGGCTGGGCTCCTTTTGTGCGGATTTTTTTGCGGATTCGCTTCACTGTGTCATCGACCGCCCTTTCTTCCCCTTCATAATCATGCCCCCAAATTTTTTCAAGCAGCGCTTCCCTGCTGTAGGGGCGGTTGGGCGAGCCGGCCAGGATGAATAAAAGGTCGAATTCCTTGCCGGTAAAACCCACTTCCTCGCCGTTGACAGTTACTGTTCTTTTATCAGGGTTGATGATCATATTTTCATACACCAGTTCTTTTTGTTCCGGTTTTTCTTTTGTTGAGTGCAGGCGCCGGAAAACGTTTTTAACCCGGATAATCAACTCCCTGGGGCTGAAGGGCTTGGCCAGGTAATCATCACCGCCGAGTTCCAGCCCCAAAACCCGGTCAAACTCTTCTCCCCGGGCAGAAACAAAGATAATCGGTAAATCTGAAGTTTCCCTGATAGAGCGGCACAGGGACAGGCCGTCTTCTCCCGGCAGCATGATGTCTAAAATAAACATGTCCGGGCTGCTGCTGACCAGGGCATTATTTAACTCCTCTACGGAAGTAAAAGTCCTGACCTGGTAACCATCCTTTTCAAGGTAACGCTTGATCAGGTTGAGTTTATTTTATTTATCATCGAGCACCCAGACAACGCTCATTATTACTCTCCCCTGCTGGCACAGTATTGGTTGTACGGCAAATCAATTGTAAACTTAAGTATGATGTAATGACAAGTTATTTCTATATAATAAAAGGAAGCTGTAATTGAAGAAATCCACGGAGGCCTGGCCAGGTTCCAGCCCTCCGTGGATAAAATCTATGTGAAGCCAGGCGCGGTGCGAGGTGTTTATGAAGCCGCCCCCGGCGTTTGCCCCTGTGCAGCCGGCCCTTTCCTGTTGTCCTGTTCCTGCAGCTATGGCCGGCTGCCATCTTTATGCAAGCTGCTGCTACTGTTCTTGCTGGCTGCGTTCTTGCTTGTTAAAGTTGCTGCTTCCTTTTTCCCAACCGTTATGGTGGTGCTGCCGGCCTTTACTTTCAAACCGGTAGCTGTGTTCCTCAGGAACAACTTTGCTCAGCTCTTCGCGCTTTTCAGCTTTTATTTTATCGCGTTCCTCTTTAGCTTCCTGGAAGGCCTCATAATTGCCGTCTTCTCTTAGCTCCCGCATCTTTTCCCTGAACTCGCTGATTTTCTCCTGATAAATTTCAATTATATCAAGGAATTGATCCTGCTCTTCACCGGAAAGGGTTTCCATAATGCAGGTTTCCTGCTGCCCGGACGCGTAACCTTCCCCGGGTCCGTTGAAACCGAAAGCGACCGGAGTAGCGGCCATCAAACCTATTATCATGATGCTGAAAACGATCAATGTCTTTTTCATTTGCTCTGCCTCCTTGGGTTTAATTTGTCTTGCTGATCTTGCACTTTCAGTATAAGAGGCAGGATTGGCAGTTTCATGGAATAAATATTAAGATTATATTAAAAAAGTACGGCAGGGGTGTAAGAACAGGTAGAAAGAAATCTGCAGGCGGGGGGCTGGGCGCTTTAAAGCTTAAAACTTCAGTTCGGAGCTGCTAATGATGGATAAAAATACCCGGGTCAGTTCAGGATCAAATTGCTTGCCGGATCCCCTTTTGATTTCATCCAGTGCCTTGTCGCCGGACATAGCCACCTGGTAGGGGCGGTTGTTGGTCATGGAATCATAGGCATCGGCAATGTTTAAGATCCTGCATTCGATGGGTATATCTTCTCCTTTTAGGCCAAAGGGGTAACCGCTGCCGTCGTAGTGTTCGTGATGTTTCAGGATTAAATCGGCCACCCCTTCCAGGTCGGAAGAGGAAGAAGCGATGCGGTAACCTTTCTCAGAATGCTTTTTCATAACCGCCCATTCATCTTCAGTGAGTGGGCCAGGCTTAAACAGGATATGATCAGGTATGCCCACTTTACCGAGATCGTGTACCTGTGAGAGCAGGGAGAGGTTGGCCATTTGTCCGGAGTCGAGGTTGATTTTTTCGCCCATGGCCGAACATATTTTTTCTACTCGCTGCACGTGGCCCTGGGTAATGAAATCCCTTTCGGCGAGGGCCATCATCAAGCTCTGGACGATCCCGTTGCGGGCATTGCTGTTGCGGTGCAGCTTGTCCCTGAACATTAAGTCTTCGGCTTCCTTGAAGATTTTTTTCAAGGTTTCACCTCTATGTTCAGCGGTAGCCACCCCGAGAGAAATGCTTAAAGGCAAGTCCGGGTTATTACGGTTATAGTGGTCAATCTGGTAACGGACCTGGCGGGCCAGGCACTTGCTTTCTTCTTTGCCGGTCAGGGGCAAAATGGCAGAAAATTCGTCTCCTCCCACCCGGGCCAGGATGCCGGAATTGCTCAGGCATTCGTTTAAAATATCGGCGCATATTTTCAAAAGGCGGTCTCCTGCATCGTGGCCCAGGGTATCATTGAGCAGCTTCAGCCCGTCGATATCAGCAGATATCACGGTTAGAGGATATTCTGATTTATCACCCAGCTGCTTCAGCTTAGCTTCAAAATAAAAGCGGTTATAAAGGCCGGTAAGCTGGTCGTGGTAACTGAGGTAATATAGCTTTTCCTCGCTGTAATCCAGCGCTTCTTCCGCGGTGGTAAGCTTCTTTATTAGCGCCTCCAGCTCCCGGTTGGTTTTTTTTAGTTCCCTTTGACTATCTTCCAGGTTGTTGAAGTAAGTCTGGGCCTTATCGAGCAGGGTGTTAATGGTATTGCCCAGGACAGCCAGGTCGCTGTTTTTTTCTACCGGTAGGCGGTAAGAGAGGGATTCTTCCACATCGATCTGCTTGAGGTGGCTTTCCAACCTGAGCAAAGGCTTGTGGACATATAAATGATGGTAAAGCATAAACAGCATGGCGATAATTAGTGAAACGGTTAAAGCGGCAAGAAATTCAGTTGTTACCCGGTCGATTTCCTCGGTAAAAACCTGCAGGGGGATAAAAGTGGCCAGTTTCCAATCGGTGTCCGGTACCTCGAGGTAAGCCAGGTAGCCGTCTCCTCCGGGCATTTCAACCTGGCCGGCCCCGCTTCCGGCCGCTGTTATTTCTACAAGCTCACCGGCGGTTTGCTCATATTTTTCTTTGAAGGTAATCAAGTCGCCCCCCGGTTTGTGCTCCATTCCGGGATGGGCGATAATGTGGCCTTTGCTGTCTACCAGGAAAGAATATGCACCATCATTTTTTAAATGCTCTCCGGTCGGTTCGTCGAGCAGTTCGATAACCCTGTCTACCGATATGTCACCGGCTACTACGCCTAATAATTGACCTTCCTTTGAATAGACCGGGGTGGCGATGGTGAAAATAACCTGGTCATTGCTGGCATTGGTAAAAGCTTCAGTAAAGATAGTTTGATCTTCTGCCAGCGCTTTCATGTACCAGGGCCGGTGGCGCAGGTCGAAATCTTCTGGAGTTTCCCAGCCGCTGGCATTGATTATCCGGTTTTCTGGCGTGCCGAAATAGATTGACTCAAATTTAGGATTGTCTTCCAGCAGAGATTCCAGGTAGGAGAGGATCTCCTCCTCCGACCAGCTTTCATGGGCAATGAAACTTTTAGCAGCTTCGATAGTCCTGGTATTTTTGATCAGCCAGCCGCTCATTTTTTTACTCTGCGATTGCACAGAGAGTTCCGTTGACCTCCGGGCGGTTTCAAGAAGCTGGCGATTAGTCCCGTGGTAATTGTAAAACCAGCCGATGACGAAAACTATGATCATGACAAAAGCCAAAATATATAAATTCCTGACCAGGCGGTACAATCAAACCTCTCCTTTTGCAACTCCCTGCCGCTACCGTAGGTTTCGGAGCAGATAATCAACAGTTTCTGCAGTCTAATGTTCTAATGAATTCTTAATCAATTACCTGTGTTAATTCTTGAGGTGGGCATGTGCTTAAATCCTGTCGCTTTGAGGGCCGGCCCATCCCTGGACGTGCACCTGGGTCAAAATATTCAGTTCGCACGCTATAAAACAAAGCCCTTTTTTAAAAACGGATTTTGCTTTTCAGACTTGCAGGCGTATTATGACAACCTGTATCCTTGAATATAAAACAGTAGATAAAAATTAAACATTGATCATCAAAAACCCTTTATTTATAAGTAAAAAGTTTATTGTTTTTTTTATTGTTGATCAGCTAATGCCATGCCTGCTGTTTCTTGTGCAGGTTTGCCTGCTGTGATATAATATACTAAGTCTATAGAATAAATATAAAACGCAAAGGAGATGTCAATATGAACAACAGTGAACATATAAAGCCCAACCGGCTGATAAATGAAAAATCACCTTATCTTTTACAGCATGCCTACAACCCGGTGGACTGGTACCCCTGGGGTGATGAAGCTTTCCAAAAAGCTAAAGAAGAAGATAAGCCTGTTTTTCTCAGTATCGGCTATTCGACCTGCCACTGGTGCCATGTGATGGAGAAAGAGTCATTTGAAGATTTTGATGTAGCCGCTCTTTTGAACAAGGATTTTGTGTCCATCAAAGTTGACCGGGAAGAACGTCCGGACCTGGATCAGTTTTACATGACCGCCTGCCAGGCCATGACCGGCCAGGGCGGGTGGCCGCTGTCTATCTTTATGACGGCAGATAAAAAACCTTTTTTTGCCGCCACTTACCTGCCCAAATATTCCCGGATGGGCATAAGCGGGCTGGTGGAATTTTTGCCGAAACTGGCTGAAATCTGGCACCAGGACCGGGACCGGGTAGAGCAGTCGGCCTATGATGTAACAGAAGCCCTGCGCAGGCATACCGAGGGAGGTATGGGAGGCCAAAGTATTGGAGTAAAAGGCAAACTGCCTGAGGCAGAAGTGCTTGATCAGGCCTATCAAAGTTTAAAAGACAGTTACGATTCCGAATACGGCGGTTTTGGAGGTGCGCCCAAGTTTCCCGCCCCGCACCAGTTGAATTTTCTTTTGCAGTACTGGAAGAGGGCCGGTTCTGAAAAGGCATTGAACATGGCTATCAATACTCTCAAAAAGATGCACCGCGGAGGCATCTTTGATCAGCTGGGCTACGGTATGCACCGCTACTCGGTTGACCGGCAGTGGCTGGTGCCCCACTTTGAAAAGATGCTTTATGACCAGGCCACTACTGCAGAAGCGGCCCTGGAAGCCTACCGGGTTTCAGGCGATGAAGAGATGGCCGAAATGGCCCGGGAAATATTCAGCTATGTTTTGAAAGAGCTTACAGCTGCAGAAGGTTCTTTTTACTCGGCTGAGGATGCCGACAGTGAAGGGGAAGAAGGCACTTTTTACGTCTGGGAGCGCGGCGAGATATTAGAGCTGCTGGGCCCTGAAAAGGGAGAGCTGGTGGCCGATTATTTTGGGGTAACTGAAGCGGGTAATTTTGAAAAAGGAAAGAGCGTTTTACACCGCCCGCATGATCGCAGTGCCTTCTGTAAGGAAAAGGGAATCAGCGAAAAAGAACTAACTGAAATACTTGAAGAAACCCGGCCAATCCTGCTCCAGGCCCGGGCCGGGCGTGAGAGGCCGTTTTTGGATGACAAAATTATTACCGCCTGGAACGGGATGATCATCGGCGTCCTGGCCCGGGGGGCCGTACTGCTTGGTGAAAAAAGCTACGCCGAAGCGGCAGACAGGGCGGCTGATTTTATTCTTCAGCGGATGGTTTCAGAAAATGGCCAGCTTTGCCGCCGTTACCGGGAAGGAGAAGTTGCCATTCCTGCCTTCCTGGAGGACTATGCTTTCCTGGCCCGGGGCTTATTAGAGCTTAACCTGGCTACCTTTGATAGCCGCCGCCTTGAACAGGCTGTAAAGCTAACCGGGGAGATGGACCGGTTCTTAAACCGGGATGAGGGCAGGCTTAAATTCAGCTCGGCCGAAGAAAACATTGCCGGTCTTCCGCTTTATGTTGAAGCTTACGACGGGGCTGTGCCTTCAGGAACTGCCGTGGCTGCAGAAACCTACTTGCGCCTGGGCCGGTTAACCAAAGATGAAGACATGATCAGGAAAGGAGAGCTGCTTATCGGTGCACAGGCCGGAGTTATGAAGCGGTTTCCTAACGGCCATACGGCGATGCTGGCTGTCCTTGATCTGGCCCTTTCTCAAGAAAAGAGCAGGGCCGGCACTGAAGAATAATAGCATAACCACATGACAGATGAAACGTCCCAGTGTCACCCCCGTGTCATCTTTTGCGGTGGGCAATCACCTTCCTGATACCGCCCTTTGGATCGGCAACATCGCCCCTGTAGCGGGGGATAACATGGATGTGGTAGTGAAAGACTGTTTGGCCTGCCGCCCAGCCTACATTGGCCCCGATGTTATAACCATCGGGGTTATATTTTTTTTGCAGGTGATCACGGACATCGTAGATCAGGCTGATCATGGCTGCATGTTCTTCCTCAGATGCGTCGAAACAGGTTTCAACGTGGCGACGGGGTATAACCAGGCTATGGCCTTCATTGATCGGACATCCGTCGTAAAAGGCTACGGCCAGGTCGTTTTCGGCGATAATTGTAAGGTGGTCATAGCGGCAAAAAACACATTCCTGCATAGTGTGGAACCTCCTCCGGGAATTTTATGGTAACCGGTCGGCGTGATTGGTGGCGCCTTGTAATTGGCTTAGTTTACTATATCATAACTGTTCCCTGGAGGCACATATAAACATCATTATAGGCAGAGGGTAAAGAGCAGGATTTTCTCTTGCGGTGGTGAATTATGTTTAGAAGCTTTTATCAAGTCTATAGTTCAAAGTTAAGGCTTTTACCGGGAACAGCAAGTGATTGCTGGAATTGGCCACTAAGTTTAAGGGGAGCTAAAATAATTGAACAAACAAAGCAATGCTGAACGGTTTTTAAATGCTTATGCAACCATAGAAAAGGAAATGAAAAGGATCCTGGATTTAAAAGATCACCGCCCCTTTTTTGAACTGGTCAATAAAAGTTCCCGCATTAATCCCCTGATCGAAAAGTACCGTTTTGATCTTAAAGAATACAGCGAATTGCGCAATGCTATTGTGCACGACCGGGCGGGAGGGGAAATTATAGCTGAACCGAAGGCCGAAGTGGTTGAAAGTATCGAACGTATTGCCTCTTTGCTGGCGGAACCGCCCAGGGTTGCCCCGCTGTTTCTTAAAGAGGTCCTGGTGCTGTCACCTGATCAACCTGTAGCCAGGGCAATCAGGGAGCTGAGCAAAATGACCTATACCCAGGCGCCTGTCCTGAAAGAAGACAAGATAACCGGCCTCTTAACCTTGAAGATGATCGTGCAGTGGATGGGTATCAGCCTGGCTAACGAAACATTTGATATAGAAAAAACGACGATTGGGAATGTGATGGAAATGGTGGGGGATAATGACGGTTATGAAATTGTATCCGTTAAAAAATCGCTGCTTGAAATACCGGATCTATTTTACCGCTGGCAGGCTAAAGGCAAAAAGCTTGAAGCGGTGATCATAACCTGGAACGGGAACGATGACGAACCCATCAAGGGTATCATAACCAACCGCGACCTTCCGGTAGTGCACCGGGAGCTGGAATAGCAAAGTGGGTTTATAACGGCAGGCTTTTAAAAGTATTAGGGCAAAAACTTGACTGTGTAATCACATTTGTAAGGAGTTAGGTCATGGACATTAAAAGTAGAATTTTAATCTGCTTAACAGTTTTTATTATCCTCATAATGTCTGTTGGCGCCCTTTATTTTGCCGGAACCGGCGAGGACGGTACCGGGTGGTGCCCGGCTAACCTGATTATCCGGGATGAACCCGAAGAGGCTGTCCCGGATGATGAAGATGAAATAGATGATAATGGTGAAGACCGGGTCAATTACCATGAACTGCTCTTTGCGGTAGAAAAGGATCCTGCCTTCTGCCCCGGTGAAAAAGTGCCACCTGAACCGGAACCGGAACCGGAGCCAGAGCCCGAACCGGCGGCAGCAGAGCCAGACAGCGCCCCGGCGCCATCACAGGGGACTTCAGCTGCCTCTAAAGAGCAGGAGATGGTCAACAGCATCAACCAGGCCAGGAGTAATGCCGGCCTGCCGCCCCTGCAGGTTAACGGTACGCTTACCGAAGCTGCCAGGGCCAAGAGCAGGGATATGGCCGTGAACAATTATTTCAGCCACACCTCACCGACTTACGGCAGTTTTACCTCCCTGCTCAAGAGGTACGGAATCAGTTACCGGGCGGCGGCCGAAAACATCGCCTGGAACTCTAACGGCAGTGTTCGTGCTGCCCATAACAACTTGATGAACTCGCCTGGCCACAGGAGCAATATCCTGGGGCGAAATTACCAGCAGGTCGGGGTTGGTATCCATGTAAGGAGCGACGGCAGGCACTATTATACCCAGCTGTTTGTGGGTAACTGAGCAGTTGAAACCTATCAATACAGGCACTGACTTTGCCGGTGTGAAATGATATGAACAATGAAGCGATACTACGTCGCTGCAGAGAGCAGCGAGAAGGAGGAGCGAAATGAAAGAGTACGACCTGATTGTTGTCGGAGGTGGAACCGCCGGGATGAACCTGATTTACCCGCTAACAGCCCAGGGTTACAAAGCGGCCCTGGTGGAATCAAGATCCCTTGGCGGAACCTGCATCAATGTTGGCTGTATCCCTTCCAAAACCCTGATCAGTTCAGCAAGGACAATGCAGACCGTGCGTGATGCCCATAAACTGGGAGTTGTAGCCGGCCCCCCGCAGGCGGACTGGCCGGCCATGGTCAAACGCAAAGACGAACTGGTGGGCAGGATCCGCAGCCGCGGTTATAAAAATGTGGACCGTAATGATAATATCACTCTTTATGAAGGCCGGGCTGCTTTTACCGGGTCCAAAACCATGTCAGTTAACGGTGAAACAATTACTGCCGAAAAGATTGTAATTGCCGCCGGAGCCCGGACTTCTGTACCCCCTGTGCCGGGGCTTGATAAAGCGGGTTACCTGACCTCTACTTCTGTAATGGAAATGAAGGAGCTGCCTGAGAGCATGCTCATCCTGGGCGGCGGGATCATTGCCCTGGAGTTTTCCCAGCTTTTTGCCCGCCTGGGGGTGGAGGTAACCATCCTGCAGCGCGGCGATCGCCTTGCTCCCAACCTTGACCCGGAGCTGACAGAAGAGATCCAAAGGCTGCTGGAGGAAGAAGGAATCAAGGTCGTGACCGATACCAACATCAGCTCCATTGAAAGGGATGGCGGCCGGGTAACGGCCACTGATGAATCCGGGGAGGGACCTGTCCGCTACACCGCCGAACAAATTTTAGTTGCTACCGGCAGGCGCCCCAACAGCGATTGGCTGGACCTCGACAAGGCAGGGGTCGCCACCGATCAGCGCGGCTACATTACCGTGGACGAGGCTTTTAAAACTTCGGCTGAAGGAATCTGGGCTCTCGGTGATATTACCGGGGGAATGATGTTTACCCACCGGGCCTGGCATGATGCCGTCCTTTTGTCCCGCCACCTGCTGAACGGGGAAAAGGTTGACTCACGCGACAGGCTGATTCCTTTTGCTATTTTTACCGAACCTGAAATTGCCGGGGTTGGTTTTGATGAAGCAGCGGCTGAAAAAGCCGGGCACGATGTCAAGATCCATCACTTTCCCTTCCGCTTCCAGGGCCGGGCCAGGGCCATGGAAAAATACGATGGTTTTATCAAGATGACTGTTAATAAAGAAGATGGAAAGATCCTTGGCGCCTACATAATCGGGCCGGAAGCGGGTGAATTGATCCATGAGCTGATCACCGCCATGAACTTCGGTGCCACTGTATCTGATCTCCAGAACATCATCCATGTCCATCCGACCCTGTCCGAAGCTCTCCTTAATACTGCCGGTGCCGGATAACGTTTGGTTTGCAGGAGGTTTCCCAATGCTTAAAATTGCTGTGTTGACTTTAATGCTAATCCTGGCCCTGGCCCTGCCGGCCGGGGCTTTAGAAGAAGATCCCCTGGAAGAGGATTTGCTAAATGACGATCCAGTAATGGAAGATGTTCCGGCCGATGAACCGGTAATGCAAGAACAACCCGGGGAGTTTCCCCTTGAGGAAGAAGAGGTAGAGGAGCATTATTACCGGGCCCGGGTGTTGCAGGTAGAAGAAACCCGGGAAGACCGTCATGATTATTACACGGCTATAGAACAGGAAGTCCTGGTGGAGTTGACCAGCGGTCCTTTTGAAGGAAAAGAGCTGGAAATTCTAAACACTTTCTTTGAAGGGGACCCGGTTTATGACTTTATCCTGGAAGAGGGGCAGGAAGTAATAGTGGTGGCCCTGGGCGAAGAAGGCAGTTTTGAGCAGGTTTATGTCCAGGACCTGGCCCGTGACCGGGGAGTTTATTACCTGCTGGGGGTTTTTGTCCTGGTCCTGCTCCTGGTGGGCAGGATGAAGGGGTTAAAAACCCTGGTTACCCTGGCGGTAACCATTTTCCTTATCTTCCAGTTTCTCCTGCCGCTGTTGCTTTTGGGTTACAGCCCCATTCCCCTGGCTGTAGTAATGGCTTCGCTGGCCATTACCTTTACCCTGTTTGTCATCGGCGGGTTGAACCTTAAATCGCTGGTGGCCATCCTGGGGACGATTAGCGGAGTGATTGTAGCCGGTTTAATGGCTTTCTGGGCGGGAAGCATTGCCCGCTTGACCGGCTTTGGCAGCCATGAGGCCCAGATGCTGTACTTCCTGGACCAGACGATCGATTTTCGCGGGCTCCTCTTTGCCGGGATCATTATTGGTTCACTCGGGGCGATAACCGACATCGGGATGTCTGTAGCCTCAGCGGCGGCTGAGATCAAGCAGGCCAGCCCGGATATTTCGGGGCGGGATTTGTTCAAAGGCTCACTTAACGTAGGCCGCGATGTCATGGGCACCATGGCCAATACCCTGATCATGGCTTATGTCGGGGCCGCTACTCCCATGCTGCTTTTGGTGATGGGCTATGAAATGGACTGGTTGAAGGTGATCAACATGGATATAATCGCCACTGAATTTGTGCGGGGAGCAGCCGGAAGCATCGGCCTGGTTGCCGCTGTTCCGGTTACCGCTTTTCTGGCCGCCCGCCTGCTGGCCGGGAGGCATTAGCGCACCGTGACAGTGGGGACGGAGCAATTTTGTCACAAGTGCCCGCTAAGCCATGGGGACAGTTTTTTAGGCTATCCTGACGCATTTTTGCCCGCGATGCGGCCCATGACCAGGCATTCGGTGATGGCGCAACTGCCGAGCCTGCAGGCGCCGTGAATGCCGCCGGTTACTTCACCGGCAGCAAAGAGCCCCTTAACGGGCAGTTGATCGCGGTCGATAACCCGGGCACAGGTATCGACCTGGATGCCGCCCATGGTGTAGTGTACTTTTGGCCACATTTCCATGGCGTAAAAGGGTGGGGTGGTGATGGGGGATGCCTTTTTGGGAAAAGGCTTGCTAAAGTCGTCATCTTGCCCGGCTTTGATCATCTCGTTATACCGGATGATGCTGTTTTTTAGCTTGCCGATATTGATGCCGTAATGCCCGCCCAGGTCCTCAGGAGAAGGGAAGGTTTTGACCACACCTTTTCTCAAGGCCCGGGATATATCCCAACCGGCGTTTATTACGCCGTTTTCATCGGTTATACCCACTGCCGGGTGTCCCAGGCTCATTAATGCTTCGCCCATCTCTTTGCGGTTGCATAGTTCATTTACAAACCGGGCGCCGGTTTTCGGGTCAACAATCAGGCCGTGGCCCAGGACGACATTGTTGCCGAACCGGGACCCGGACCCGAATCCTTTTTCATGCGGTGAAGCCCAGGGAAAAAGTTGAATCCTCGACAGTTGGACC
>CAYWIY010000036.1:0-282 GCA_964458455.1 uncultured Syntrophomonadaceae bacterium | reverse complement strand
CGGCTCCCAGGCATTCTTTTAATACTTCCGCGGTGGCGAAGAGTTTGTTGGTGCTTGAGATTAAGTCATCCAGGCGGGGATCCTGCGCCCTTCGAAAAGGAATGTCGCTTCCAAACCCGCCGGAAGCTATAACTACTGCCTGGCCAGCCAGGAGTTCTCTTTCCGGGCCGGCAGCCCCGCTTTTATAATGATAATCCTCATGGACCCTGGCGCCTTTAATGCTGCCCTCAGGTCCGGTGATGAGGTTTTTAACATAAATGCCGGTGTAAACAGGTACGTTTA
>CAYWIY010000035.1:12520-19045 GCA_964458455.1 uncultured Syntrophomonadaceae bacterium | reverse complement strand
GACACCAGCCTTTCAAGCTGGCAACAGGGGTTCGAATCCCCTAGGGGTCACCATTACGGTGGGCGAATAGCTCAGCGGGAGAGCACCTGCCTTACAAGCAGGGGGTCGCAGGTTCAAAACCTGCTTCGCCCACCAGGAGTTTAAAAGCGTGAGGCCCGGCAAATGCCGGGCCTCACGTCTTTGTATGCCGTACTATATGATCTGCTTACGTTTTTAAGCGATAATAAATGCTGTTACTGCCTGTTTACTCCGGCTTTTATTTCCTTTAACTGGTCATATATGTTGAACAGAAGGATAATCAATTCCAGGTAAACCCTTAGAAAGATTACGGCAACGAATGCTCCAACAGGTGCTGTAATCAATGTTATTAAGACACCCCCGAAACCACCTGTTCCTATGCCTATAAATGCCGTTATGATAGCTGTAAGCATCCCCAGGCCGATGCCAACCAACCCCAGGATATAAAGCACCCGGATAATCTTCGGTGTAACCATTTCGGTCATGTTTACATCAAATAAAGCGGTAAAAAAACCTTTGCTTTTTGTTTTGAAATCATGCTCCGGTTCCTGGAACGTTTCTTGCGGTTCCGGTGGAATTTCTTCTCCCGGGGGGAAGTTTTCATTCATGCTTTTAAATTCCAGCGGATCTTCAGGCTCATCAACACTGTCTAGAAAGGAGTGACAGTGTTTACACTTAATTGCTTTTAACTTAATTTCTCCCCCGCAATTTGGACATTTTCTGTATTCTTCTTCGCTCATTACTTGACCTCCATTTCATGGTTATCATATTTTTTACGTGTCTACTCTAACGTACTGCATTTTGGACAGGTGACGGCTCATCGCGGGCAATGGTAGCGACTCCGTTGCAGGTTTCCACTTTGGTTGCCCTCAGCATTAGCCACTTATGGCTCAGGCCTCGGCGGCCTGCCTCTATGCAGACAGGCAAGCTATAGCCTTTACTTCGTTTAACATAGCAACCGCTTTACCAGCAATTTCCCTTCTCCAAAATGCAGCACGGCTGAAAAGTATTTGTTTTACAAATACAGGGGTATGTTATTTTATAGTCCCCCGTAAAGTATAGTTTAATTGTCTTTTGTTTACAACATCTAGATTTGCTTGATTGCATAGCTCGGCCTGGTTACTTCATCAAGTTAAAGATGAAATAACTTTTTTTTGGCAACGTGAGGCAGGATTTTTTTTCTGTGGAAAGAAAATCATAATGCAAAGCTAACTGGTAATCCCTGTTTTATAGAAAAATAAAAGGATGTGGAACAAATGGAAAAGAGTAAGCCTGATCGAAACGAAGCCATGGCCCTTTTGAAGAAGCACAATCAGAATGAAGCCTTAATTAAACATGCTTTGGCTGTGGAAGCAGTTATGGGGCATTTTGCGGAGAAGTTCGGAGAAGATCCTGAAAAGTGGCGGGTTATTGGGTTAATCCATGATCTTGATTATGAAAAATACCCTGAGGAACATTGTCTAAAAACCAGGGAAATGTTAGAGGAAGAGGGCTGGCCCGAAGATTATATTCGGGCTGTGCAAAGTCATGGCTGGAAGATATGCACGGATGTTGAACCTGTGGAACCTATGGAAAAAGTTCTTTATGCCATAGACGAATTAACAGGATTGATTGTGGCTACTGTTTTAATGCGTCCCAGCAAAAGCATAATGGATCTTAATGCAAAATCTGTTAAAAAGAAATGGAAACAAAAAGGTTTTGCCGCCGGTGTTGACCGCGGTATTATAGAAGAAGGGGCTAATCTCCTCGGTATGGACGTTACAGAACTAATTGCTGAAACTATTAAAGGCATGCAAAACGCTGCTGACGAACTGGATTTAAGGGGAAACCTTTAGCCTGTGCCCTGCTTGTTTACGACTATGTATAAATATCCTGCTTAAAATACCTGCTTGAATAGATCAGGCAGGTTTTTTTATGTCGTAAAACTATTTTTTTCACCTGATTGGATGTTCAGGCTTTCATCATGTATAATTTAGTGCAGTTAAAGAGGTTTTGAGTTTTAAGATCCGGGGGTTGCCTCCCGGGAGATTACTGTTAAATAATAACGGAAAGTGGATTGGCATGGACTTTCAAAGAAAGGACATAAAAATAGCTGTAGCCATGAGTGGAGGGGTAGACAGCTCCGTAGCAGCTTTGATATTAAAAGAATCGGGCTACGACGTAGTAGGGGTTACCCTCAGGATGTGGGTAGACCCTTTATCTGAAGAAAAAGCTGGAGAAGAAGCAAAAGCTTGTTGTTCTTACGAATCAGTCATGGATGCTCAAAAAGTAGCAGCCTTGCTTGATATACCTCATTATGTATTAAATATGAGAGATGAGTTTTATGAAAACATTGTCTGCAATTTTACCTCCGAATATATGAGAGGAAGGACACCAAACCCCTGTGTTGAATGCAACCGCACTGTAAAGTTTTCTTTCCTGCTTCAAAAGGCCAGGGGCCTTGGAATTAATTATATTGCTACTGGTCATTACGCCCGGATAAAATACGATCAAGAAAAAGGTTATTATCAATTGCTGCGGGGTATCGATAAGCATAAAGACCAGAGTTACATGCTTTATGTGCTTGGCCAGGAGGAGCTAAAGGCGACGTTTTTTCCGCTGGGAGAGATGACCAAACAGGATATTCGCAAAATAGCGGACAGGGCTAACCTTAAAGTAGCTGGAAAAAGCGAAAGCCAGGAAATATGCTTTATACCCGACAATGATTATCGCTCATTTATGGAAAGATTGTGCCCGGAAACCGTTCGTCCCGGCGACATAGTTTCCACTTCAGGCAAAAAGCTGGGCCGCCATCAGGGGATAGCCTTCTATACTATTGGCCAGCGTAAAGGGTTGGGGATAACTTATTCAGAGCCCCTGTATGTGGTTGATATTGACGCGGTAAATAACCGCATTGTTGTGGGTACTGAAGTAGAGACTTACAGTTCCGGCATGGTGGTAGAAAAGATCAATTATATCTCTGGAATAGCCCCTGGTGAGCCGCTGCAGGTGAAGGTGAAAATTAGGTACCGTGCTCCCGCCGTGCCGGCTGTTCTGTACCCTTCGAAAAAAGATTGTGCCAGGGTAGTTTTTCAAAACAAACAAAAAGCGGTTACCCCCGGGCAGTCGGCAGTTTTTTACGATGGTGAAGAAGTGATCGGAGGAGGTTTAATAAAAAAACAGCTGGATTAAAGGTTTCGCGGCGCTGATGTTTGCTGTTAGCGCCATATAAATTTTATTGAACAAGGAGGTAGCGTGTTATGAAAAATATTCTTGTGTTTGGAGCGGGAAGGATAGCCGGCCCTTGTGTGGGGCACATGTTAAAAGATCCTGATTTAAAAGTTACCGTAGTGGACAAGTTTATTGAGAATGCACAAAAAGTAATCAATGGTCATCCCAGGGGTGAAGCGGTAGCCCTGGATTTAAAGGATACTGACCATCTAATCGAAAATGCCGATCTTGTGGTGAGTTTGCTGCCTCGTTTCCTTGACCTTTATGTAATTAAAAAATGCATTGAACACAAAACAAGTATTGTTTTTCCCAACTTTTTGTCTCCGGGAATTAAAGAGCTAGCTGGTAAGGCTGAGGAAGCCGGGGTTACAGTGCTTGGCGAAATTGGCCTGGATCCGGGTATAGATCACATGTCCGCTGTGAAAATAATAAATGAAGTCAAAGAAAAGGGCGGCAAGATAAAAAGTTTTAGCTCGTGGTGTGGGGGGCTGCCGGCTCCGGAGGCGGCTAATGAACCGGTTAGATATAAATTTTCCTGGTCCCCGGAAGAAGCGATCGAAGCCTGTACTTGCCCGGCCCGGTTTATGGACCAGGGCAGTGAGGTAAAGATACCCGGAAGCGAGTTAATGAAAAATTATTCTTTTAAAAATGTTACCGGTTGTGGGTGGTTTGAAGAATATCCAAATAGTGATGCGATTTTTTATATCGATGTGTATGGTATTCCGGAAGTACACTCAATCTATAGAGGGACCTTCCGCTACCCGGGCTGGTGTGAAACAATAGCTTGCCTGAATGAAGTGGGCATGTTTGATGACCAGGTGGGGGATGTGGGCAATATGACCTACCTGGACTATATTTGTATGCTCACTGGTATTTCGAAGGAAAGTAGTATTAAGAAAGCACTGGCAGATTACCTTGGTGTCCAGGAATATTCTATTGTTATCAAAAATATTGAATGGCTCGGGCTGCTGAAAGATCAGCCGTTGCCATTCAAGCAGGCTTCTGCGAAAGAGATCTTATCTGACACCCTGCTGGATCAACTTAGTTTTAAAAAAGGGGAAAGAGACATTGTAGTGATGCTTCATGAGTTCGAGATCCAGTATACTGATGGAAAACCAGGAAAGATTTCGTCAACACTGGTTGAATACGGGGAGCCTGATGGGCACTCAGCTATGGCCTGGACTACCGGGTTGCCCGTTGCCGCTGCAGCCAGGCTGGTTGCCAGGGGAGAATACAGTAAGCCGGGAGTCAATATTCCTGTAGACAAAACCATTTATGAGCCGGTGCTAAAAGAACTGGAAGAGCTTGGAATCCGCATGGAAGACACTTATTCTTAGTATTAACTTTATGTGCCTGCCGTGTATTATTTTTTAAGCCATCTTTACTATCATGAATTGGAGAAAAGTGTTTTCAGCTTGCCGAGAAAACCTCTTTTTTCTTCTCTGGTAACAGGCTTTTCTCCATTGGGCATGGGAATAAGCTTCTCAGCAATAGCAACTATACATTTGGAAGCAGGGGCCAGTGGATTGTAAAGAACGAAAGGTTTAAACTGCTTCACAGACCTGACAACGTTATCGTCTTTGACTATGTGGCCTATTGTTTCCGGGGTCACCTGGAGAAACCTCTCTGTAACGTCGGTCAAGCGAGAAGAAACCATTCTAGCTTCAGTGAGGTTTTCTACCAGGTTGAATACCAGCTTTATCGGGGGCGGTTGCAGTTCGTTGGTGCTCAAAACTTTAATTATAGCGTAGGCATCGGAAATTGAATGTGGTTCGGGAGTAATAACGACAACCACTTCGTCGGCCGCTACTGCGAACTCTACAACATTACGGGATATGCCCGAGCCCGTATCGATAATAATTACGTCCGCATGTTGCTCAAGAGGTTTAAACATGGATATGATCCTGGTCAGTTCTTCTTTTGGCAGCTCTGCCAGGGACTGCAGGCCTGAGCCCCCAGGAATAAGCTGTATTCCTTCCGGCCCCTCAATAACAATCTCCATCAGATCCATATCTTTATCTTCTATCAGGCTGTTTATTGTATGCTTGCAATGCAAGCCCAGCAGCACATCAACATTGGCAGTGCCCAGGTCGGCATCTATCAGGCAAACTTTTTGTCCTCGCTGGGCCAGGGCAATAGCGGTATTGATAACAAAGTTTGTTTTGCCGGTTCCACCTTTACCGCTGGTCACTGCAATAACTTTTGGGTGTCCTGGTTGTGCGCCTGGTTGGAAATCACTGCTATCATTTTCGATCATTGTTGTTCCACCCCTGTCTCCAGCGCTTTTAACCATGGCTCTCAAATTTTTGCCCGGCTTGAATACGGGAATCCTGGCGGCAGGAACGGTAATCATTTTTTGGTTATGCAAGTTCCTAATCCGCCGCAGTGGCCTGTGTCGTAAATCGAAACTGCCAAACCCTTTGAGGGCTACTTTTTCTCCCCGGGCGAGATTTTCTTCAATTATCGAAGTAGTTGCATCAACAACCCTTTTGGCTGCTGCTTTTGATATACCTGCTTTCTCTGCAGTACTGGTAATAAGGTCATGTTTGTTCATAAGAAATAACTTCTCCTGCTGATTTCATAGTAAGCGTATTATAATTTCCACAAATATTAATCGTTTCCTGCCGAGCTGGTTAATAAAATAGAATAATTGCCGAAGATATATACAGGATAAGAATTAGAACGAGGTGATCAGTATATGCCCTTTTTAGGTGAAAAATTGAGATATAAGAGGATGGCCGTGGGCCTGTCCTTGAAAGAAGCAGCAAAAAAAGCCAGGATAAAAAAGAAACATGTTGAAGCTCTCGAAAAAGAAGAAGTCTTAATGTTTCGGGACAAAAAAACCGTTATTGAAAACCTGGAAAAATATTCATCAGCATTAAACCTGGACCGGGATGAAATAATGGAGGAATTTGAATATCTTTGGTCGGATTCGAGCACTGCCAAGGCTTACCTGCAGAAGAAATACAGCAGAGGCGGTGGAGGCTTGTTCAACAGGGACTTTAGAATGCTGGCTTATGGAGCAGCGGCTTTATTTGCAGCGCTGTTTTTATCTGTAGGAGGATATATGGTTTGGGGGAGCCTCGGAGAGCAAATTGAGCTTGCCGGGTTGATTGCTTCCCCGGCTGAAGAAGTAGAAGAGCAAGCCCCTGTTAGTCCGGAGCAGGAAGAAAACTGTTTGGAAACTCCCATGCGGACTGCCCAAAATGAAGCGGGGCAGAATTCTGAAGAAGAAATCGACTCACCTGCAGAAACTGATGAAATAACAGAAACTGATGAAGTAACCGAGACTGATGA
>CAYWIY010000035.1:1671-12420 GCA_964458455.1 uncultured Syntrophomonadaceae bacterium | reverse complement strand
CACCTGCAGAAACTGATGAAATAACAGAAACTGATGAAGTAACCGAGACTGATGAGATGACCGAAACTGATGAAATAGCTGAAGCTGAGAAGAAAGATCATATAACCGAATTTGTGGAAATGGACGTTTCTGTTCCCCGGACGGATGGAGATATGAACCTGCTCTACACCGGCCTATACTTTATTGGTTCAGGGATAATTTTGCTTTTTGGATTGAACTATTTTAACCCTGCAAGTGGCAAAAAAATAACAAGATAGAGGCTTAGCGGGCTATGTGCCTGTAGTTACAGATAAGCTAATCTCCGGGAAAAATATTTCTATTGCTACATCCATACCTCAAAATGCAACTTTTTATGTCCTGTTTTTCTTTTTTTAGTTGCTTTTGTCTTTAATTTCTTATATTATTAGATAAATAGCAATCTGAGAAAATATAAACAAAAAGCCGGCTGATATTATGGTAGGCAAAGGATGGTTGCATTAATGCTTGTACTAACCCGTAAACCCCAGGAAAGCATCATGATCGGTGATGATATCGAGGTTATTGTCGCATCGATTGACAGGAATTCTGTCCGGATCGGAATAAGGGCCCCCAGGGATATCAAAATCCTTCGCAAAGAGACCATCGAAGAAGTTCGCGCTGAAAACTTGCGCGCTATTGAAGCAGCAGCCAAGTATACAGATGGTTTTAATGATCTTATTTCTTCCGAATCTGATCACGGTAAAGCAAAGCCGCTGCAAGACAGCGATAAGAAAAAAAGTAGCGGGCATGGCCGTTAGGAAAACTGCATCGAGAAAATAAGCTCCTATTAAAGGTGGTTTTCGAGCCATGAAAATTGACGGCATTGATCCCTTGCTTTTAAACAAGATTAAAGAAAAACCTGATCTAAAAGAAGTTCAAAAAACAGAAAGCAGTGCGACTTATACCCGGGTTAGCCGGGAAAGAGGTAGCGATCGGGGTAGTGAACCCGGTGCGAAAGATGCAAGTTACGGAGAAAAAGTGGAAAAAGCGCTTAACCGGCTTAATGATGATGCTGAAAGAGACGGACTCAAGCTGCGCTTTAGGGCTAAAGAAACCGCGGGGTTTTGGAATGTAGAAGTATTCGACACTGAAAGTGATAGGGTTGTCCATGAAATACCTACTGAACGAGCGCTTGAGGTTGCCAACCGGATCCAGGGCTTGTTCGGCCTCCTAATGGATAAAAAAAGTTGAATAGTTTTCATCTATTCTTTGATTTTCCTGTTCTGGCCTGAAATGCAAATTAAATTCCGGTAAAAAAATAGGAATAATTAAATTTATGCTTGACAGCCATATGCCAGGCATGTTATTAATATGTTAGTCTAAATTAACATTATCACGGTATGAAACCTTAGGTTTGAAGGAATTTTTTAGGAGAACTTTATTGTGGTGCTGCCCCGGCTTGACCAAAAATGCAGGGCTTTTTTAAAGCCATAATGTTAGGGGGCACTAGTTTTAGAGGGGAGATATTTATGATCTCAAAACACGCTATATTATGGATTCTAGGCATAGCAGTTATCACTCTTGCAGTTTTATACACCGGGTGGGATGAGATAAGCGGTGTTTTGACCCAGGCCAATCCGTTAATTATGATTTTTCTGGCCCTGCTTCAAATTGCGACCCTTGGTATGACTGCGTTTCAGTGGCGGTATATGTTGAATAAGTCGAACCGTGACCTTTCCCTGGGCCGTGTCCTGGCTATAAACCTGGCCGGCAATTATGTGGAAAGCGTGACTCCCTCGGTAAAATTTGGTGGAGAAACAGCAAGGCTTTATCTTTTTCACAGGCAGACTTTGCTTGGTTACGACAAACTGGCCGGCATCCTGCTGGCTCTTAAATATTATTCTCTGTTGCCTTTTTTGGCTTTTGTTTCTGTAATTATAGGGTTCTCAATAATGCGTTACCAGCTTCCTGCTATCACATTGATTGCTTTTAGCTTGTTGCTGGCCTTTTTTCTTTTAATTGCCTTGATGCATTATCGCGTTGGGTCAGCGAATAGCGAGCAAGAGAGAGTGGCTACCGCAAACACTGTTTCAGATGATTCCAGGGACAGTGGTGCAGGGGGCGGCCTGGGCATAATAACCCGGAAAATTCAGGAGAAATACCAGGCTGTGCTCTCGTTTGTTCGTCGCGCATCCTTCCACTCCCGGAGCATGGCGGACCCATCCGGCAGAAAGCTAATGCTCATTATATCGGCAGTAATATGGGCCCTGTACCCTTTAAAAGTTTATCTAGTTACCCAAACCCTGGGGCTCGATGCCGGGCTGGTTACAGTTATAATAGCTACTTTTACTGCCTACCTGGTAAGCATGGTCCCGTTATTGCCTGGCGGGTTAGGCTCTTTTGAAGGAAGCATGGTGCTGGTGTTCACTCTTGGTGGGCTTACCACGGCTGAAGGGCTTACAATAGCGCTTTTATCTCGCCTGATAACGTACTGGTTTCCGCTTCTTCTATCGGCGCTGGCCGCGGCATACCTGGCTTCGTCCGGCAAAGGCTTATCTGGTAAGAAAGTATCGCCATTTTTTGATATATCCCGGAACCTGGAAAGCCTGGCCTTTAATTGGAGTTTCTTTGCCCGCCTGTATTTCAAACTCTTTTATCAAAAAATGCTTGAACGGGAGCTGGAAATGTCCGGCTTAAAACCCGGGACCAGGATTCTACATATTGGCAGCGGACCATATCCATATACAGGGGTCTTCCTTGCTCAAAGAGGTTTTTATGTGGAAGCCTGGGATTGTAATTGTAAGGCAGTCACTACTGCCAAACAGCTAATAAATGATCAGGGCCTGTCTAACTCGATTAAGGTATCTTGCCGGAATGGTTGCCAGTTGGACGGTCAAAAATATGATGCCGTCTGGGTATCCCTGAATGTATCGCCCAAAGAGAAAGTTTTAAAGGAGGCAGTACTTTCTTTGGTACAGGGAGGAGTGCTGATCTACCGCAATTTGCCGTCATGGCTGCCAGGTGCTTATACTATTGTTCCGGAAACCCTGTGGGCCTCCGGTTATGAAACCCAAAGCCGAACTTCTTCATTCGGGACCGAAAGCATCAAGGTAAAGAAAAAAGCAGTTCCGGTTCTTGAATCGCAATGTTTATAGGAAAGCAGGTTGATAAAGTGGCATTTATACCCTCAGTAGTAGCAGCCATGGAAAAAAGAGTTGCGGCCGTGCCGCTTCTTGTATCCATTTATTCACGAATCTATAATGATGTAATTAACAAAGAGATTGCCCTGGCCGGTATCGGCCCCCTGGACCGGGTCCTGAATGTGGGCTGCGGCGGTATTCCCTTTACCGCTATACAGGTAGCCAGGTTAACAGGTGCCGGTGTGCTAGCCATAGACCGGGACGAAAAAGCTGTTGAAGCCGCAAGTTGCTGTATAAAAGCGTTGAAGTTGGAAAACCTGGTTGAAGTTAAGAAGGCAGATGGTACAGAGCCGCTTTCTTATCCATTTAATGTAGCCCTGGTTGCTCTCCAGGCTGAACCGAAGCGAAAATTGATTGATAACCTCATGGCCGAAGGAAAGCCTTCAGCGCGCCTGGTTTTTAGATCTCCCCGGGAGGAATTGTCCCATCAGTATGATCTGCTTCCCCGTGAGCCGTTACCGGTTGGTGAAGTAACTCAAAACCAGGTAACTTTTAACAAATCAGTTTTATACCAGCTATAAGTAACATAGCAGAAAGGGGTGAAAAGCTGTATTTTAGAGGTTGCTGGGGTTTTGCAATTATATTTGCATATATCAATACTTGATACATGCAAATATAATCAAGCAGTTCGATCCCCTTTTGCAATTGCATGCCGTTTTAGAGCTGGAACCGCCAAACAAAATTTTCTGGGTGGGTTATCTGGTCAAATTACCTGGTAGTGGAATGGCAGGAGCTATATTTAATTTCCCCGGAAATATTCTTTTCACATCCTGAATATGGTAAGATCAATATATAGAACGCCGGTTGCCAGGAAGAGTTTCATCCTGTTCCAAAAGGGAGTGATTCAATGTTTGATTATTACCCGGGCCGAAATTTACATCTATTAGCCTGTGCTGCTCTGTCTGCATTTTTTTTATTCCTTATTTTTTTGTTCAACAGCTTTAGTTGTTCTACGGCCTGGGCTTCGAGTGTGGATAGTTTGAATGCTGAGGAAAGTATAACTTTTACCATTTTACATACCAATGATGAGCATGGTGCGTTAATACCCCATTCATCTGCTGTTGATTTTCATCCCTACAGGGAAAATCCAGCCATAGGCGGTTATGCTCGCCTGGCAAGCGCAGTGGAAAGAGTCAGGCAGGAAAAAGAGGATTCAGGCGAGCAAGTTTTACTTTTTTCCGGTGGAGATTTTATAGGCGGAACCGCCTACAGCTGGCTGGTGCCCCTTGGTTATGCTCCAGAATTAAGCATCAAACAAAAGATTGGTTATGATGCGGTGGTGATTGGCAATCATGAGTATGATTACGGGCCTGATCTCCTGGCAAGGTACTTGCAGGAAGCGGGTTATCCCGATGCCCACCAATTGACAGCGGTGTTGGCCTCGAATACCGCACCACCGCCGGAACATCCCCTGGTTAGAGATATGCTGTACCTTGATAACCACATTCTTGAATTAGATACAGGCCTAAAAGTAGGCCTGTTTGGATTGATGGGTGAAGATGCCGTTACTGTTACCACTGCCAATGAACCGGTAAAGTTTACCGATCAGCATGAGGCAACCCGCCGGACGGTAAGAGAACTTGAACAGCAAGGCGCTGACCTGGTTATTGCTCTGACCCATTCCGGTGTTGATGAGGACCGGGCCCTGGCTGCAGATGTCGAAGGCATCGATGTTATTGTCGGCGGGCACTGTCATACCGCCCTGTATGAGCCGGTTGTTGAAAATGAGACGATCATAGTCCAGGCCGGAGCTCACCTGGAATATATGGGGCGGCTCGATCTTTCTTACCACAGCTCAACAGGTGCGCTTACCATTCGCAACAGGGAAATAGATGTGCCTTTTCTTACGAAGCTGGATCATACGGTTCCACTTGATCCTGAAATTGATGAAGTAATTGGTGATTATACGGATATTTTAAATGCTTATATTGAAGAAAAGACAGGAGGTCGTTTCCGGCACATTTTAGATCCCCTGGCTTACTCAGACTTTAAAATCCCTGATTATCCACCTTTACAGGAAACGCCAATGGGAAATTTCGTAACTGATGCTATGCGTATTGTAACAGCGAATAAAACCGGGCACGACCCCGATTTCGCTGTCCAGGGTAACGGTGTGATCAGGGGCAGCATAATGCCTGGAACGATGCCTCACTCTTATGGAATGGTGTCCTTTTACGACCTGGTCGAACTGGTAGGGCTGGGTTTAGGCGAAGACGGGCATGCAGGTTACCCTGTTGTAGCCGCTTACCTGACAGGAGAGGAGATCATGCGGGTTCTTGAGGTAGCCGTGTTGCTCGAAGAAGTTATGGGCAACACCTATTTTTTGCAATTTTCCGGCCTCCGCTATGACTATAATCCTGAAAATGCTGTGCTGTTTACGGTTCCCTTCCTGGATTTGCCGGTACCTACTGCCAGGGCGGTTGTAAATGCTGAGCGTTACACGGGCGAAAGCCGGCAGAATGATGATGATCTCCTCTATGAAACAATTGGAAAAAAAGAGGATAGGCTTTACTGCCTGGTAACGGATTACTATGTAGCTTCATTTTTACCTATGATCGGGGAGATGGTTCCCCAACTGGATGTAGTTTTAAAGGATCGAGATGGTAACCCTGTCGCTAACGAAGATATTGAAGATTTGATAGTTCATATAAATGGAGAAGAACTTAAAGTATGGCAAACTGTGGTCGAGTACGCGGCCAATCAGCCGGTGGGAGAATCAGGTATGCCCGAAATTGACTCATATTATGCTGAAACTGCCGGAAGAATTAACCCCGTTTGGACGGTGCCGTTAATAATATGGCCGCTGTTGGTGATCCTGTTCCTGGCTTTGGCAGGGTATTATCTGTTTATGAGAAAGAAAAAGGGCCACACAAGGATTCTGTAAAAGGCCACTGGTGGACACTTTCCAGTAATTATGCTAACTTAAAGCATGAACAATTCTAGCGATTGGAGCTGATCTGATTTGAAACGCCTGGCCTGGATAGATGGTTCAATATGTGATCTTTCTGAAGCGAAGATTCCACTTGAAGACAGGGGATACCTTTTAGGAGACGGGATTTATGAAGTGATCAAGATTTATAATAAGAAACCCTTTTATTTATGGCCCCACCTGGATAGGCTCCAGAATAGTGCCAGTGGTATTGAGATGGAAATTCCCTATTCAATGGAAAAAATAGAACAGGAAATTGATAATTTAATTAGAATGAGCGAATGCAGGGGCGGATATTTGTATATGCAGGTTACCAGGGGTGCCGCCAAAAGAGATCACCTCTTTCCTGAAGGAACCAGCCCTTCAATGGTAATGTATGTCAGGGAATATACTTCGCCCGCCTCCATTGAGGATATAGAACCCTCGAATTGCATAACTTTACCTGATGAAAGATGGATGAACTGCTACATCAAGTCGATTAATCTACTGCCCAACGTCCTGGCCAGGCAGAAGGCCGCAAATGCGGGCGCCCAGGAAGCCATTCTCTACCGTCCGGGTGGAACAGTTATGGAAGGGACCCGGACCAATGTATTTGCTGTAATTGATGGTGTTGTGCGGACTCATCCTGAATCAAGGCTAATATTGTCGGGTATCACCAGGATGATAGCTCTTGAACTTCTTGAGAAACTTGGCATTCCTGTTTCTGAAGAACCATTCCAGGTTGAAGACCTCGAAAAGGCCAGTGAAGTGTGGACTACTTCTACCGGAATGGAAATTGTACCCGTAGCGAATATTGATGGCAGGGCGGTTAGTGAAAGTGTACCCGGCCCGATCTGCCGGAGTTTGATAGAAGAGTTTTGGGAAAAAATTGAAAATGAATGTTACGGTGGAGGTAAACGCTGTGACTAAGTGATCGGCAACCTTTGAGCGGAAATTATCAATACCAGCAATGAGAGGTGCACAGAATGCTGGCCAAAGTGAAAACAGTTATTGCTTACATGGAAGAGCTTGCTCCTTCTTCGATCGCCATGTCCGGTGATCCGGTAGGCCTCCAGATTGGCCATCCCGAAGCAGAGGTAAAAAAGATCCTGGCTGCCCTTGATCCGGACCACTACGCAGTTAAGGAAGCCGAAGAGGTTGGAGCAGAGATGCTGGTAACCCATCATCCCCTGTTTTACCACCAGGTTGCCTCCATAAACGAAAGTTTACCCACCGGCAACCTGGCTGCAGCGGTTTTGAGGAAGAGGATGCATATTTTCAGCGCTCATACCAATTATGATATTGCTCCCAGGGGGGTGAATTACCGCCTTGCTGAAGCGCTGGGCCTCGCGGCAGACCAGGGCCAGGTGGTTGAAGTCACAGGAAATGAACAACTGCTAAAGCTGGTAGTATTTATACCTGCCGGTCATGAAGACCGGGTGCGTGATGCCATTGCCGAAGCTGGCGCCGGGAAGATGGGTAACTACAGCCATTGTACTTTCCAGCTGCCGGGAACCGGAACATTTATGCCCGGTGAAGGAACCGATCCTTACATCGGCACCCGGTATGAACTGGAAAAAGTTGATGAATTGCGTATGGAAACTATCCTGCCGGCGACAAAAAAACAGGAAGTCATTAAAGCTTTGATCGAAGCTCATCCTTACGAAGAAGTGGCTTACGATCTCTATCCGTTGGCCCTGGAAGGAAGAAATATAGGCCTGGGGTTGTACTTTGATTTGGAAAAGCCGGTTTCCCTGGAATACCTTATTGATAAATGCAAGGGTGTGTTAAAGGCAGAACCCCTGCGATGTTGGGATGCAGGAAAAAGTAGCTTTAGCCGAATTGCGGTATGCGGCGGCAGTGGTGGTTCATTAATCGAGCAGGCAGCAAGGCTGGGGGCGGAAGCTTTCGTTTCCGGGGATTTTCGTTATCATGATTTAAAGTTAGCCCAATCTCACGGCCTGGCCCTGGTTGATGCCGGACACGATGCCACCGAGTGGCCGGGAGTGGCAAATATACGGGCCTACCTGGAGGAAAGATTGAAAGCTGATGGTTATGAAACCGGGGTTTGCTTGCAAACAACGGTTTCATCGGGTTGGAAATAATTTATGCAGGGTAGGTTTACGCCTACCCTTTTTAATAACCGAGAGGGGTGTTTGAACGTGCAACTGCAGCTGTTATGGGAACTACAGGAACTTGACCTCTCCATTAAAGAACTCCAATCCAAAATAGAAGAAGCTCCCGGCTTGAGCGGAGTCCAGGAAGCAAAAGAATACCTGGAAAACTTGGAGAATGAGTATACTGAAAAAAGTAACTCCCTGCAATCGGATCGCAAGCAATTGAAACAAATGGAGCTTGAAGTACAGAGTATTGTCGAACACAGTAATGAGCTCAAAGACAGTATGTACGGCGGCAAAGTAACTAATGTCAAAGAATTGGAACAGATGCAGCGCAAAGTGGATTTGCTTGCAGATGACAAAGCAAAACTGGAAGAAAAAATGATCAGTTTAATGGAATCGATTGAAAGCCTGGAAGAAGAGCTTAGAGGTCTTGAGGAAAAAATTTCTAAAGCAAAGGAAGACCTGGAGCAAAGGGAAAGAAAGCTTGAGGAAGAATTGGCCAAACATAATCGGGAACTCGAAGAATTGCAAGCCCGCAGGGATGATCTCGCGAAAAAAATAGAGAAGAAATACCTGGAAAAGTATCAATTCCTGGCTGAAAAAAAACAGGGCAAGGCTTTAGCCAGGGTCGCCGATGATATCTGCGGCGGTTGCCGGGTTTTTATATCTTCAGCCCAGAGGGGCCATCTTTACAATCCGAGTGCAATGGTGTATTGTGAAAACTGCGGGCGTTTGCTGGTCAAGTTGGATTAAAGCGCCGCAATTAATTACCTTGAATAAGCTTGACTGAAAGGTGTAACATTCAACCCGGAGGTTATTAAGAGTGGTTAAAAAGACTGAAAGACCGAGAGATTTAAAAAGACAACGCTGGGCGGCTATTGTGGCCGCTATCCTGGCCTTTGGCATGGTAGCTTCTGTTGTGGGAGGCTATCTCGGACATGCGCTGGGCGGCGATGGGGCCGTCATGAATCAGCAGCAGGCCGATCCTGAACCGGAAGACTACCTGGCTCATTATGAAGGAGAGGTAGAGCGCCTGGAGGAGCATATTGATGAACATGGCCCCAGTCCATCAGTGCTCCGGGAATTGGCCGAGAACTATCGTTATTTAAGCCTGGTTCAACAGATGTATTTCAATGATATGGAGGCTGTTGAAGAATACCAGGAAAGATTGCTTTCAATTTACGATACCCTGGTCGAGCTCGAACCGGACAACCCGAGGTTCCGCCTGGACTTGATAAACATGTATGAAGAAAAGGGAAAAGAGGAAGCAGAAATAGTTGAAGAAATCAATGTTGTGCGGGAACAACTGCGCGAAACCCCTGATCCCATGGCTCATTTTTCCTTGATAACCATGCTTGACACCGAAGACAGGGAAGAGCTTTTCCAGGAAGAGGTAGAATGGCTTACTGTTTACCTGGAAGGCAGGGTAGTAGAAGGTACTGCCGATAATGAAGAACGGCTGTATTACACCTATTTATTGGGAGAATACCTTAATGATCAGGCTGCAGCCAAGTCCATGATCGAAGAGATCCTGGAAGATGAATCAGAAGACAGCTGGATTTACAGAGAAGCCCAAAATTATCTTAATTACTTACAAAGTGAAGAAGATATCGAAGAAGACTTGTATTTTGACTAATAACCCGGAGAGGAAGCGTTATATAAAAGGATCATGGAAAGAGAGAAGTTAATCCGTCTTTTTGAAGAGCTGCGCGTACGCCTGATGATCATTGCGGGGGCAGTTTTTCTTTTTGCTATAGCCAGTTTTACCTTCAGTGATGAAATCAGGTATATCCTGTTAATGCCTGCCGAGATGGCTTATGCCGGGCTTGAAGAAGGAGGCCTTGATCTTCAGCTAATTTTCTTGACTCCTTCTGAAGCACTTCTGGCCAACCTGCGTCTGGCATTTGTTACCAGTGGAATTGTAACTTTGCCGTTGATTCTGTACCAGTTGTTGGCCGTGGCCATCACCGTCACAAGCAAACCGCGCCGCTCAGCAGTGCTGCTTACCCTGGTCATGTACGTCCTATTTGCTACAGGACTTTCGTTTGCCTATTTTGTAGTCCTTCCTTTTGCCCTGAACTTTTTTGTGGGTTTTGCTGGAGCCGACCTGGTTCCCAGCTTTAGCATTGCCCGTTATTTATCATTTACAACCTCGTTCATGCTTTCATTTGGCCTGGTTTTCCAGATGCCGGTTCTGTTCTGGTTCCTGGGCAGTATAGGTTTGATCTCTACTACATTTTTAAAAAAGAACCGTAAATTTGCCCTGCTTATTATCATCATTTTTGCCTCAGTGCTAACTCCGCCCGATATTTTTTCCCAGGTATTAATGGCAATACCCCTGATGCTTCTATATGAGCTGGGAATATTTATGGTTTACCTTTCTGCGCGCAAGAAAAAAGACCATGATTTGCCTGATACAACTGCTAGTTAGGATTTGCAGTTAACTGACATGAAGGATATGTATATATACCTGAAGAATTATATTCCAAATGTTACTGAGATACTTCTTAATAATTATATGAAGGATTGTACAATTTTATGAAACTGGCCGGAAATGGCGAAT
>CAYWIY010000035.1:0-1571 GCA_964458455.1 uncultured Syntrophomonadaceae bacterium | reverse complement strand
TAATAATTATATGAAGGATTGTACAATTTTATGAAACTGGCCGGAAATGGCGAATACAGGGGAGAGCTATTGAATAATAAGCCGCATGGCCGCGGCACCGTTACCTGGCCTGATGGCAGCAGGTACAGCGGCGAGTGGAAAAATGGCCTTTTTCATGGTGAGGGGACCTTTGTTTGGTCCAATGGAGACAAGTACGAAGGGCACTGGAAAGAAGATAAGATGCACGGGCGGGGTACGTACCTGTTTGCTGACTGGCGTAAATATGAGGGTGAATGGGAAAATGATCAGATGCATGGGCTGGGCACCTATTACTGGCCGGGTGGAGAAAAGTACGAAGGCGAATTTGTAAATGGTTTGTATGAAGGGCATGGAACTTTTACCTGGCCTGATGGGAAAAAGTATACTGGTGAGTGGAAAAAAGCCTGCCGGCACGGTGAAGGGAATATGCTGTGGCCTAACGGTAAAAACTATAAAGGGCAGTGGATTGAAGATCGCCGGGAGGGCAAAGGCGTTCAAATATGGCCCGATGGGCGCAGGTACGAAGGGCACTGGAAAGACAACCGCATGGACGGCCAGGGAACATATATTTTCGCTGATGGGTCCAGGTATGAAGGTTTATTCAAGCAGGGACGGTTTGCTGATAAAGGTCATTTCTATTTTCCCGATGGCGCTTTATACAAGGGTAGATTAACAGACGGATTGCCGCAGGGTAAGGGGGTTGTATTTTTTCCCGACGGCGCGAAATTTAGCGGTTACTTTGAACACGGAAGAAACAGTGGGACCGGGCAATGTTTTTATCCCGATGGTTCGAAGTATGTGGGGGAATGTAAAAATAACAGGCCTCATGGCAAAGGGGAATTATATTACAGGGACGGTTCCCGCTTTGTTGGGTTTTTTAATGATGGCGCAGTCCAGGATGGCGGTTGTTATTATTTTGCTGATAGTTCATTATACAATGGTGAACTTGAAAACGCCCGGCCCAATGGACAGGGCGAAGTTGTTTATAAAAATGGAGCTAAATATAGCGGCGAGTTTAAAAACGGCAAAAAACACGGTCATGGTGTGATGGTATGGAAAGAAGGCTCTGAATACAAGGGAGAATGGCGAGAAGACCTGATAGAAGGCTTTGGGCTGTACTGTTATGCGAATGGAGATCGTTATGAAGGTTATTTTAAGAGCAACCTTTACCACGGTGAAGGCTCTCTTGAACAGGCGAATGGAGCTACCTGGCGCGGCAGTTGGAATGCTGGAAAAATGCACGGCTACGGATTGTGCGAAATTGCAGGCTGGGGATCTTATGAGGGTGAATATGTAGCGGGGAAATTCCACGGCTGGGGTGTCAGAACCTGGCCAGATGGAAGCACCTACCGGGGGCGGTGGTGGAGAGGCCTGTGCCATGGCTACGGCACCTGCGACCCGGAGGGTGGTGAACGCTTTACCGGTAAATGGGTCTTAGGGCGGCGTCACGGGCACGGAAGGCTTGTTCCTGAAAATGGCAAAGCAAGAACAGGCTTGTGGTTATTTGGGCTGGGCCCTTTAAAGCTTAAGGAAGAGGAAAGCTGAAACTTATG
>CAYWIY010000034.1:2519-20234 GCA_964458455.1 uncultured Syntrophomonadaceae bacterium | reverse complement strand
CGTGATGGTGGCGCCCAGGGCATATCTTGTGTCAACGGCCAGTGTTCACAGTGTATGGTTGTTGCGGACGGACGGCCGGTCAAAGCCTGTATGACCCCGGTAATCCCGGGTATGGAAGTGAAAAGCTTGAAGGGATTGCCTGAAATCGCTGACGAAACGGCACCGGAAAAACCGATTGTAGCCGATCCCCCTGTGGTGGAAGTCGAAGTCCTGGTGGTCGGTGGAGGCCCCGCCGGAATCAGTGCAGCTATAGAGTTGGGTCACGTAGGTGTTGATGTTCTGATCGTCGATGATAAACAGGATTTGGGTGGTAAGCTAAGCCTGCAAACCCATAATTTCTTTGGATCAGTTGAAGACTGCTATGCCGGAACTCGTGGTGTAGACATCGGGCATCACCTGGCTAATGAAATTATGAAGCTACCCACGGTTAAAACATGGTTAAACTCTTCCGTGGTCGGTGTATTCAGCGATAAATATTTTGGCATTGCCGGAAACGGAACATATACACTGGTCAAGCCGAAAAAAGTCCTCTTTTCCACCGGGGCCAGGGAGAAAAGCCTTGCTTTTCCAGGTGCCGATTTACCTGGCGTATACGGGGCAGGAGCTTTCCAAACCCTTGTTAACAGGGATCTGGTTCGCTGCGCGGAAAAACTGTTTATTATCGGAGGCGGTAATGTCGGTTTGATCGGTGCCTACCATGCCCTGCAAGCCGGCATAGATGTGGTCGGCCTGGTGGAAGCACTTCCTAAATGTGGTGGGTACAAGGTTCATGAAGATAAAATTAAAAGGCTCGGGGTTCCGGTGTGGACTTCCCATACAGTGCTGCGTATCGAAGGCGAAGAAAACGTCGAACGGGTTGTTATCGCAGAAATTGATGACAAGTTTCAACCTGTGCCCGGCACAGAACGAACTTTTGAGGTCGATACCGTTTTGATGGCGGTCGGGCTTAACCCAGTCGATGAGTTGTTCAAGAAAGCGCAGGAATACGGTATAGAAGTTTATGCGGCTGGAGATGCCCGTGAAATAGCGGAGGCTTCGGCAGCAATTTTCTCCGGTAAGATCATCGGGCGCAGGATTGCCCAGGGAATGGGAATTGATCTACCGGTGCCGAGTGATTGGGAAGAGTTTGGAGAAACCTTAAAGCAGCACTCCAGCGAGATGGAACCTTTCAAGCCGGAAGACCGTGAAGATAGGGTCTATCCTTTGATCCGCTGTATCCAGGAAATACCCTGTAACCCCTGTACAGAGGCCTGCCCTAACAATTGTATTGATATGCCCGGTTCTATTCTTACCTTGCCGGAATTCAGCGGGGAGTGTATCGGATGCGGCAGGTGTGTGCTTGCCTGTCCCGGTCTGGCTATTACCCTGGTGGTAAATGACTATGATCCCAACCAGGAAAGAGCCTTATTGATGCTTCCCTATGAGTTTATCAATGAAACTATTCCTGTGGGTAGTGAGGTTACCACGACTGATATGGAAGGAAATGTGGTTGGTACAGGTAAAGTTGTAGCCTACAAGGATAGGGAAGAGCAAGATTGCCGCAGGCTGCTCTATTTGGAAGTGCCTTACGAGGACAAACTAAAGGTTGCCGGCTTCAGGATCAGGGAAATGAGTGAAGGAGATCCCCTGGAAGCTGCAGCAGCTGATTCCGAAGAGGAGGATCCCTTTATCTGCCGGTGTGAGCGGGTAAGAAAAAGTGAGATAGTTGATGCCATTCGTTCCGGGGTCCGGGATATGAACCAGCTGAAAGCAGTGGTCAGGGCCGGGCTGGGTGGCTGCAACGGAAAGACTTGTACCGATTTGATTTTAAGAATTTATAAAGAGGAAGGGATTCCTCTTTCCGAGGTGACGCTGCCAACACATCGTCCCCTGGTAGCAGAAGTGCATCTTGGTGATTTTGCCACTAAAAAAGAAGAAGATGATGAGGAGAATCAAAATGCCGGCCAATAAAACATATGATGTCATAGTAGTCGGCTGCGGCAGTGTAGGAAACCCAACTGCCTACCATCTTGCCGAAGCCGGTATGAAAGTCCTGGTTTTGGACAGGCGCCCCGCTGCCGGGCAAGGTGATAATAAAGCAGCGATCGGTGGTATAAGGGCTACCCATTCCGATCCAGGAAAGGTGAGTACGGGCCTGGAAAGCATAGAAATTATCTCCAACTGGGAAGAAAAGCACGGTTTTGATGTGGGATGGAAGACCGGGGGGTACTGCTTTCCAGTATATGATGAAGGCATTGAAAAGAGCCTGAAAGATTTGATCCCTTTCCAGAAAAAATATGGCCTGGATATTAACTGGGTTGGCCCGGAAGAGATCCAGGAAATTGTTCCCGGCGTAAACCCGGTAGGCTTGAGAGGCGGGACTTATTCCCCGGGAGACGGGCAGGTTTCTTCTATTCTGCTGCCGGTAGCTTTTCAACGTGAGGCGATGAAATATGGCGCCGAATACAGGTTCAATGAAAAAGTAATAGGTTACCTGAGAAAGGGAGATAGAATAAACGGGGTTAAAACAGACAAGGGTAGTTACTCTTCCGAATGGGTTGTCCTGGCTGCCGGGGCAGATGCGGCTGAGCACTCTGAGTTGCTGGGCATTGACATCCCTGTAACCCCTGACTCCCACGAAGCAGGCATTTCGGCCCCCATAGAGCACTTTCTGGCTCCACTGGTGGTAGACCTCAGACCGGGGCCGGAAGGGAAAACCGCAAACTTCTATTTTGGACAAAACCGGGAAGGGCAGATTATCTTCTGCTATACTCCGAAAGAGCTTTTTATCGGAACAAACCGCGAATCGATTTCAGAGTTTTTACCCGTCCTGGCGGGACGGATGATTACTCTCATTCCCAGCTTTAAAAACCTGCTAATCAGGCGGATCTGGCGCGGCTGTTATCCGATGACGCCCGATGGGGTCCCGATAATTGACTTTGCCAAGGGCCTGGAAGGATTGGTCCTGGCTGTAGGGATGTGTGGCCAGGGATTGATGCTCGGACCGGGAGCCGGTAAAAATATAGCCTCAATGATCGTGAATGGGAAACCCTGCATACCGGATGAAGCGCAGAATTGTTTCCGGCACGACAGGGATTATAAAGGTAAAGAAGCGCTAAAATAGAAACTTGAGAACAGTTAGAATCCAAAAGTGATTGGATGCTCTTTTTATGATATGGCTGACTTGCAGTTGAGTCGCTGACATTGCCCGCGATAAATCGTTACCAGGCCAAAATGCGGCTTAGCTTAGACACTTAAAATTTTCTTTTTTTAACTACTGGCCTGCTTAAGAAAACTGCCCTTGCTGATCGTTTCAGTTTTCTTGAGCAGGCCGGGTAGTATCAGAAGAATTAGGCTGAATAGCTATTTCTTTTTTAACCTCCTGGCGTGGAATAAAACCTCAGAGCCGTATTTTTTCCTCAGTTTATCCCTGGTGGCTGTCAATAGATCTTCTTTTTCATGTTCCGGACCTGAACTAAACAGCGACATCTGGGTGCCTTGTTCAAAGCCCGAGGCCTGGATGCCGACCAGGCGCCATGGTGGCCTGGCACAGTATTTTTCGAAAAGCTCTTTTGCTTCATGATAAATATCAGAGTCGTTACATATACTATCAGGCAGGGTGCTGCTGCGGGTTACAGTCTTGAAATCCTTATAGCGCAATTTCAAGGTGATTGTCCTGGCAGTAATCCCGGCGGACCGAAGCCTGTAGCCTACCCCTGCTGCCATTTCCAGCAAAACAGCATGGATAGCTTCATGGTCATGGATGTCTTCAGGAAAAGTTGTTTCTTCAGAAATTGACTTTGCTTCTTGTTCAGTTTCAAAAGAGCGGTTGTCAATGCCGTGAGCATAGAAATATATAGCTTCTCCCTGACTGCCCAGAATGCGTATCAAGGAATCCTTGGAATAGAAAGCCAGATCCCTGACGGTATTGATGCCGAGATTGTGCAGCTTGTTATTGGTTACCGGCCCTATGCCGGGAAGAACCCTGGCCGGTAGGGGCCACAGCTTGTTTTCAATTTCAGCAGGCCAGAGCATGCCCACGTTATTTGGTTTGGCCTGATCGCAAGCAATTTTAGCCAGCAGTTTGTTTGCAGATATTCCTACGCTGATCGGTAACCCCAACTTTTTTCTGACCTCGTGGTGGATGGCTTTTCCAGTTTCCAGGCCAAGGCCTTTTTTTACTGCCAGGTAAGCTTCATCTATAGAAACCACTTCAATGTCGGGAGTAAACTTTTCAAATATCATTCGGACCTGCTGTGACATTTCTTTATAACGCCACATCCTGCCTTTTAAGACCACGGCTTCAGGGCAAAGGGAAAGGGCTTTTTTCATCGGCATCGCAGAGCGAACACCATACTTCCTCGCTTCATAAGAACATGTTGAAACTACCCCCCTGCCATCTGGATTACCGCCGACCAGGACCGGCTTATCCTTGAGAGAAGGGTTGTCCAGCAGTTCCACTGAAGCAAAAAAGGCATCAAGATCGCAAAGCAGGATATCACAGTTCTTCATTATAAGGTTATCCTATTTATTTTTATAAGTCTTGTCAATCTTTGCACGGACCTGTAAAAGAAGGCGTGATATAATATTAACAATGTTGCTGTCATTTGAATTAGTTGCCGCCGAATATAAAACAGAAACAGGTTAAAAATTATTGTTCTCAGGGATAAGCCAGGTTATTTTGTTAAAGCACGGGATAAGAACGGTTTAAGCCCGGGCAACAGTGGGTATAGCCAGAAAAGGGGTATCCGGTTAGGAGGAAGCCTTATGGACTGGATTGATCATGAGCGGGTAATAATTGAACGTTGCAACGGTATAAAAGGAGAAATTCAGCTGCAACGCCGGGGCCGTGAGTATGAAATAATATACAACGGCGTTTTCTTAATGTCCACATACAATGGGGTTTCTGAGAGAGCCGCAGTTGGTGATGCCCTGAAAAATGTTGGTGAAAGATCGGATAACCAAATAAGAGTGCTCATGGGCGGCCTGGGAATGGGATTTAGTTTACAGGAAACCCTAAAATGTCCGCAGGTGCAGCGGGTAGTGGTGGCTGAGATTGAACCGGTCGTAATCAGGTGGAACCAGGAACACCTGGGAGAAGAAAATAACCGGGCCGTAAGCGACCCCAGGGTAGAACTGGTAAACATCGACTTTGCCGAGTTGCTTAAGGAAAAAGCTGAGCAGGCAGGTAGGAGTCCGCACCATACTTACCAGGTCGTGATGGTCGATACCGATAACGGCAGCAGTTGGCTCAGCCTTCCTTCCAATAGTTGCCTGTACAAAGATGAAGGTTTAAACCTGATCATAAAATGCCTTTCCCCTGGAGGGGTGGCTTGCTTTTGGTGTTCAAAAAGGGAAGGGGATTTTGAACAGCGTTTGAGAAATTATTTTCAGGAAGTTCATTTCAAAATGGTGAAAGAAAAAACGGGGATAGAAGGAGCCTATTACCTGGCTCAGATGGCCGAAGGATTGTAGTTTTGGTGTAGTTAAATAATTGCAAAGACTGCTTGTAAGGCTTAAGCTTTAATGCTGGGGAAGTGAATATGAGCTGGATCTAAGATTTGCAAGGAATGAGTTAGTTTTTGTTTGGGCGGAAGCGTTAAGGGAAAATGGTAGATTTTCGTTGCAGGAGTTTTTTTATGTTGAAAATGTTTATAAAAAGTCAAAAATGGCTATCGCGGCAGTTTGACAGGCTTCTTTCCGGCAAATTTCGACTCGATGGGCAAACTGATTACCAGGAAAATATTGTTCCGGCATATTTAGAAAAAGGAATGCTCATTTATGACATTGGAGGCGGGAAACGTCCTTATTTGAATCCAGGGGACAAGGAACGTTTAAAAGCTGAAGTAGTAGGCCTGGACATTAGTGCGGAAGAACTTGATAAAGCCCCGGAAGGTGCTTACGATCAAAAGGTATGTGCTGATATCGCCGGTTATACAGGTAACGGTAATGCTGATCTTATATTATGCCAGTCACTCCTGGAACATGTGTGTGACATTGAGGCCGCTTTTAATGCATTCCACAGCATTCTAAAACCAGGCGGCCTGGCCCTGGTTTTTGTGCCGAGCAGGAATGCGTTATTTGCCCGGTTAAATCTTTTCATTCCCCAGGCATTGAAAAGAACCCTCCTTCATACCCTTTACCCTAAGTCTAAGGAAATACAGGGTTTTCCTGCTTATTACCATAAATGTACTCCCCGGGATTTGAAGCGTATCGCTGCTGCCAACAATTTTTCTGTCCTAGAAGAATTCTATTATTACAATAGCGTTTACTTCCGGTTTTTCTTTCCATTCCACCTGTTATGGAGGTTATGGATACTGGTATACTACCTGTTTTCAAAGGAACAGTCTGCAGAAACTTTTGCACTGGTGTTAAAGAAACAGAAAATCAGAAGAAAGTATTGACAAGCTGTTCTTGCTGTGGTATCAATAGAGATACTTTATATTGGTAAATGCCTTGATCGGGAAGAGTAGGTATGTCCGGGGTGTAACAGCGAGCCGGCGGTAGTGGAAAGCCGGCACATACAGGCATACTGAATGGGCCCGGGAGCAGCGGATTGAAAGCAGGATTTATTTGTGAGTAGACTCCGACGGAAACCTCGACCGTAATAATGAGGGGGGTATCAGCTCATAACTATATTAAGTTTAGGGCTCGTACCCTGCTAAAGTGAGATTTCACCTGATTGATTTATTTGCCGGGTGGGATTTGAAGCCGGGTGGCACCGCGAAAGAGAGCCTTTCGTCCCATGGATGAAAGGCTTTATTATTTTATAATCTTTCCAGCGCCGCCTGCCCGAATAATCCCGATCGGTGCGATAATTTCAAAGGGCGGATCTAATTAAGGTGGCAACGTGGAAGTAAACCTTTCACCCTTGTTGAGGGTGAAGGGTTTTTTATTTGGCTTTTATTATGGATTATGAAAGGGGAAAAGAAAATGAAAACAATTTATTGCTGCAGCCCGGCAAAAGAACAGTACATCAAAATGTGTGGAAAGTACAATCTTATCCCGGTTCACAGGGAGATTGTTGCTGATCTCGAGACTCCCGTATCAGTTTATGGCAAGGTTTTTAAAAACAGCTGTTCCTGTCTCCTGGAGAGTGTGGAAGGCAGCATCCGGTTGTCGCGATATTCGTTTATTTGCGGCGAGCCGTTTTTAACCTTGAAGGCAAGAGGTGAGAAAGTGGAACTGCAGAGAGAAGGCAAAAAGAAGGTGAGAAAACAGAAATTTAGTTCCGTTCTTCGTGAACTATTAAAATCGTACCGACTACCTGAGGATATTGATTTGCCCCGGTTTTTTGGAGGTGCTGTAGGTTATGCCGGTTATGACGCGGTACGCCTCTTTGAGCGCCTTCCGGATCCCCCACCGGATGACCTGGAGCTTCCCGATGCCTGCTATATATTTCCTGAAGTTGTCCTTGTATTCGATCATTATCGCTCGCGCCTGAAAATTATAGTCAACAGCCGACCAGGCGATAATCCCGAAGCAGCTTACCATGATGCTACAGAAAAGATCGAGCAGATAGAAGCTTCCTTAAACAATAACAGCACCTGTACTTTAAACAGGGTAAACAACCATGAAACAATTCTTGATGACCTTCCGATCAGAAGCAATATTAGCAGGAATGAATTTGTAGACAAGGTTGAGGCTATAAAGCAATATATTTATTCCGGCGATATTTTACAGGCCGTCCTTTCCCAAAGATTTGAAGTTGAAACCGGTGTGGATCCTTTTGAAGTCTACCGGACCCTGCGCACTTTAAACCCTTCTCCATACATGCACTATTTAAATTTTAACGATTTTCAAATTGCAGGCGCCTCACCTGAAATGCTGACCAGGGTTGTAGATGGCGCTGTTACCACCAGGCCTATTGCTGGAACCAGGCCGAGAGGGGAAACACCGGAAGAGGACCTCAGTTATGAACGGCAGCTGCTTGATGATGAAAAAGAAAGAGCGGAACACGTGATGTTAGTTGATCTTGGGCGCAACGATCTGGGCCGTGTATCAGAGTTTGGCAGTATTGAACTGCCTGTTTTTATGGAATGTGAAAGATATTCCCACGTAATGCACCTGGAATCAGAAGTTAGAGGCAGGCTGGCTGAAAATAAAGATGCACTTGATGCCTTTGCCGCCTGTTTTCCGGCCGGGACAGTTTCCGGAGCCCCCAAGGTGAGGGCGATGGAAATAATCAATGAGCTTGAGCCCACCAGGCGAGGGCCATATGCCGGGGCGGTCGGTTATTTTTCTTTTAACGGCAACATGGATAGCTGTATAACAATCAGAACGGTTGTGTTTCAAAACGGCAAAGCTTACGCCCAGGCCGGCGCCGGTATAGTTGCCGATTCTCAGCCCGATGCGGAGTATGAAGAAACAATAAGCAAGGCCAGGGTTATGCTAAAAGCGTTAAAACTGGCCGGGGAGGAACTGTAATGATCCTTATTATCGATAATTATGATTCTTTCACCTATAACCTGGTCCAATATATTGGGGAATTAGGCGGTGGTATAGCGCTGACAGTTTTTCGCAATGATATGATTACCCCGGAAGAAGTGGCCGGTTTGGCTCCCGAAAAAATAATCCTTTCTCCGGGCCCCGGGACCCCTGAACAAGCCGGGATTTGCCTCGACCTGGTCGCTGCCCTGCCGCCAGAAATACCTTTACTCGGGGTTTGCCTGGGACACCAGGTCATTGGCCGGGCTTTTGGGGCAGAAATCGGGTCGGCTAAAAAACTTATGCACGGCAAAGTCTCCATGATCAAGCATGATGGAAAAGAACTTTTCGCAGGTTTGGATAATCCTTTCCTGGCGGGCCGGTATCATTCCCTCGCGGTTAATCCTAATACTGTTCCGGAGGTACTCAAAGTAACGGCAGTTTCGGAAGATGGTGAGGTGATGGGGTTGAAGCACCGGGAGCTACCAATCCAGGGAGTTCAGTTTCACCCGGAATCAGTTTTAACTGAAAACGGTAAAAAAATAATTAATAATTTTCTCAAAGAAGGAGTTGTTCATAAATGAGAGTTACTGAGGCCATAGCGGTCATAACCGGTGGTAGAAACCTTGAGGAAGAACAGGCCTACGCGGTTATGTCAGAGATTATGGAGGGCACGGCTACAGATTCCCAGGTGGCTTGTTTAATTACGGCCCTGGGCATGAAAAGCGAGACCAGGGAAGAAATTACCGGTTTTGCAAAGGCAATCCGGGCCAAGGCTCTACCGGTCAAAGTCCCCGGTATGAGGCTGGCCGACACCTGCGGGACAGGTGGAGACATGCTGCATACCTTCAACGTTTCGACTACCGTAGCTTTTATAGCGGCAGCATGCGGCGTGGCGGTGGCCAAGCACGGGAACCGTGCTGTATCGAGCAAGTGCGGCAGTGCCGATGTCCTGGAAGCCCTGGGAGTCAATGTCAATCTTCCACCGCATACCGCAGCCCGGTGTATTGAAGAAACAGGCATCGCTTTTTTATTTGCCCCCACTTTTCACTCTGCCATGAAGCACGCTGTAAAGGCCAGGAAAGAAATCGGTATCAGAACTGTTTTTAATTTGCTTGGACCGCTGGTCAATCCGGCTGGTGTTCAAGTCCAGTTGGTCGGGGTTTACGCTCCGGAATTGACCGATATAATCGGAGAGGTGCTGATCGGTTTAGGTGTTGAATCGGCATTGGTCGTCCACGGCGCAGGGGGTATGGATGAGCTTTCGACCCTGGGTCCAACAAAAGTAACTGAGATCAGGGATGGCGCCATTAGAACATATCACCTTGATCCGGAAAAGTTGGGCCTGCAAAGAGCTGTTGAAGCGGATTTGCAGGGGGGAAGCTTAAGAGAGAATGCCGAGTGTGCCACCCGGATACTGAATGGTCTGCCGGGGCCGAAACTCGACCTGGCCCTGCTTAATGCAGCTGCTGTTTTGTACGCGTCAGATAAGGTTCCTGATTTTTCTAAGGGAATTGAAATGGCCCGGGAAGCGGTTTCATCAGGGCGGGCCAGGCAGAAGCTCGATGACCTCAAACATTTTTGTGGCCGGGTTTCTGGAAAGGGGGGAAAGGCAGAAGTTCGCCTGTCGTCTGCCTGAATTTATGCTTCTTGAAAAAATTGTAAAATACAAGGAAGAACAGCTGGCCCGGGATCAAAAGCAAATATCCCTGGAGATGCTAATGGGAAAAATTTCTGGACTGGAACCCCCTCTGCCGTTCAAGCAGGCCCTGGAAGCAAGCCGAGAATGCTCAATTATTGCTGAAATCAAGCGCGCTTCCCCGGTTAAAGGTGATTTTGGCCCCGGGTTTGACCCTTTAAAGTTGGCCCGGGCATACAGAAAGGGTGGGGCCAGTGCGATATCTGTGATTACCGAGGAGAACTACTTTAAAGGAAGCAGGGCCTTTATAAAGCCGGTTAAACAACTGACGGGGCTGCCTGTTTTATGCAAAGATTTTATTATCAATCAATACCAGGTATATGAAGCAAGGGCTAATGGGGCTGATGCGCTTCTTTTGATCCTGGGCATCCTGGACAAACACCTTTTAAAATCCCTTCTGGATTTAACCCGCTCTCTAGATATGGAGGCCCTGGTAGAGGCCCATGATCGCCAGGAACTGGAAGTAGCTCTTGAAGCGGGTGCCGGAATGGTCGGTATTAATAACAGGGATTTAAAAACTTTCCGGGTTGACCTTTCGACCACCCTGGAACTGGCCGGATTGGTGCCGGATAATATCCTGGTAGTTGGCGAAAGCGGGATCAGGTCCAGGGAAGATATAGAGTTGATGCAAGAGGCTGGAGTAAATGCCGTTCTGGTGGGGGAGACATTGATCAGGGCCGGGAATCCCGCAGTAAAACTGAAATCCTTGCTGAACAGGCGGGGTTGAAAGGTGAGAAAAGTATAATGTGGATCAAAATATGCGGTATTACATCTTTAGAGGCTGCAAAGGCCTGCGCTGAAGCGGGGGTTGATGCAGTGGGCTTTGTGTTTGCTGAAAGCAGGCGGAAAATTACCGTAGAGGAAGCCGGCAATATAATCGAGCGACTTCCCCGGGGCTTAAAGAAAGTCGGTGTATTTGTTAACGAATCGGAGCAAAAAGTATCCTGGATCCAAAACTATCTTGGACTGGATCTGCTCCAGTTTCACGGGGCGGAAGGGCCTTCCTATTGCAGCCGTTTTTCCGGTAAAGCAATAAAAGCCTTCAGTGCCGATCCGGAAAGGGGATTTAGTGACATCAAGGCCTACCGGGGCAAGATCATGGCCTGCTTGATCGACTCTTATCTTCCCGGCCAGCTGGGAGGAACTGGAGTGACCTGGGACTGGAAGAGCTTTAAGCCATTTCAGGCTGGTGTCATACCCTGCTGGTTGATTGCAGCAGGTGGCTTAAATCCTGGTAATGTTTACGAAGCCCTGCAGTCGATCCGGCCTGAAGGGGTCGATGTCAGCTCGGGAGTTGAAAAAGAGGGGGAAAAAGATATTAACTTGATCAAGCAGTTTGTGAACGAGGTTCGGAGGTGGGAAGCAAATGGAATTACCTGATAGGAAAGGTTATTTTGGCAGTTTCGGAGGCCGCTTTGTGCCGGAAACACTTATGAGCGCCCTTTCGGAGTTGGAAAAAAGCTACTGGAATTGTAAAAAAGACCCCTGCTTTTGGGAAGAGCTTCAATATTATTACCAAAACTACAGCGGCAGGCCGACACCTCTTTATTATGCCGGCCGCCTTACTGAGAAATACGGTAAAGCGAAAATATACCTGAAGCGGGAAGATTTAAACCACACCGGGGCTCACAAAATAAACAATACCCTGGGACAGGCATTGCTGGCGAAAAGAATGGGTAAAAGCCGGATTATAGCCGAAACCGGCGCCGGCCAGCACGGGGTGGCCACCGCTTCTGTGGCGACACTATTTGGCCTCGAGTGTGCAATATACATGGGGGAAGAAGATGTTAAGCGCCAGGAGCTTAATGTTTTCAGGATGAAACTGTTGGGAGCAAAAGTAATTCCCGTTGCTTCGGGAAGTAAAACCTTAAAGGATGCCACCAATGAAGCAATGCGGGACTGGGTATCGAGTATAGATAATACCCATTACATTATCGGTTCTGTTGTGGGGCCTCATCCTTATCCCGCCATGGTTCGAGATTTTCAAGTGGTTATCGGTGCTGAAACGAGGGATCAAATTCTTGCTTCCACGGGAAAACTACCGGGTTACCTGCTTGCCTGCGTGGGTGGGGGCAGCAATGCAATCGGTTTTTTCCATAATTTCTTAGAAGACAGCCAGGTTAAATTGATCGGAGTTGAGGCCGCGGGCAGAGATCTAGCCCCGGGCAACCATGCCGCAAGTTTAAGCGGCGGCCGTCCAGGAGTACTGCACGGCAGCCTGAGTTACCTGCTGCAGGACCAAAACGGACAGATCAACCCTGCGCATTCCATTTCTGCCGGCCTTGATTACCCCGGGGTCGGGCCTGAACATGCTCATTTGATGGAATCGGGGCGGGCTGTATATGCCGCTGTTTCGGATACGGAAGCCTTACAGGCTTTTAAGTTGCTTGCAGAAAGCGAAGGCATAATTCCTGCACTGGAAAGTGCTCATGCCCTTGCTTACCTGGAAAAACTGATACCTTTTACGACCGGTGAGGATATTGTTGTTGTTTGCCTTTCAGGTAGGGGCGATAAGGATGTAGCCGAAGTGTCATCGATTCTATCGGCTGTAAAGGAGGTTAATTAATTATGAACGGCATTGACCATAAATTTGCCTGGCTTAAAACCGCAAAGCTTAAAGGCATCATAGCTTACCTCACGGCAGGCGATCCAGACTTAGAAACAACTGAAGCGATTGTTCAGGAAATGGCTCGCAGGGGGGCTGATATGGTGGAATTGGGAGTGCCTTTTTCCGACCCGGTAGCAGATGGCCCTGTAATCCAGTCTGCCTCAAAGCGGGCTTTAGCAAAAGGAGTTACCCTGGAAGATGTATTAAAGCTGGCTGGCAGGTTGAAATCCAGGGTAAAGATACCGCTTTTAATTATGAGTTATTACAACCCTATATTTAGTTACGGCCTCTCTAAATTTATAGATTCTGCTTCAAGTAACGGAGTGGACGGGGTTCTTGTCCCCGATTTGCCCCTCGAGGAGAGTGAAGCGTTTTCCATGAATCTTAAAAAATCCGGAATCCATTATATCTGCTTCCTGGCTCCCACCAGTTCTGATCAACGCATAAAAAAGACCGTTAAGCGGTCCAGCGGTTTTATCTACTGTGTTTCTGTGGCCGGGATTACCGGGGTCAGGGACACAATACCTGTGCAGGCGCATAAATTGTTAGAGAAAGTTAGCTCAATCACGGAGGTTCCGCTTGCCCTTGGTTTTGGAATTTCTAGACCGGAACAAGTCCAATCGATCGGCAATCATGGCAGTGCTGCAATTATTGGCAGCGCTATTATGAAACTGGTAGAGCAGGGAAGAAATAAGGAAGAAGTTGCCGGCCGGGTTGGGGCCTTTATGGAAAGGTTTAATGCGGCAAGGCGTTCGTCTCCGGGTTTATAAATATGGCAGGAAAATGACTGAGTAATCAACAGGCATAAAAAAGCCCGCTTATGAATATTCCTGAAGCTGTCTGCGTGGTTGAAGAATAATATTCATGAGAGGGCTTTGAATTGGATTTTTGTTTTAAGACCCGGGCGTACTTAACTACAGATTTTCAAAATAGAATATATGTATATCTTGCTGGCATCGATAATTTCCTGTACCGGGCAGAATTCTTCCTCTGAATGGGCTGACGACAGGTGGCCGGGTCCTAGAACTACTGTTTCAATACCGCCATCCCTGCTCAAGATGGATCCGTCAGTCCAGGCCGGGAAGTAAGAAGTTTTGGAGCTGTTCAAAACCTCAGTAGACGCCTCTTTGAGAATATTGACCAGTGGGGACTGTTCTTCGCATACCAGCGGAGGAAACTGAATGTCCATATTATCGTCCATAACCGTTACGGTGGCATCAAATTCAGGATCCTTTTTCTTCAAATTGGCCAGTATGTTTTCTATTTCCTGTACCGCTCCTTCCTGACTTTCATCGGGGAGCCACCTGCGATCCATCTGCAGGATACATTCTCCTGCCACGGTGCTCGGTTGAGTCCCTCCTTTGATGTGTCCCAGGTTCAAGTGGGAAGGCCCGGTGACGGGGTGTTTTCTTTTCATAATCTCAGGTTTTAGCTTTGTTACAATTTCTGTTATAACGGAGTTGATTTTCTCTATGGCGTTGATCCCTTTTTCCGGGGTTCCGCCATGCGCATATTTCCCATTGACTTTAACTTCAATCCAGATCAGGCCCCTGTGGCCGTTATGGATTTCCAGTTCTGTCGGTTCTCCTACGATGGCATAGCGGGTTATGGGGCCGTTTTTGGCGATATAGTCAGCGCCCCGGTAATTTCTCTCTTCATCGACTACACCGGCAAAATAAGCCCGGCCGTCAAGTTGAATTCCGGCTTTTTTTATCGCCATGAGGGCGCCGACCATGGCGGCAAGGGCTCCTTTCATATCTACCGAGCCCCTCCCGTATATATTGCCATTTTCAATGTTACCGCTAAAAGGATCAACGCTCATATTCTTTACATCTACCGTATCCATGTGCCCCTCAAGCATCAAAGTTTTTTCTTTATCGGAGTTGGCTCCATACCAGGCGATGACATTTTTTCTTTCACCAGCAACAGATATGTGTTCAGACTCAAATCCCTCATCAAGCAAGTACTTATAAAGGTATGAAGAAACTTCTTTTTCTGGCACCTCCAGGCCGTGGTAACTGGGAATGGCAATGAGCTTTTTTGTAAGTTCAATAATTCTATCTTCGTCAAGATGTTCAAGTGCTTTTTGATAACTGTTTAATGGCATTGTTACTGATCTCCTTCAGAATTTTAAAGCCCCGGCCGGCAGATCAATCAGCCGGGGCTTTTTTGTTCCCGGGTCAGTTTTCTAGAAAGGTCCTAAATGAATGATCTGGGCAATGCTAACCAGGATGATTCCAGCGACTATCCAGATTGCCAGGCATGGCAGGAACCACTTGGCCCATTTATCCCACATTACACCGGCCAGTCCTAATCCGGCCATGAAAAAGCCAGATGTTGGTGACCAGACGTTGGTGAAGCCGTCACCAAGCTGGTATGCAATAACTGCCGTCTGGCGGGTTACGCCGACCAGGTCTGATAAGGGCGCCATGATTGGCATGGTTAGTGCAGCCTGGCCGCTGCCGGAAGGAACGATGATGTTAAGCAGAATCTGGAAGAAATACATCCCTGCAGCAGAAAGGTAGGCGGGAAAGCCCTGCAGCATTGTTGACATGCCGTGCAGAACGGTGTCAATAATGAAGCCTTCTTCGAGGACAACCAGAATTGCCCTGGCTATACCGACAATCAGGGCGGCCATGGTTAGCTCCTTGGCTCCGACTACAAAGCCGTCGGCAATATCATCAGGTGAAAGCCTGCCGACGAGGCCGGCAACAATACCCATGCCGAGGAAAAGGGCCGCTATCTCAAGGATATACCAGCCTTCGCTGATTACGCCCCAGGCCAGTAGGCCAAAGAAGACCAGGACTACGACTAAAACAACCTTATGCTTGCCTTCCAGAACTTTTGCTTCTTCGTTGTTGTTATTAACCAGGCTTTCTTTTTTCTTGAGATCTTCTTCATAGACAGGGCTTAATTTCGGGTTCTTTTTAACCCTGTTGGCATGAAAATAAACAAATGCGATCCCGATCAAAGTGATCACTGCCCACACAATTAACCGGTACTCCAAACCGGAAAACAAGGGCAGTTCTGCTATACCCTGGGCAACCCCGACTGTAAAGGGGTTCATAAATGCTCCGGCGAATCCTGCACCGGCACCGATCATTACTATCCCTGCGCCGGTTAGGGAGTCAAATCCCAGGGCAAGGCAGAGCATCACCATGATGGGAATAAAGGGTAAGAACTCTTCAATTAACCCCAGCAAACCGGCACCCAGGGAAAAAACAAGCATCATTACCGGAATGATAAGCTGTTCCTTGCCTTTCAAGGATTTGGTCAATGAGTTAATACCCCTGTGGATGGCGCCGGTTTTGTTGATGATGCCAAATGCACCGCCGACAATGAAAATGAAAAATACAATTAACTGTACTTCACCAAGGCCTTTGGGAATGGCCTGGAGGATGCCAAAAGGTCCTACCGGGTTTCTTTCTACGATCTGGTATGAGCCAGGATCTACTACTGTCCTGCCTTCAACCTCCATCCTGTCATACTGTCCCGGAGTAGCTATGTAGGTGAAGATGGCAGCAATAATAATAACGATAAAAAGCAAAACCAGGACATGGGGAAATTTAAATTTACTTTTCTTGGTTGTTTCCGATGTGTTGGCCAGCAAAGTATAAACCTCCTTTTGTCAATTATGCCAGCAGTTTAACTATGTGGAGACAGCTTGATCGACTGTTAGCATCGGCACCCTGACCAGGAACCCAGGTTGGGATTTAATGTTTATAATATCGATTAAGATTTCTTTCATTATTTTCTTTCATTAACTTCCTTAACCGGTCCTGATTACCGTGCCATTATCACCTCCAGTATATTTACTATTGCAGACAACCTGCTTGCCTCCTACAAGTACATGTTCGATACCTTCGGGAGGGACAGCAGGTTTTTCGTAATTAGACCGGTCGCTGATTTTATTAAAATCAAATAGGACCAGGTCCGCATCGTAATCTGCAGCTACCCTGCCTTTTTGGGTTAATCCTAACCTGCGGGCCGGTAACAAAGTCATCTTTTTAACTGCCTCAACCAGGTCAAGGTGTTTCTCTTCGCGCACATATTTGCCGATGGCACGAGGAAAAGCGCCGCTTGCCCTGGGGTGCCCCTGTCCGGATCGCAGGAACCCGTCGCTGGCGATCATAATTTCGGGGTGCTTTAGCGCTGTTATAACTTCATTTTCATCCATGACAAATGCCACTATCAAAGTATCCGGGGCCTGGGAACGCAGTTCCAGGAACATATCTTCAGTGCATTTATGACCCCGGTATTTACCCTCAGTTACCAGAAGGGAATCATAAGAGGCTCTCAACCTTTCGAAGCAACCCTCATCAAATACAGCGCTGCCAATCATGGTACTGAAAGCGTTGTAGGGATATACATCTGCGGATATGTCTACGCCTGCCTTCAAAGCGGCATCGAACATCTCCAGGGCTGAATCCATTTGGCCGAATGCGTTACAGCTGCCAATATGGGATATTTGAAGAGGAACCCCGGTTTCACGGGATAATATAATTAATTCTGCAAGCGCTTCCAGGGAACGGTCCGAATCGTAGCGGTAATGGGCGGAGATGAGGCGGTCCGGATACTCTTTAACCAGTTGCCCCAGCCAAATCATTTCTTCTGTGCTTATACCGGGGACATATTCAAGTCCCAAAGAGACACCACAAGCCCCTTTTTCCAGGTCGTTCCTGATCAGAGGGGCCAGCTCTTCAAACTCCGGGTAGGTTAAAGGCCGGTTCAATTCATGCCCTTGCTGTTCCCTGCTATATCCGTATCCGGTGAAGCCCACGTAGTTGATAGGGATCCCGCTTTGTTCAAGCAAGTTAAAATAACCGGCTGCACTTTTTTTGCAAGTGTTTAATCCACAGTTACCGCCGACAGCGGTAGTAACTCCCATTCGGGCCATATGTTCGAACATTTCAAGGCTCGCTGTTTCTTCGGTCACTTCACTTTCATGCATATGAATATCAATAAAGCCAGGGGCTGCAATCAACCCGCTGGCTTCAATTAT
>CAYWIY010000034.1:0-2419 GCA_964458455.1 uncultured Syntrophomonadaceae bacterium | reverse complement strand
GGGGACGAAGTGGGAAGGAAAAACTTACATGGCGTAAAGCTAATCCTGGTGCCGGTTAAAGAAAAGAGCTGAAAAGAATTATTTTAAACCATGTACCTGGTGATTTCATCTTTATAATTAAAAAGCATTTCCTTAAAGTCTTCAATCTTTTTCTTGTAGTCATCATTTTTTAAAAAGGAGATGGCGACACAGCTTTTGATTGAACCGTCCGGGCTTGGGATAGGGATGCCGACGCCGACTGCATATCGGAAGGTTTCTTCATTACTAATTACGTAACCCTGTTTCCTGATCCGCTCGTACTCTTTTAAAATTTCTTCCTTTTCCGTCAGGGTGTTTATACACACTTTTTCAAATGTCATTTCATCAAGCATCTCGCTCACTCTTTCCTGGTCGTAATAAGCCATCAGGCATTTTCCGTAACAGCCTCTGTTCATGGGGTAAACCAGTCCCGGCCTGTAGTTCATTTTTAAGGGCTGCTCGACTTCTATTTCATATAACGAGATTACTTTTTCACCTTCTCTAATGGCAATTCCAACCGACTCCTGGGATTCATGGGATATTTTATCGAGAAGAGGGATGATATTATCTCCAAAATTGAAACTGTTCAGGTATACAGAGCCCATTTCATAGGCCATCGGGCCCAGTTTATAAGTTTTTTTCTTTTCTGTTTTTTGGACCAGACCATGTGTTTCGAGGGCTCGCAATAATCGATGTAAAGTAGTCCTGTTTATTTTTGTTAACCTGGCCAATTCAGTTATTTGATATTCATGGGGTTCTCTGCATAGCTGTTTGAATACCCTGGCTGCTTTATCGATACTCGTTAACGATTCATAATCATTTCTTGCCATTACAACACTCCTTACTAGTTGCTGTGATCAGTTTAACATATTCCTTGAGTTTGTAAATTCAATAATGGGTTCCTTTTGACTACACCCTCCATAAATTATATACTTGCCTTACAAGGTTGGTCCAAAGCAGCACCATTATCAGACCCAATTAACTTAGCAGGTGACAGCAGATGAAGAAATATTCCATTGAACATGAGGGCCATATCATCCCCTTTGTTATCCAGAGGAAAAAAGTAAAAAACGTAAATTTGAAAGTTCGTGATGATTCCTCAGTAATTGTCTCTGCTCATGAACAGGTTCCCTATGATTTTATTGAAAGTTTTGTGTCTCAAAAAGCACCCTGGATATTAAAAAACATCAAGCGGTTTAACCAAATACGCCAACTGGCCCGGGATAGGAACTATGAAAATGGAGAAATAGTTGAATACTTAGGTCGTCCATACCGCATGGTTGTGAATCCGGTTGGGGGTAAAGAAAAGATTGACCTGCAGGAAGAAGAAATCCATATTTTTACCAGGGACATTGAGGATTCTGCCAGAAAAGCACAACTGCTGGATACATGGTATAAAAAACAGGCAGAAGCTGTATTTCAGGATTCTCTTGGGCGTATGATAAATTTATTCAACCGGTATTTTAAGCTTGAAAAGCCTAAACTGACAATAAGGACGATGAAAACCAGGTGGGGATCCTGTTCATGGAATAGGCAAAAGATAACGTTAAACACAAGGTTAATTACATTTCCCGTGGAATGCATAGATTATGTAGTATTGCATGAATTGGTCCACTTTAGGCATCAGCGTCATGATGACGCCTTCTATGATTGTATATCCGGCATGATGCCGGACTGGAAAAAAAGAAGAAAAATTCTTAGAAAGAACCGGTAGTTTCGTGTTTAAATTCCATATTTGCATTAGAAAGGAGAAACCATATGTTCAAAGTAGCTTCGCTGCAGCTGGAGATTAATGATCAACAATCCAAGCAGGAACGGATTGATTATGCCCTGGAGCAAATGGAGTTGGCCGGGGATGCCGATTTGGTCCTGTTGCCTGAGATCTGGAACACCGGTTACTTTAGTTTTGATCGCTACAGTGAGGAAAGTGAGGCCCTGGATGGTTTAACCATTAACGCCGTTGCTAAAAAAGCCCGGGAAATAGATTCCTATGTTTTTGCCGGCAGTTTCGTGGAAAACGTTGAAGGGAAACTTTATAACACCAGCGTCTTGCTGGACAACAATGGCACGATTATTGGCACCTATCGCAAGATCCATCTTTTTGGTTATGGATCCAGGGAAAAAGAATTGCTGACCCCGGGAGAAGAAGCGGTTGTGGTTAATACCGACCTTGGCGCTCTTGGTTTGTCGACCTGTTATGACCTGCGCTTCCCTGAATTATACCGTTATTTGCTCGACCTGGGAGCTGAAGTGTTTCTTGTAACATCAGGTTGGCCTTTTCCGCGCTGGGCTAACTGGCTGGCTTTGAACCAGGTCAGGGCTCTGGAAAATGTTTGCTACCTGGTTTCATGTAACTGTGCCGGATTAAACCGGGGTATTGCTTTTCTTGGCCACAGCTGTG
>CAYWIY010000033.1:14298-20620 GCA_964458455.1 uncultured Syntrophomonadaceae bacterium | reverse complement strand
GCACCTGACTTTTAATCAGGGTGTCCCAGGTTCGACCCCTGGATGGCTCACCAAAACTTTTGAAAGCGGCGAGGATGATTTTCTCGCCGCTTTTTTGTATCCATACGGTGTAGTACCAGTTAATAGCAGTCCTCCCTTCCTGATCGATCCCATTACATGTGCTATGTTCTGTTTTGCTGGATGAAAATTTAAGTAAAAAGCTATATTTGTCAACTTAACAGAGAAAAATAAAGGCAAAAATTGCCCCTGCAGCGGCCTGCATGTTATGATGTAAGAAGAATAATGGCATTGCCCAGCTGTGAGAACTGACTCTGAGGTGCCACAGGTTATTTCCTGGCAAGACCTTTAAATCAGGTTTAAGAAAAGGAGGATCACCGTGAGTTCCAAGGTATTAATCAAAGATGCAACTTTAGTAACCATGGATGACGATCGCGGCGTGATTAATTCGGGTAACATCCTGATCGAAAATGATATTATTAGAAAGATCTCCACCGATACCGAAGAAATGCCAGGGGACGCAAAGGTAATTTCGGGTGAAGGCAAAGTTGTTATTCCCGGGTTGATTAACCTGCATAACCATGCCGCTATGACCCTTTTCAGGAGTTATGCTGATGATTACCCCCTTATGGAATGGCTGACCAAAAAAATATTTCCGGCCGAAGCCAGCTTGACCGAGGAAGACGTTTACTGGGGAACTTCCCTGGCCTTGCTGGAAATGATTCGGGGCGGAACGACTACTTTTGTCGATATGTACTATTTTATGGAACAAACCGCCCGGGCCTGCCAGGAAGGCGGCATCAGGGCCATGCTTTCCCAGGTATTTATCGGTGCCGAAAGCAGCAGCAAAGGCTTTAACACCCTCGAAGACGCCATTAAGTTTATTGAAAACTGGCAGGAACGGGGCAATGAGAATAATCGAATCCAGGCTATCCTGGGACCGCATGCCATCTATACCTGCCCGCCTGACTTCCTGGAAAAGGTATTGAAAGACACCGAGCATTTGAACACAATTATCCATATCCATCTTTCTGAATCAAGGGATGAAGTGGAACAATCCCTGGATTTGCATGGAAAAACCCCGGTTGCTCTTCTCAATGACCTGGGAATGTTTGAAAGACAGGTTATCGCCGGCCACTGCGTACATCTTAATGATGAGGACGTGCAAATATTGAGCGAAAAGGGTGTCGGCATATCCCATAACCCGTGCAGCAACCTTAAGCTTGCTAACGGCATCGCGCCATTACAAAAACTTGTTGAGAACAATGCCTGTGTTGGTTTGGGGACAGATGGCGCGGCCAGCAACAATAACCTGGATATGTTTGAAGAAATCAAGCTCTGCAGCCTCCTGCAAAAAGGGATTCTTGCAGATCCCACAGTTATTCCAGCTCAAACAGCTTTTAATCTGGCCACCAGGGGCGGAGCCAAAGCCCTTGGCATGGATGGCAGCCTGGGCATTCTCAAGGAAGGGGCCAAAGCCGACCTGGCTTTAGTCGATTTTAATAAACCCCACCTGCAACCTCATAATGATCCGGTTGCCAACCTGGTCTATTCGGCTTCTGCCAATGATGTTGAAACGGTAATTGTTGATGGAAAGATTTTGTATGAACGGGGCGAATTCCTAACCCTGGACGAAGAAAAAATATATCATGAAGCCAGAAAGTGCGCCAAAAGGCTGCGCCAATAAATAATTATTTACTGAATTAATAATATTAAAGCCGGGGCTATCAGAACCCCGGCTAATTTATGCTTATTTCTGTTGTTTGCAGTTTTTAATAACCTAGTAGCGGTAATGATCTGGTTTGAACGGCCCTTCAGGCTTCATACCGATATATTCAGCCTGTTCGCTGCTCATCTTGGTCAGGCGAGCACCAATTTTTTCGAGGTGCAGGCGGGCAACTTCCTCATCGAGTTCCTTGGGTAACCTGTACACCGAACACTCACGATCGTTCTGGGCCAGATCAATCTGGGCCATCACCTGGTTGGTGAAGCTGTTGGACATAACAAAGCTGGGATGGCCGGTGGCGCAACCAAGGTTAACCAGGCGCCCTTCAGCCAGCAGTATAATGCTGTGACCATCGGGGAAGATGAACTGGTCCACCTGGGGCTTGATGTTAACTTTCTTTATGCCCGGGTAGTTTTCAAGTTCGTTAACCTGGATTTCATTGTCGAAATGGCCGATATTGCATACTATAGCCATATCTTTCATTTTTTCCATGTGCTCAACCCTGATAACGTCTTTATTGCCGGTTGACGTTACATATATATCTGCAAGGGGCAGGGCATCTTCAATAGTAACAACCGAATATCCAGCCATGGCGGCCTGCAGGGCGCAAATCGGGTCTACTTCTGATACCAGGACTTTTGCTTTTAATGCTTCCAGCGCTTCGGCAGAGCCTTTCCCGACATCGCCAAAGCCGGCTACAAAAGCGGTTTTACCGGCAATCATCACGTCTGTGGCCCGTTTGATACCGTCTACAAGGCTTTCACGGCATCCGTAGATGTTGTCAAATTTGGCCTTGGTCACCGAGTCATTAACGTTAATAGCCGGGCACAATAGTGTTTTATCCCTTTCCATCTGGTAAAGGCGGTTTACACCGGTTGTCGTTTCTTCGCTTACTCCCCTGACATCAGTAACCACCGAATGCCAGTAGTTGGAATTCTCAGCCTGGATATCTTTAAGGAGTTTATTAACAATTTGCAGCTCCTTGTTTGAAGTCGGTTCATCCAGCATGGCCGGGTTCTCTTCCGCTTCGTATCCCCGGTGGATCAACAGGGTGGCATCCCCTCCATCGTCAACTATCTGATGGGGGCCTTTATTGCCAGGCCAGTTAAGAGCCTGGTGTGTACACCACCAGTATTCTTCAAGAGTTTCACCTTTCCAGGCAAAAACCGGTACACCTTTGGGATCTTCTTCTGTTCCTCCTTTTTCGGGAGGCCCAACTACGGCGGCGGCAGCAGCTTGATCCTGGGTGGAGAAAATATTACAGCTGGCCCAGCGGACTTCAGCGCCGAGTTCAACCAGTGTTTCAATCAGTACTGCTGTTTGAATAGTCATATGAAGGCTGCCCGTAATGCGCAAACCCTTAAGCGGTTTTTCCGAGGCGTACTTTTCCCTGGTTGCAATTAATCCAGGCATTTCTTTTTCCGCCATTTCAATTTCTTTTCTTCCCCAAGACGCCAGGCTTAAATCGGCTACCTTGTATTCCATCTTAGTTTTCTCACTCATTTAAAAATATATCCCTCCTGGTAAAATATTATTTTATCGCCACAGCTCTTCGGCAATGGCTTTTCGAATTTCCAGGCTGCTCTCTTCGCTAAATTGAGCCCCGGTTTGCCTTACAATTTGGGCTGCAATAAAAGAGGCCAGCTTTCCGGAATCGGCATAAGAATAACCCTTGATCAAGCCGTATAAAAATCCTGCTGCATAATTATCACCTGCTCCGGTGCTGTCAACGGCATCAACCCTGTAGGCATCTACGGTTATACATTCCCCATCGGCACACCCTATGCAGGAGCCGTCGGCACAGTTTTTGACTGCGGCAACAACATCATTTTTCGCCAGCTCCCGGGATGCTTTTTCGGGATCATCGTAACCCAGCATTAGTTTTGACTCCTCGCGGTTAGCCAGCAAAATATCAACGCTGTCTCTGATGAGGCGGGTAAAGTCATCATAATGCCTTTCCACTACGAATGGATCAGCTAAGTCGAAAGCGACTTTTGTGCCTGCCTTGCGGGCTGTCTTGATAGCATCCATTAAAGCTTTCTTTTGATTTTCGGTATCCCACATGTAGCCGGTAAAATATAAATACCGGGCTTCTGCAATTTTTTCATGGTTTACATTTGCAGGTCCAAATTCCCGGCAGGCGCCCAGCCTGGTACTCATTGTCCGCTCATAGTCAGGAGTTACCAGCACAATACAGCTTCCAGTCTCCACAGAACTGGTCGAAAGGTCTGAAATAACGGCTTTTTCTTTAAGTCGTTTTTCGTAAATGTCACCAAGCTCATCTTTTCCTACCATACCGGCCAGCGCCGTTTCAGTTTCCAGGGCAGCCAGCGTGATCATTGTATTTGGGGCCGATCCGCCGCAGTCATACTTTTTGTCATAACCCTCTATATGTTTTAATATTTCATTTCCCCGCTCGGTATCGATCAGGGTCATGGTTCCTTTGTCCAGGTTCAGGGTTTCGATATCGCTGTCGGTCACATGGGCCAGGACATCAATCAAGGGGTTGCCAATACCATATACTTCAAGATTTTTGTTTTTCATGACCTAGAAGTTTACTCCTTTACTTTATAACTTATGTATAGCTTATTTCCGGTATATGACGGCCTAATAAAAGCAACAGTTAAGGTTTTAGTTAAATTACATCAGACCGGTACTTCAGAGCTGTCCATAAAAAAATTATGCTGCCTGATGATAAGGTGAAGCGCTTCATGTTTATAGTAATAGTTTTGTTTGGTCCTGGAAGGTTGTTGGAATAAAAAAAGCTCTTGTGCTGGAGCCTTTAAATTATCACAGGTTTCGCTATTCGTGGTTTTATATCCTAAAATATTTTTTATACCTCTTTCTGCTTTTAAACCCGGTTAAATAAAGGTTATTTCCAGCCGTACGGCCAAAACAAGAGCATTCGGTTATACGCCTATAATATGGAAATAACCTTTTTAAGAGTATAACACTTAACCCGTTGATAGTCAAATTGCCCAATACCTACCTAAAGTTTACACTACCAATACCAATATTGAGCTGCGATATGATGAGTTCTTATGTTGTGGTGCTTATATTTTTACATAAACAAGCGGGGTCACCCCCGCCTGTAAATTATAAAAAGTCACTTTTAAACCTGATTATTCTTAATACTCACCGTTCCTGTTCCGGGCCAGCTTCCAAAACCCTTTTACGTTGGCAAACTGGGCGTCAGGAACCAGGACCATATTATTGAATTTGGGGATCAAGTATTCGGAGAGCGCTTCTCCACCTCCGCCGGTTAAGATAATGGTATCTAATTCGCGGTAATCCCAGAGCGAGTCCAGTTCAGTTTTGATCTTGGAGGCCAGGTTGTAAAATGCTTCTGAAATAATATCACTAATATCATGATCTACACCGGCAATTTTGATTGTTTTGTTCTTTACTATTTGATCCAGCTCATAATCTTTTTTATCAATTTTATACCTGCTCCTGATCATGGCCGCAATAATTTCGTAAGCGCTGACCATTCCATTAATCGAAGAAGAGCTAAGCCTATCCACGAATTCCAGGGAATCAGAAACGACAAAGTCGGCTGTTTTGAAGCCTATGTCGGCGATTCCAACTACTTTTTTAGACATTTCATGGTCGGCTACTTCGCCGTTGCCGTTTAAAACCAGGTTAAACAGGGTTCCAAAAGGCTGAGGAACGATGTTAACCCCATTAACGCTCATGTTCCTTTCTTCGTCCCGGCCTTTAATGCGCAGCTTGATGTGGTGATCACCTGACAAAATATGTTTCAGTTGTTCCTGGTAACTTAATATATAGTTTGTGGGCAGTCCGGTGACTATGTTGAATTCCTGGTTTGGTTCGTTGCTGTAAAGCCCGAGTGTAGTCAAAAATAGAAGCAGGGTGTTTAAATCTTCAGGTTTCTTGATGTCCAGTGAGCGGCTGGGAATGGAACTCTGGCGGATCGCGTAATCCCCAATAAAATACTTTTTCCCGTTATAGCCAATGGCAAGTGTGTCCAGTGGAGACTGATAGGTCGTCAGCTGGGACTGATATGAAATATCCCTGCCTATCCCGGCCACACTGGGGAATACAATTTCATTCTGACCATCAAACCCTTTCACAAAACCATAACCAATATCGACTCCTAAAACTTCTTCATTCATAACATGTCAACTCCTTATGTTTGTAATAGTTTAAGAAAAAAACAATACCTGTTTCGGCAGCCAGGCTGTCTTAGCTCAGTTAAGAGCCTTAGACCCTGTAGCTTTGCGCCCCTGCCTTTCGACAGGTTTGCCTTTTCGTGCAGGTATTTAAAGACACTTTGTTGTTTAAAATATACATGATCAATACCCGCAAGTCAATATTATTTTAATTATTATTTATTTAATGTAATTTTAATAATGTTGTATATTAAAAAAAAGCCTTATTGTTAGAGTTAAGTTAAGGTCGTTATGATGCCGCAGCTTGCTTTTGCTCCTTTACCCCTTTCCCCTTAGTAATAATTATCGGCACTATCTAGCAATAATTAATCTCTATTTTTTTATGCTTTGTCTTACAATTTTTTGACTTAACATGAAACAGTTCTGGTAATTAATACATATGAGAGAGCGATAAAAAAATGGGGAT
>CAYWIY010000033.1:0-14198 GCA_964458455.1 uncultured Syntrophomonadaceae bacterium | reverse complement strand
AAAAATGGGGATATAAATCACCGTTCATGGGGACTTTCCCCATATACTAAATAAACTGTACTTATATACTCTTTATATAACCTGGAAACGAGGTGAGCAAAACGTAGATAAGTCAATGGTTTATATTTTGAAATCAATAACCTGATTCTGGATGTATAGTGGGCATTGTGAGTCTATCTAAGTCAAGGAAGGTGTGATCATATGAAAATGACGGTCCGAAATAAACTGTTACTCGGTTTTGGCTTTGTATTGATTCTGATGGTTGTCATTGGTGGTTTTGCCTTGTATAGTTTCAATATTACTGGGGATAGCATGGAAAGGGTTCAACGCAACCAGGAACAGATCAACCAAGCAAGTGATAATTTGAATCAGCATTTTGTCTGGTTAAATGAACTGGGAAATTCACTTCTCATGGAAGAGAATTTCACCGGTGAGCTTGATTATACCATGTGCGATTTCGGCAATTGGTATTATGAATTCCGAAACACAAGGGATTATGAACAGGCCTCACCAGAGTTTAGAGAAGCATTTGATGCTTTGGAAGATCCGCACCAGTTATTACATGAGTCAGCCCATGAAATAGTTAACCTGCAGGGCGGTAGCGAAGCGCAGCTAGAACAAGCCATGTCAATTTTCCAAGAAGAAACTCTCCCTACCATTGATGAGCTGCATGTTTTATTTAACAATTTAAACTCTGTACTGGAAGAAGAGAATGCCGTTCTATCTGAAGCGGCGGAGCAACAAGAAAATTTTGCCACCACGATTATTTTTGCAGTAATCGGGATCTCGGTAGTTATTGTATTTTTTATAGTGGCCATGTTAAATCGAGGCATATCAAAACCTTTAAGTGTAATGGCCGATCGTATGGAAGCGCTTGCTACCCAGGGCGGGGATTTAACCCAGCAGCTGGAAGTGCGTGGCAAAGATGAACTTGCTGACCTGGCCTCTGCTTTCAATAGTTTCATCGATAATTTAAGGGGGATCATTGGAGGAGCCATGGATATAGCATCCAATGTAAATAACGGAAGCGGATCGGTTTCGTCGGCTTCTGAGGAGATGAGCTCTTCCCTTGAAGAAGTGTCTGCTTCTACCAATGAATTTTCTAGCAATGCTCAGAACCTGAGCTCTAATTCACAGGCCATGGCCGAAACCAACTCCAGGATCTTGGAGCGGGCAGAAGAGGGCAATAAGGCCATTGATGAAGCAGTTAACCAGATGCAAGTTATCAATAACCGGGTTAGTGAGTTGCAGGAAGTGATCAATGAAGTCGATCAACGCTCCAATGATATAGGCAAAATCCTTGGAGTGATCACTGATATTGCCGATCAAACCAACTTGTTAGCATTAAATGCTGCTATTGAAGCAGCCAGGGCGGGTGAACAGGGACGCGGTTTTGCCGTAGTGGCAGAGGAAGTTCGAAAGCTGGCCGAACAATCGGCAGAAGCGGCACAGGAAATTGGAAACCTGATCACTTCAACCCAGGAAGAAAGTAAAAAGGCCCTGGAAAGTATGAATGAGGGCGTAAAAGATGTTGAGTCAGGCACCGAGGTTGTTTCCAGGACCGGTTCGACTTTCTCGGAAATCCTGGATGCAGTCCAGGGCATCTCTAAGCAGGTAGAAGAGACGGCTTCAGCAGCCCAGGAATTAAGTGCCGGCAGTGAAGAAATGGCAGCTTCTATAGAAGAACAATCTTCGACTATGGAAGAAATGGCTGCAACCGCCGAGGAACTTCGGGCTTCAGCAGAAAAGCTCTCCAGTGAACTGCAAAAATTTAAATGCGAATAATGAAGAACCAATGCAGGAGGTTTAAAGATGAATGAAGAGACAAAAACCAACGAAGTTCAGCTCGTAGTATTTATGCTCGGAGACGAAGAATTTGCATGCAATATTAATAATGTGTGCGAAGTCCTAAAAATGGTCCATGTTACCCCTCTGCCTCGTTCCATTTACTTCGTAGAAGGGGTAATTAACTTGCGTGGAGAGGTGATACCGGTAATAGATTTGCGCAAGAGGTTTGGCATGGAAAAAATAGCGCAGACCGAAAAAAGCAGGATCATTATTGCTGAAGTCGATGATCGGGTTTTTGGTATTATTGTTGATTCTGTCAGTGAGGTAGTCAGCCTCCCGGAAAAAGATATCCAGGATGCTCCAGCTCATATTGCCGGAGAACGCACTGAACTGATTATAGGGGTAGCAAAAATAAATGATCGGATGGTAATCATTTTAGATGTGGAGCGTGTTCTGAGCAGCGACGAACATAGCATGTTGAAAACAATCACAGAAAATAAAAAAGAAGCAACATTTAATTAAAACTGAGAACAGAGTAAAATATAAAAGGGCGTTGCTGCAGATCGGCAGTCGTCCTTTTTTTCTGGTGGCAGCTTATACCTGCTGTGGCTATCCCTTCTATTTTTTAATTAACTTTGTAAACTGTCCAGGTAGGTAAAATAATCATCAGGGCTGTCTATGTCCCAGAGCACCGCAGGGGTTTTAACTTCAACGCAATCAACCTGCTCCGGTTTAAGCTTCTCCATTACGGCTTTTCCTCCCCTGTCTCCACTCTGCTTCATTAATTCCGGCCAGGTTCTTCGGTCAAAAAGCACGGGGTTTCCTCTAATGTCCCTGTAAAGAGGAAAAGTGGCCAGAGCAAGGTTTTTTGAAAATTTATCGCGGATTTTATTATAAATCGGTGCTGGTATATGGGGCTGATCGGCCAGGGCGAACAATACTCCCTGGGTTTTAGGGTTAATAGCCCGTAAGCCTGTTTTTAGGGAAGAAGCCATTCCTTCTTGATAATTGTGGTTTTCAATGATTCTTATTGAAACATCACAGTTTTGAACTGCCTTAAGTTGTGGAGGCACATTATTATTCTTGCCGGAGGCAGTGACAACAATTATATCATTAAAGCCTGATACCGCAGTTTGCTCAATGGTTTGCTCCAGGAGGGTTTTCCCTCCTGCTTTCAAAGAAATTTTGTCCAGCCCCATCCTGGTAGATGTCCCTGCAGCCAGGATAATACATGAAACCATAACCGGAGATCCGGTTGAGCGCAGGCTTAAAGTGATTATTACCGGATCGGGCTGCAGGGCTTCTGTAACCATCAATTTGCCGGGCGGGCATGGTTTGATTGTATTACTGAGCAGGTTGGCGGTATTAAGGGCTACCGCCCCGGGGTTAACTAGCAAGTCCCCTTTGTTTATAACCAGGCAGGCTTGAGCCCGCGGAGCCTGGGCTAAACCGGCTTCCAGCATATAGCGAAAGGAGCTGGCAAGGATCTGTTCTGTCACTATGTCTCCTTCCCTGGCCCCCGTAGCTGCAGAAAAATTCTCGACACGATGGGTATTGGCAGTAGATATGCTTTTTCCCAGGGCATCGCCGCCCAGCACCGGAATTATCCAATCTGAACCGGTCGGCAACACAGGTTCATAAGAGGCGTATCCTTTCAGAGATCTGCCTTTGGCACCGTCAGCCTCAACCAGAACCGGCACCTGCAGTTGATTGCGCAAAAAAACAATCTGTTCAGGATCGATACCTTCAACTTTTCCATCAGGTAAAACGCTTCCACCCAGGACGGCTAAACTCTCTGAAGCAAAATGTTCATGCAATTTTTCTACTGCTCGATCCGGATCCGGCTCGCAGAATAAAGGCAAACCTGGCGGCCTGTAAATTTTGGTAGTGGTAGTTAGCAGGGCCTTCCCCCCGGAAGCGGCTATTTCACAGGCCAGCTTTTGAAGCAGGCTGGATTTGCCGCCTGCCCCGTAGAAGGATATAACAGCAGGGTAACTAAACCCTATAGAACGGTATATGGATAATTGTTCCACGATTAATTAAATCCTTCCTGCGGTTATAGTTTAGCCAGGCCTGCGTCTGCAAGCAGGCCTGCTTTAGTACATTATAATTGATATATCAGGATTTGTAATTGAGTTTCCAGCATTAGCAGGAGCAGGAAAAACTACACGGGAAGGTTATAGCAGCCTGAACAGCCGGCCCGACTCCCCCCTTTTCTTTTTTCCCCCGGCAAGTTATAATGGATTATGCAAACATAAGTTCGCCTAATGGGTGGTCGAGAAGCTGTGCGGTCCAAAGTTATTTTCCTGGCCGATATGGAATCTTTTTACGCCGGCGTAGAAATGAGTCAAAATCCTGCTCTGCGGGGTAAGCCGGTAGCGGTGTGCGGTGATCCGGCCCTACGCCACGGCATTGTCCTTGCTGCCAGCCGGGAAGCAAAGTCTTTCGGCGTCAAAACCGGGCAACCGGCCTGGGAAGCCCGGCGCCTTTGCCCGTGGGTAGTTTTCGTCCATCCCCACATGCAAACTTATATCGATTATTCCCTGCGCATAACAAAGATCTTCGAACAGTACACCGACCGGGTCCTCCCTTATTCCATCGACGAGCAATTTCTCGATCTTACCGGCTCTGAAAAAATTTTCGGCTCGCCGGAAGAAATTGCCGCTGCCGTAAACAACCAGGTATGGGAAGAAACCGGCATTCGCTGCCGCATTGGCATGGGCGAAAACCTGCTCCAGGCCAAAATGGCCTGTGACTGTTTCGCAAAAAAAAGCCGGGAAGCTTTTTTCGAACTGAACAGCGCCAATTATGCCTGTTATACCTGGGAGCTGCCTGTTAGCGCTTTGTTCGGGGTGGGGCACCGCATGGAAAAGAACTTCCACCGTATCGGGGTGCGCACCATCGGCCATTTGGCTGGGCTACCCCGGGAAATGCTGCGCCGCCGCTGGGGAATCAACGGAGAAGTGCTGTGGCTTAATGCCCATGGTATAGACTATTCCACGGTAGAACCGGAGGTAATTAACGAGCAAAAAGGTATTGGCCACACGGCCACCCTGCCCCGGGATTACCGCAAACAGACAGAAATTGAACTGGTCCTGCTGGAAATGACCGAGGAGGTATGCTTCAGGGTGCGCCGGCACGGCAAGGTAGGGTCTACCGTTCACCTCTACTGCAAAGGGGCCGATTTCGATTATCCTACCGGTTTTTCGCGGCAAAAGAAACTCCCGGATCCGGCGGCAGTAGCGGCGGAAGTCTACCCTACCGTCCTTGATCTGTTCCGCAAGCACTGGGACCAAAAACCGGTGCGGGCAGTGGGCATAAGCTTAAGCGGGCTAAGCTCATATCGTCAACTCCGCCTCCCGGTTTCCAGCTGCAGCGAAAGAGAAAAAATCCTGGCCGAAGTGGCTGACCTGCTCCGTGAGCGTTTTGGCAAAACCAGCATCTTCAAAGCGGCATCGCTCAAGCCGGGAGCTCAGTTCCTACAGCGAGCCGGCAAAATTGGGGGGCATGATTCGTGAGCAAAAAAATCAACCAGCAGTTTGCCTGCAGCAAAATGATGCTTCCTGAACACCGGGGCAGCTTGCAGGAGCAGAGTACCGAAAAAAAACGGGCAGATGAAAGCAGCCGTCCTGAACTTGATGAGCAAGAACGGGAACGGCTGCAGCAAATATTCGAACAGGCTTTTACCGGCCGCCGGGTTTTGAGGGTAACAGTTTTTACCGGAACCGGGCGGGAAGTATTCACCGGGATTCCGTTACGCGTTGATCCCGCCGGCAGTAATATTATTTTCAGCTCCGGAACAGTCCGGGGCCGGAGGGTCAGGGCAGCTGATATTCTGCATCTGGAACCGGCAGATCCCCGTTAAGCTTCTGGCGGGCTTGAAAGACCAGGCCTTCTACCATTTCATCACGGTTAGCGTTTTCCTTGCCGTCATAGTAAACGGTAACTACCGGTATATTTAGTTCATCCTGCAAAAGGCCCTGTTGTGCTTCGACAACCGAACTTGGCATACAGGTAAATGGAGCGACAAAGATAGCGCCGGCAACCCTGTCCCTGCTGCTGAAAGCAGCAGCACGACCGATGGTCATCGGTGGTTCTCCACCGTAGTGCCGGGACACATATTTGACAGCATGTTCCATGATTTCCCATGGAGCGGGTTCATGTAGATCCTCAAGCAGAGGCCCTGCTGCGTTTTCCAGGGCCACTTCATCGCGATGGGCCAGGTTGATCAGAATTTTATACATCTTTTGCTTAATATAATCGGCCGGCCTGCGTTTAAGCCTGTAAGCTTGCAGGGTTTCGTGGTAATCGATGTATATGGTGTACGTAAAAATTTCGGTCACCGGGGCCAGGCAGACCTCTCCCCCGGCTTCCTCGATTTTTTTAATCACTTCCTGGTTGCAGCGATCATCCATACGCACGTAAAACTCACCACCCAGCAGGATCCTTGGTTTTACCTTGCTCTCATCTACGGGGATCCGGCTGAATTCTTCCGCCGCTTCCTTGATCAGGTTCTCCAGCGGCTTTCTATAACTGCCGGAGATCAGGCTGTATAATGGTACATTATAATTCTCCAGCAGGGAGGTTAGCTTGTTGCTGTAGTAATCAAACATTTGATCACTTGCGCCGGGTTCAAGTTCATAAGGCCGAACCCGGTGCAGCATCTTGTATAAAAGATCCATAGCCAGTAAGGCGTTGTAAAGGCCGATGACCAGGGGGTAACCGAAGCGTTTGGCCACATCACCGAACTGGACGGCACAAACTTTCCTTTCGCCGAAGCCAGCTCTCTGGATAGCCAGGGTTTGGGCCGGGGCATATAGGCCGTAGCGGCAGGGACCGCAAGCCCAGCCCTGGAAAAACACTTCACCGTTGGTGGAACCCTTTGAATTCAGGTGCTGCAGGTAATCCTGCAGGTTTTGAATGAAGGGCAGGCATTCTTCTCCGTTCACATAGCGCTGGGCCAGTGAAAGATCGCCCGGTTTACCCCGGGGCAGTACTTCTGCTTCCATACCGCAGCTTCTGAAGATAGAGGCAAAAACACTGGAATGTTTGGTCATATCAGGGATTAATATTTTTTCCCAGTCTCCTTCGCTTACGCTACGGGTAGCAGAGGAAGGAACTGCCGGTGCCCGCGATTCCTCCTTGGACAGGCAGGTATTGCGGAAAGCTTCCAGCCTGGTGATCATACCGGCCGGAGCTGTGTGTTCATCCAGGGTCAAGCGAAGGTAGCTGGTTATGTCCCTCAAATAATGCCTGAGCATAGCGTTTGGACCGCATTTGAAGGGGTCCAAAAAGATCATGTTAACCTGGGGCAGGCCTGTTTCATCAGCTTTCTGGTTTAAAAAGTTGATCAATAGCACTGCTGAAAGAATTCGCTGCAGCTGGGCCGGATAGAGATTGTGAATTTTCTTAACCTGGTTTCGTAGGTACTCCATCAATTCTTCCCGGTACGGGTCCAGGTAGGGTGAGCTTAAATCCCCTTGATACCAGGCTTCGAGGTAGGCAACGAAATATTCATGAGGTACGGCCATTAACCCGCTCTCACGGGCGTAGCGCATCGACTTTTTGGATATAAAATCATCGTACAGGGTATAGGGTCGGCTCAAGAAAGCTACGGCCGCCCGATCAGAGTTGGCTTTAAGATCCTCAAGCATTTCACTTGCAGCAAAAGCCAGCTGTTTCTTGAAAAAAGCCTGGGCGGCATAACCGGAACGCACTGCTTCATCAAGCCGGGCATAGCTGAAGTCTTGACCGAGAAATTTGCGGGCTACCGGCTCGAGCTGTTCCTTGATCCCCTCAAAACCATCTTTATAGTTTAACTGGGCATAGAGCACCTTTTCCGGTTCAAACTCGATCGAATTCATAACTGTTCCCCTCAGGGTCTGCAGCAGCGGACACACGAAGTTGCGCGGCCATTCTTCAGCCCAGGGGAGATCTTCTGAGTTAACAACTTCAGGCAAAAAGATATAGTCCGGGTCTTTTTCTTTCAGGTCCTGGTAATGCCCGACAATAACTTTCATCGGATAGCACATTTCCGAATCAAGTCTTACCTTGCCTTTATGCAGGGTATCAGCAGTACTTTCACCGGATAGGACTATAGAACAACCCAGGTTACGGAAAAAAGAAGCCCAGAATGGATAGTAATCATAATATAGTCCGCTGCGGGCAATACCTACCCGGGGGCCGTCGCCTTCTGTTTCATCTGCTGCCTGGCGAAAAAGGTTGCTGCGCTTTGTAGAATAATCGGGCAGGTCTACCCCTTCTTTCTTTTTATCCATGCTGGAGTAACGCCCACAGCGATCGCCGTAAATAAATGTTTTGCCATCCGGGAAGCTGATAACGTTTAGGATGCAGTTATGATCATGCCTGCATTCCGCGCGACAGGGCTTCTTCTCATTTGTATACTGGCTGACGGCAGACAGGTTGCGGAAAGAATAATTGCTATCATAGCCCCGCTGGTGAAACTGCCTGGCCATCAAGGCGCTGCCCAGGGCCCCGGTCAATTCCGGTTCCGGAGGTACGTACACTGTCTTTTCACAAATAGCGGCCATGGCAGCGGCTAAAGCATGGTTTTTAGCCGTAGCTCCAGCAAAAACGACCCTGCCGTCCAGCGGTCGTTTATCTACGGTTTTACTGAGGTAATTTTGGGCCGAAGAATAGGCCAGGCTGGCAAGCTGCTCATTCAGGGGAAGTCCCCTGGCTGATGCGGAAGCCAGAATTGACTGCGAAATAAGGGTGCAGATGTCTCCCAAATCGACAGCGTATTCGGCGGAAAAAGATTTTTCGGAAAACTCTTCCTTGATGCTGATTCCAAGCAGCTCGGCTAAATTTTCCAGGAACGTGCCGGTACCGGCGGCACAGACCGGGTTCATGTTGTAATCATAGAGGATCCCGTTATGAAGCTGTATAAACTTGGAATCCTCTCCGCCTATTTCGATTATGGAAAGAGTTGAATCATCCTCGAAGAGGCTCTTTATTCCCTCAGCCTGACAGGTGATTTCGTCCACAGCATATTCGGCATTCAAAATTTTTTGTGATAAGAACCGTCCTGATCCGGTTGTACAGGCCACGATCGGCGCATCCCCAATCATGGTTCCATGATTTTTCTCTACTTCCTTCATTAGCTCCAGGACCTGGAGGGCCGGGCGTCCGGTTGTGGGCAAATATACGCCGCCTATTTTGTGTCCCTGCCGGTCGAGCAAGACGCACTTGGTAGATACGGAGCCGCAGTCTACACCGAGATAAACCTGGGAAAGGTCATATTCTGAAGCAGAGGAACTGCTGCCAAGATAGCGGACCTGTTCAGGGTTTAAAGGTGGAAGAGGATTGTCGGGGTTATACTCTGTAGTTACCAGCCGTTTGCTGATCAGCTGGTCATACTGCAACTTCTCCCCCTTGATCGCAGCGCCAATAGCATTAATATATTCATGGTCCTCAGGAATATTTAAGGTTATGTTTTCAGAGCGCACAAATTCGTCAAGGTATTTTAGTACTGCTTTATTATTAGCCACGCCGCCTACCGCTACCAGGGTTCCAGGCTCCTGAAAACGATTCTGGACTACACTTGTAACGATATTTTCTACCAGGGCTCTGCCCATACCGGCTGCTACTGCGCTTTGAGTAGCGCCTTCATTAATAGCATGGGTCATGTCGGATTTGGCGAATACCGCGCAGCGGCCGGAAATGGGTACTGCAGACTCAGCCTGGACGGCGATTTCTGCCAGCTCGCGATCGTTATAGCCCATCCTGGTGGCCTGCTGGTACCAGAATGAACCGCTGCCGGCCGCACACTGTCCGTTGCGGCTAAAAAAGCTAATCTGGTTATTTTCATCCAGTTCCAGGTAATGAATATTCTCATGGCCCAGGGAAAGGGCATAATCGGCTTTGATCTGCAGGTAAACCAGGCCGGCCTGGAGCGCTTCAATCTCCAAAAAATGCTTAATACCCAGCCCTTCGGCAACCATTTTGCCGTTTTGACCCATAACGCCCACCTTTACGTAGCGGGCTCGCTTGCCTGCAAGAAGCTTGTCTATGCATTTCTGCGCGGCTTCAACCGGCCGCCCGGCGGTTGGGAATTGTACTTTATTTATATGTCCATCATCTATTAGCACACCTTTGGCCGAAAAAACACCTATATCGAGGCCAAGGTTTATCACCAGGTTTGGTTCTTGTTCTTTTTCCATTGTCACAACCTCTCATTTGCAATCTATAAAATACAGTTTATTATAAACATCCCTACAAAGAACAATATATTTTTGCTATCTTTTTGATTCTACATAATCAATGCCATGATTGCCTTTTGGACATGGAGGCGGTTTTCTGCCTGATCAAACACAATCGAGTGCGGGCCATCAATTACTTCATCGGTTATTTCTTCCCCCCGGTGAGCCGGAAGGCAGTGCATAACCAGCACATCTTCATTGGCCTTTTCCAGCAAAGAACTGTTGACCTGGTAGCGAGAAAAGCTTTCCAGCCTCTTTTCTTCTTCACCTTCCATGCCCATACTGGTCCAAACGTCAGTATATATTATATCAGCTGATTGAGCGGCTTGAGAAGGATCATCATCAATCACGATATTGGCCCCGGTCTTAGAAGCATCAAGCCTGGCCAGCCTGGTGATCTCCGGATCGGGCTCAAAACCGGAAGGTGAGCAAATTGAAATATCCATGCCCACCTTGGCTGCTCCAAACATCAGGGAGTGAGCCATGTTGTTACCGTCACCGATATAGGTCAGCTTTAACCCCTTTAAGCCTCTTTTCTTTTCCTGGATAGTAAAAAGATCGGAAAGGACCTGGCAGGGGTGCAGGAGGTCTGTTAATCCGTTTATTACTGGTTTGGAACTGTATTCGGCAAAATCAACTATGTCCTGGTGATCATATGTCCGGATCATCACCCCGTCCAGGTAGCGGCTCAGGTTCCTGGCAGTATCGGCTAATGTCTCTCCTCGCTTCAGCTGCAAATCATTGGCGCTCAAGAACAGGGCGTAACCTCCTAACTGCCATATCCCCACTTCGAAAGAAACCCGGGTCCTGGTGGAAGACTTTTGAAAGATCATTCCCAGTGTTTTGCCCTTTAATGGGTGATAGATTTCTTTGAGCTTGTCTTTCATTTTCAGGGTCTGTGATGTATCAAGAATCTGGTCAATCTCTTCTCGGTTTAGCTCATGAATCGAGACGATATCTTTGCCTTTCATATCCAGTGCCATACTAAACAACCTCCTTTTTAATCTCGTTCTATTGTACAGGCAATTCCCTGGCCGCCTCCAATGCAAAGGGTGGCCAGTCCGCGTTTGACATCTCTTTTCTGCATTTCATATAGCAGGGTAATAAGGATCCTGGCGCCGCTGGCCCCGATTGGATGGCCTATAGCGATTGCTCCTCCGTTGACGTTGACTATAGACGGATCCAGTCCCAGCTCTTGGACCACGCATAGGGCCTGCGCGGCAAATGCTTCGTTGGCTTCCACCAGTTCAAGATCATCAATTGACCAACCGGCTTTTTCCAGGGCTTTTTGGGTAGCCGGAATCGGCCCGGTCCCCATCACCGCAGGATCTACACCGGCAGAAGCAAAGCTTTTAATTACTGCCAGCGGTTTTAAACCGAGTTCTGAAGCTTTTTTTCTGCTCATAATTATCACTGCAGCTGCACTGTCGTTAATACCGGAAGCATTGCCTGCCGTAACGGTTCCATTTTGTTTAAATGCCGGGCGCAACCTGGCCAGTGCTTCCATTGATGTTTTCCGGGGATGTTCGTCGGTTTTGAATTTTACAGGTTCTTTTTTGCGCTGCGGTATATTGACAGGAACAATTTCATCCTGAAACCGGCCGCTTTCTATGGCCGAGTGCGCCTTTTCCTGGCTTTTCAGGGCAAACCGGTCCTGTTTTTCCCGGCTGATGCCGTACCGTTCAGCGATATTTTCGGCTGTAATACCCATATGGTAATCACCTATTGCGCACCAAAGGCCGTCTTTTACCATCAGATCGGTTACAGGAGCATCACCCATCCTTGCTCCCCAGCGGGCTTTTTGGATCGCATAGGGGGCTGCGCTCATATTTTCTGTTCCTCCGGCCATAACGATATCAGCTTCTCCGCTTGAAACGGCAGCAGCGGCCATATTAATTGTTTTTAAACCTGAACCACAGACTTTGTTAACAGTCGTGCAGGGAACTGCAAACGGCACCCCGGCATTTAGCGAGGCTTGCCTGGCTACATTTTGCCCCAGGCCACTCTGCAACACGCATCCCATCAGGACCTCATCTAACTGTTCGGGTTTAACGCCGCTTCTTTCCAGGGCTTCTTTTATGACTACGGTCCCCAGTTCAACTGCACTGATATCTTTAAGCGATCCGCCAAATGTGCCTACAGCTGTTCTTACAGCGCTCACAATAACAGCTTCTGTCATGATAATACCTCCCTGTAACGGGCCTGTTGTTTTTAATCCAGGCCTTACTGCTTTTCCTGAAAGTATTTAATACAATCTTTTCTGGCCTATACAAGTATATTCGCCAATTTACTTTTTATCCCCTTCAGATCCGGGCGAAAAGTTCTCTTTCCAGTGCTTCCGGTTTCATAATTAGATCATAACATACCAGGAAATAATTAAAAGCCGGATACACTCTCTTGCTGTCGCCAAATAAAAAAGCGCCCAAATTTGGGCGCCTATGTGATGGTGCGAGCGAGAGGACTTGAACCTCCACGGGCGTAAAGCCCACTAGGTCCTGAACCTAGCGCGTCTGCCATTCCGCCACGCTCGCATGTTTATGTTATCCTTCGCTATGATATTATAACCATTCTTCGTGCTTTTATCAATAGGTTTAAATAAAAATGATTTTACATGTGTATGAAGTGTATGAAATCAAACTCTGGATGCAGGGGCCAGTACCCTCAGGCCAGAAGGTATTATCGCTACTTTAAAGGAGTCGGTAAAAGTGACATCACCGTCTATTTGTAGAGGCAGTTCTCGCGATGTTCTGATGTAAAAGTTATGGCCCTGCATTTTAATCACGGCCCTGCTCGAAAGGTGTTTTCTTACTGCTACCCTGACTCCGGTGGCAATCAGTTCAGGGATACTGCGTTTCCTGATCAGCAGAAGGTCAAGATAGCCGTCATCAACAGATGCCTGGGGAGCTATGCATAATTTACCGCCATAGTAGCGGCCGTTGGCTACAAGGGCAATCAGTGTTTGATCATCTTCAAACTGGAGCCCGTTGCATCTAACCATGCATTTAAAACGGTTGAAGGCAGGCGCTTGATCCATCAGGGCAAAAGTGTGAGCCAGGTAACCCTTAAAACGCTTGTACCTGGAGGAAGCGGCTTCAGCTACTGCACCGTCAAGGCCTATGCCGGCAGAATTCAAAAAAAGTTCATTGTTGAAGCGGCCGATATCAATCCGGCGCGGATTCCAATGGTTTAGGCCCTGGAAAGCCTTTTTCCACTGCAGCGGTATGGACAATGAGCGGATAAAACCGTTGCCGGTGCCGGCAGGAATAACGCCAAGGATGTTCTTGTCCAGATCAAGACCGTTCAAAACTTCTTTTAAAGTCCCGTCACCGCCTACAGCAACTACCACCTCAGCACCTTCATCACAAGCCCGGGCAGCCAGCCCGGTTCCATCACCCGCTTTAAGGGTAAAGTAAACCCGGTATGGCTGCCCGGTCTGATGCAGCACTTCTTCCAGCCTCGGCCCTATTCGGCCGGCTTTCCCATCACCGGCAGCTGGATTAATCACGAACGCGGTACGGTATGGGATTTTTTTTACTCTATCTTTTTTTAACACGTCGGTTTACCGGCATGATACTATTATTGTTCTTCCTCACCTTCACCTTTATCTTCTTGCTTCATAACTCTAACTTGAGCCGGATCAGGCAGCAGGTGCCGCAGTTCTATCGGTAAAGGGAAGGCAATCAGGTTGCCCTGCTGGGTGGCAATCTCAGGTAAAGTCCTCAACAGGCGGACATAAAAGCTGCCTTCCTGGGTGCTGAGAGTCTTGGCTGCTTCGGCAATCCTGCCGGCAGCTTCTCTTTCCCCGTCAGCCTGGACAATAACAGCCCTTCTTTCCCGTTCTGCCGTTGCCTGCCTTGAAATAGCCTTTTGCAGCGCTTCGGGGATTACAACGTCCTTAATTTCAACTGCTGTTACCTTAATCCCCCAGGCATCGGTTGCTTCGTCCAGGATGCTTTGAATTTGTGCGTTCAGTTTGTCCCTTTCGGAGAGCAGTTCGTCCAGTTCTGCCTGTCCCGCCACGCTTCGTAACGTGGTCTGGGCCAGCTGGGCGGTGGCCATCCGAAAATCTTCAACATTGTTGACCGCACGGTTTGGCTCAACAACCCGGTAATATACAACGGCGTTAACGCTGGTTGTAACGTTATCGCGGGTGATCACTTCCTGGCTGGGAACGTCTAAAGTAACAAT
>CAYWIY010000032.1:11627-20805 GCA_964458455.1 uncultured Syntrophomonadaceae bacterium | reverse complement strand
CCATTGGAGCTGGAGCTCTTAACCAGGCTGTAAAAGCAGTAGCAATTGCCCGGGGATTTGTTGCGCCGGGCGGGATCGATCTGATATGCATACCAGCCTTTACGGATATTGAGATTGACGGTGAGGAACGCACCGCAATCAAATTGATTATCGAGCCTCGTTGAAGTAAGCTGCATTAAAACCAGCCTGCGATGATGCACTAAACACCTTTGGTTCTGCTAATTATCAAGGGTGTTTTTTTGTGCGTTTTAACAGGTACTGTTATAATACTTTAAGCAAGGACCGCAAAGCGGTTTAACTTTAAAGTAAATGAGAATGGATTATATGAATACTGGAAAGCCAGTCGATCTCCACACGCACAGTAATGCTTCGGACGGGATCTACAGCCCTGCTGAGCTATTCGAAGTAGCTAAACGGGCCGGAGTGTCCGCAATTGGGTTGACCGACCATGATACGGTAAAGGGTTTGCCAGAGGCTATAGCTGCAGCAGAAAAATATGGGCCGGAACTTGTTCCCGGGGTGGAACTGAGCGTGTTGGAAGAAAAGGGAGAAATACATATCCTGGGTTATTATCCCTGCGACACTGAACAGTTGAACGCAGAACTAAAAGATATCAGGGAAGAGAGATACAGCCGCATGGATAAAATTGTCGCCAAGTTAAAAAACCTTGGTTTCAAGCTTAACATCCAGGAAGTTTTAACAGAAGCCGGAGATTCTGCCCCAGGGCGGCTTCACCTGGCCAGGTTGCTTCTGAGAAAAAAATATGTGCATTCTCTTGATGAAGCTTTTTCGCTTTACCTGAACCCCGACCGCGGGGCCTATGTGCCGCGCCAGCTGATGACGTTAAAACGAGCCATGGAGTTGTTAACAGCAGTCAAGGCGGTGAAAGTGATCGCGCACCCCGGCGAACTGGGAAAAGCTATAATTGACAGGCTCATCCCCATGGGTTTACAGGGAATAGAAGTGTTTCACCCTGATCACAGCGCAGCCCAAAAAAAATACTACCATGAACTGGCGCTTTCTAAAGGGCTGCTTGTTACGGGCGGTTCAGATTTTCACGGAGACCGGGAGCGTACAGCCAGGTACCCACGGCACCTGGCTGTAGCGGGTTATTACCTTGATCAGTTAAAAAAAGCTGCATTTTACACTTAAATGTTTAATCAAAGAGATTGCCGGCCAGGGTAGCCACCCTGATTCCAAACTGCCTGCACTCTTCTTTTGCCTCTTCATCAGGTGCGTTTATGGAAACCGCCCCGTAATGGTTTTTCCTGGTTTTGCCCTGGACAATCATTCCATGCACAAGCATCATCTGCAGGATGCTCATCACTGTGGTTTCATTACCTCCCCCGAGGGCCATAGCGCTGGCGAAAGCGCCCCCAACCTTGCCTTCAAGTTTGCCATGGAATTTTACGCTGCGATCAAAAAAATCTTTCATTTCACCAGCAACAATCCCGTAGTAAGTCGGCGACCCGGCTATAATTGCATCGTAATCAAGAAGCTCTTCGGGTTCACAGTCTTTTACATCGCTCAGGGTTACTTCTGCTCCGGCATTTTTTGCGCCTTCGGCAACAGCTTCGGCCATTTTACGGGTGTTTCCACTCCGGCTGTGGTAAATTATCAATGTTTTTGCCATATATACCCCGCTTTTGCGGAAATACCTCCTTTCATTAATAAAAACTAATGAATACTTGCTATTTTAATGCTAACAACAAGCTTAACTTAATTATGGATCAGATTACCTGTTTATGCAAACGAAAGGACCGGTGTTCTCGCGTTTACATACCTTTAAGAAAGTGCTACAATATACAATATGCTTAAACGGAGGAATGGAGGTACAAGCGCTGTATGGAAAATCTAGACTTTGCACTACAGGTCCTCGTACTCGGATTTTTAGTTGTTATGGTCACCCTCTTTGGTCTTTACGCTATTTTAATCTTATTTAACAGGATTTTCTACCAACAACCGGCTGCGGCATCGCCTGAAAGCACAGCTGCAGCGGATCCAGAGCCCTCCCAGGGTGTTACTGAAAGCCCGCCTGGCGAAAACGGGCGTGTCGTAGCAGCCATCCTGGCTGCTGTATATCAATACATGCAAACTGAGCAAGAGCATGCTTTTACCGGGCCAATTAGCATTGCCGTGCAACCCTCAGGGAGAGCAGGAGGCGGCGGTTGGAAACATTTTGGCCGGAAAGAGCTGCTTGAAAGCAGTTTAGAGTTAGAAAATATTAGGAGGAAGAAGAAGCGTGAAAACATTTAAGGTAACCGTTGAGAACCAAACGTATACTGTAAAAGTTGAAGAATTGTCTGGCAATTCGGAAGGGCAGCCTGAAAAAGCGGTTCAGGGTGCCGGATCACAGCCTGTTGCCGAAAGCCCAAAACCGGCCCCTGCGAAAGAAGCACCGGCGGCCGAGCAAAAACAGGAAGAAGCATCCAAGCCGGCGCCGTCTGCAGGTGAAGGATACACCCTGAAAGCCCCGATGCCGGGCTCGGTTCTTGAAGTTAAGGTAAGTGAAGGGGATTCGGTAAAAGATGGTGACGTGCTGTTAGTCCTGGAGGCTATGAAAATGGAGAACGAGCTTACCGCTTCACAACCGGGTAATGTTTCCCAGGTTTTGGTCAAGAAAGGTGACTCGGTTAACAGCGGAGACCCCTTGGTTGTCCTGTCCTGACGACACACATGGCAAATGACTTAACGATGAACTAGAAAGGGGCTAAGCTAAGATGACAGAATTACTGGTTGAATTTTTAAGAAGCACCGGCTATTTAAACTTGCAAGTAAATGAAGTAATAATGATCGTAATAGCCTGCGTTCTGCTTTACCTGGGGATAGCCAAAAAATACGAGCCGTTACTTCTGGTTCCAATCAGTTTTGGAGTGCTGTTGGTCAATCTACCGCTTGGCGGCCTGATGGACCCGGGAACAAGCGGTGATGTTGGCGGACTCCTTTATTACCTATCGCTGGGCCTGGAACTTGGTATTTATCCACCTTTAATTTTCCTGGGAGTCGGGGCTATGACCGATTTTGGCCCCCTGATTGCCAATCCTATTACACTGCTGCTGGGAGCGGCGGCTCAGTTTGGTATATTTCTCACCTTCCTGGGGGCCATGTTTTTGGGGTTTACCGCCCCTGAAGCAGGCGCAATCGGTATTATCGGAGGAGCGGATGGGCCGACAGCGATCTTTATTGCCAGTCGCCTGGCTCCAGAACTTTTAGGTTCGATTGCAATTGCAGCCTACTCTTACATGGCTTTAGTGCCCATTATCCAACCGCCAATCATGAAGCTTTTTACCAACAAAAAAGAGCGCACCATCGTAATGGAGCAGCTGCGGCCAGTTTCACAGAAGGAGAAGATACTTTTCCCGATCGTGGTTATTATTTTGACCGGACTACTGCTCCCTGCAGCTCTGCCGCTTTTGGGGATGCTGATGTTCGGCAACCTGATCAGGGAGACAGGCGTAACTGAAAGGTTAAGTAAAGGCGCCCAGAATGAATTGAACAATATCGTGGTTATATTCCTGGGGTTGACTGTTGGCGCCAAGGCTTCTGCAGCTTACTTTTTGACCCCGGATACTATAAAGATTATTGTCCTTGGGCTGGCTGCTTTTGCTTTTGGCACAGCTACAGGGGTCTTGATGGCCAAGTTGCTTAACTATATTACCGGTGGAAAGATCAACCCGTTGATTGGGTCAGCCGGGGTATCAGCTGTACCTATGGCCGCCCGGGTGTCCCAGTTTGTCGGTAAAGAGGAAAATCCAAACAATTACCTGTTGATGCATGCCATGGGTCCAAACGTGGCCGGTGTCATCGGTTCTGCTGTCGCAGCCGGGATCCTGCTTTCAATTCTCGGGTAACAAGTTATAACAGGAAGATTATTGTTAACAGGAAGGAAACGAGGTGTTCTTTTGGCGGGGGTAAGAGTAAGATTTGCACCAAGTCCCACAGGTGAGCTGCATATTGGCGGAGCAAGGACCGCCCTGTTTAACTATTTATTTGTGCACAACGCCGGGGGAAAGTTTGTTTTAAGGATTGATGATACAGACCTGGAAAGGTCCCGTTCAGATTATATAGAGAAACTGTTGGCTTCCTTAAAATGGCTGGGTTTTGAATGGGATGAAGGCCCAAATTTCCAGTCTCAAAGGCTTGATGAATATACCAGGGAAGCTGAACGGTTGCTTGCCGAAAAGAAAGCTTACCGCTGTTACTGCAGCGCAGAAGAGCTTGCAGATGGCCGCTCCCAGGCTAAAAAAGAAAGCAAAGCTTACCTTTACCCGGGTAACTGCCGGAACCTGTCCGAAGAACAGGAAGAAGCGCTTCGAAATGAGGGCAGGGTACCGGTGATCAGGCTTTTCACTCCAGATGAAGGTGTTACAGTAGTCCAGGATGAAATCAGGGGAGAGGTCAGCTTTGAGAATGCCAATATTGATGATTTAATAATTATCAAATCAAACGGGCTGCCTACCTACAACTTTGCCAGCATTGTTGATGATCTCCAGATGGAAATAACTCATGTCATTCGGGCTGAAGAGCACCTTTCCAATACTCCCCGCCAGCAATTGTGTGCAGATGCGCTTGGTTATGATTTGCCATATTTTGCCCATGTGCCGATGATTCTTGCTCCTGATCGCAGCAAGCTGAGTAAAAGGCATGGAGCAACCTCGGTGGAGGAATTTTACTCAGAAGGCTACCTCCCGGAAGCGCTGGTAAATTACATGGCCCTGCTGGGCTGGTCGCCGGGTGCCGGGGGCGAGGAGGAAATATTTTCACTGGAAGAAATGGTAAACAGGTTTGATTTGAGCAAGGTTACTAAAACTGCGGCTGTTTACGATGTGACCAAACTAAGCTGGATGAACAGCCATTATATCCGGGAATACGATCTTGACAGGTTGACCAGGGCAGCCACACCATTTTTTGAGCACGAAGGCCTGGTCAAGACTCCTTTAAACGATGATGACTACGAGTACCTGAAACAGGTTATTGCAACAGTAAGGGAAAGGGCAAAAACCCTGGTGGAACTGGCCGAAATATCCACCTATTTTTACCATGGCCAGTTTGATTATGACCAAAAAGGGGTTAAAAAGCACTTTGCTAAAGAGAATACGGCCGATCACGTTCGCCGGGCGGCGGAGGAGCTGGAAAAGCTTGAACCTTACGACAAAGAATCTGTCGACGCGTTGTACCGATCATTGAGTGAAGATCTAGGGATTTCTACAGGCCGTTTGATTCACCCGACCCGCCTGGCCATTACCGGACGAACTGCAGGCCCCGGCCTTTTTGATATTATGGCTTTGCTGGGCCGGGAAAGAACAGTGGAGAGGCTGAAAAAAGCAGCTGCCTACATTGAGGGCGGGCTGCCGGAACAATAAAAAGCAGCTTTACCGTTTATCTTTACCATCGGTTCGCTCTTTTTCTTGTTCTTTAATTTCATAGCCTCGTTTTAGCATGAATACAAGAATAAAGAAAATTCCAATCAAAACCAAACCGGATATTAACTGCCACATAGTTGTTACCCCCTGTTATTAAATAATGAAGCAAGCCCGCTGTTTAAAAAGCAGCGGGCATATATTTTCAAACATAAGCCTTCTTCAATACTATCCTCCCTGATCATGCTTTAATCTTAATTGAGTCTATGCAGGTTGTCAAGATAATGGCTTAATGTGCTTGCGGCAGAAAAAATTTAGCCCTGCTAAAAGAGCCTGGCTAAAAAATAATATGAGCAAAATAACGAAAAGTGGCTGCGGGACCAGGGATCGAACCTGGGCCTGGTGATCCAGAGTCACCCGTGCTGCCGCTACACCATCCCGCATCACCATGTATAATTATAACGATTTTGGATTTATCGATCAACCGGTAAAAAAGCGGTAACGGGGGGGATGTTCTTTTTGATCGATAAGTTCCTGGTAAACATCGAGCATTTTTTCCGCGCAGTATGATGCTGAAATTTTAGATACATTCTTATATGCATTTTGGCTCATCCGGTCATATAACTCCTTGTTATCAAGCAGGTCAATAATGGCCGTGGTAAAAGAGGACTGGGAAGGTTCGGTCAAAAAGCCGTCCTCGCCGTGGTATACCATTTCCGCAGGGCCATAAGCGCGAATAGCTACTACCGGCAAACCGGTAGCTTTGGCTTCCCCGATAACCAGGCCCTGGGTTTCGGTTACCGAGGGGAAAACAAATAGATCGGCGCTGGCATAGCAGTGCACTATTTTATGGCGGGGCAGGACCCCTGTAAAAATGACTTTATCCTGGATGCCAAGGTCCCGGCACATCCTGCGCAAAGTGTTTTCTTGCGGGCCTTTGCCGACCATGACCAGGCGGCATTCCGGTAAACTAGACTGGACCGTGTGGAAAGCCTTGATCAGGAAGGTAACGTTTTTTTCCTGGCCGAGGCGGCCCACAAAAAGGAGGACCTTCTCTTCAGGTTTGATACCGTAATTTTCTTCTAACCAGTTTGGGTTAAGGTCAGTAAATTCATCCAGGTCCACCCCTGTAGGGATGTTTACAATCGGGGTTTTGACCCCGATGCGTTGCAGGTAACTAACGATCAGCTGGGAGGGGGCAACCACCCTGTTGGCCCGGTTGCAAAAGTTGCGGCTTATCCTCTGTACCACCTGTTTGGAGGCCTGCCTGGCGAAAGGAAAGTAATGAACATATTGATCGTATAAAGTATGGAAAGTAAAAATTAGAGGAAGCTTGTAACGCCTGGCAGCCCGGGCACCCATGCTGCCAAGCATAAAAGGGGAATGGCTGTGAATAATATCAAGCCCAAGGTGCCTGATAGTTTTACCAAGCTGGACCGAAATAGGAATGGGCAGGGCAAAATCCGGCATGGTCGGGGCCGGGACTGAAATAAACCGAAATACGCCCTCTTCTTTGGGCGGGTGTAAAAGAGGGTAGTCGGGTCCGAAAATATAGACCTGGTGACCACGGTTATTGAACTCCCGGGAAAACAGTTCAATCGATCTGACCACACCGCTGGTGTAAGGACGAAAACTATCTGTGAATATGCCTATTTTCAAGCTTGCTTATCCTCCCTAATAGTTTTCATGGGCCTTCTCATAAAGTAAATCAGATATTTCCATGGCCCTGGTTTTATCTTCGCTGTGGCCATACATTTCAAGCACGTCCACATTTTTTTGATACCATTCTTCAAGTTCCTCAACCCGGGACGGATCCAGGTTGTAGTCTTCAGGGGAGCCTGCAAAAACTTCAGAAAGGGGAAGGATGCGGTGCCGCCAGTCCCGATGGACCCAGGTTACTTCATAATCTACTCCGCTGATCCAGGCTTCTCCCGTCTCCTTGTTTTTGGTCAGGTCGATATCGAGCAGGGCGCCGTATTCTACAAACGGTGATTGATTGTGAGGGTAGTGCTGGTTGGATAGAAAATTCCCGAGCGAATAAATGGCCAGTGAGGCCCGCTCTTCTCCGGTTTCATCTTCGTTAAAAAACCATTCCAGTGGCTGGATAAAATGCGGATGGGCGCCCATGATCAAATCAGCGCCGGCTGCCGCCAGTTGTGATGCCACATCCCGCAGGCGCTGGGGCTGCGGTTCGCTGACATACATGTTGCCCCAGTGCGGAAAAACGGCTACCAGGTCGGCTCCGTGCTCCCTGGCCGTATTAATATCTTCGATGATGGGTGTGATATTTTCAAAATCTGGGGTATGGTTGACACAGTATTCATGGCCCTCCGGGACGGGGATGCCGTTCAGGCCGTAAGTATAGCCAATAAATGCAATTTCAATCCCGTCATGTTCAATGATGGTGGGAGTGTCTCGCTCTTCCTGGCTTTTGTAGGCACCGAAAGTTTCAATGCCCAGCTCACGCACATGGGAAAGGCTGGTCATCAGGCCTTCATAACCCCGGTCCATGGTATGGTTGTTGGCCATGGTCAGGGCGTTAAAACCGGCTTTTTTTAGCGCTTCGGAAAACTCCTGTGGAGCGTTGAATTCAGGAAAGCCAGTATAGCCGGTCACACCCCAGGCCACCGAGCGGATCTCCGGGCCGGCCTGGGCGGTTTCCAAATCGCCAACGGTTATATCGCCTTCTTGCAGGTAAGGCTTAATGATTTCAAAGCTGGGAGTAACGTCGTATTTTCCGTCACCAAGGTGCGCTTGCTCAATCTGGGGTACATGGGCGGTTATATCACCGGCCACGATCATATTGACAGTGCCCAGTTTGGGTTCTGCCTCCCCGGGAGTTTCGTCTTCTTCAGTACTTTCCTCTGTTTCCTCTATAGCGTTTTCTTCAGCTACTTCCTGTTCTTGCTGTTCGCCGGTCATGGCTGCCACTGCCATTTCAAATAGCTCTCCCGGCGGATAACTATCGCCGGCGCGGATACCAATATTAAAAGAAAGGGTTATTAGGACCAGGGCCAGTATAATAAAATATATTCTACGCATAGTTCAGCTCACCGTCCCCATTAATTATAACACAGCAAAGCTTGCTGTTGCTTTATACAGCCTTTACCAGGATTCATTTTGTGAAAGCCATAAAACTGCTTCATAGAGCCAGGGCCACTGTGCTCCTTCGTCTCCATCCGGGCTGAAGCTGGAAGCTTCCCCGGAATAATCGCCCATTTCCGGGTGGGGCCCGAGGAGCAGGTATTTACCTGATTCTTTTTCTCCGGCAATAATAGCAGGTTCACTGTTTACCTGGTAGCGGGCCAGGACACTCACAGAATCGCGATCATAGGGTTCGAAATAGGGCCCGTCAAAATAATACATTTCCTTTTCTGCTTTAAAATCCCGGTTGACAGGGTGTTCTTTAGTCAGTTCAATGGTACCGGTTTCTCCCCATCCAATTTGCCCGGATAGAGGGCCAACCCCTTTCCCATCAAAAAGATCAAGGGGGTATTCGTAGTCTGTTCCCTGCCAGCGGAGTATATCCGAAGCATAGTAGGCGCCGGCACAACTGCCTATAAACAAGCCGCCGCCGCTGACAAAGCCTCTGATATTGGAATGGTCGTCGATGTAATTTTTGTATTCTGCAGCAAAACCACCCGGAAACCACAACAGGTCATATTTTTCCTCAAAATTTAGGTGAACAGCTTCCTTTTCATCAAAACTTGACCATTCAAACCCGTAATGATCAAGGAAATACCCGGTAACCTCTACATTTTCGTTCCAGCTTCCTTTGCCGGCATAAAGACCCACGCGGGGCAACTCAGGATCCGAAT
>CAYWIY010000032.1:0-11527 GCA_964458455.1 uncultured Syntrophomonadaceae bacterium | reverse complement strand
TCGGGCCCAGATTCCTGGCTCGAGCAAGAAAAAAGAAGCAGGGAGGAGGCACAGGCAAAAAGAAGTACAATCCAAAACAGTAAACATTTACACGTTTTTGATTTAATAAATGAGACGGGCAATAGTATACCTCCAGCAGGCTTTATAAAATGGCTTAGAGGCCGCTTATTTAGTTCCAGTAAATTCCATCTTAGATGAGATGCATCCATCTAAGATGGGCGCATCTTTGCTGCTGTATTATAGATACCTGGTTAATGTCTATAGATAAAGCAGCCCGGCAAAAGTAACTTAATTGCTTCAGCTAAGCTGCGCGCAAGAATTAACCAGTATAGTTTATTATTTATCAAGTGCTATTATACCAATTTAGTAAAGAAATAAACAGGGTTGTTAGGAGTAAAAAAGTTGGTTCCCCCCTCTTAGTTAACATAAGATGTATTATCGGAAGTTAAATCATGAAATGATACCTTCCATCTAATTGCTCATATGTAGCATCAGGGACGGCCCTCCCCCGGCCTCTTTTCTCATCCTCGGTATGCTAAAAGATTCTTTGCTTATTCCAGCTACTGTAAAGCAAGAATCAGGATACACCGGGTAACGCACTGCGCGTGAAACTAAATGTTTCTTTTCCAGTGTTTTAATATGGAAGCAAAAGAAGCGCCGCATTTGGGACAGTCCTCCTGGTACCTGATAATATATGAACAGCTGCTGCATTTTATAGCGGGTATTGGTTTTTTCTGACTGCTATTCTCACCTGGTTCCATGAAAATACTCGGTTCCGGTTTTTTTTCTTCATCATTGCCGGATTCACTATTCTCGGATTCACTCCAAGATTGTTTTTCTGGCGTGGGATTATGGTGCTCGCTTTCATCTCCGCCTTGCCCGTCTTGCCCATTGGAACAGTTCATGGAAGTTTCTTTTTCTTCTTCCGGTTCTGTGGGGCGAGGGTTAATGGATAATCTTTTTTCCTCCCGTTTCATTTCTTCTTTTATACCCCAGTTATTTTTGTTATGTCCCGGTTTTTCAGTCATACCGTCCTCCCTTCTTTTTACATCCTCCGCTATTTTTACGTTTTCTACATCTTCGCCCTGCCCGCCCCTGGCCTTGTAATCCTCCTCCCTTACTGCCTGCTCTTCAACTGCCTCTTCTTCAGCCGGGATACCGCATCGCCTGTAGCCAAGGATATCATAATAAGTCATGCTGTGTTCGCTGAACAGGTGTTTAATATAAGACTGGGTGGTAGATGAATCCCTGTGGCCCAGGGCGCTTTGGGCCAGGCGGATATCGTTTGTTTCCCTAATTAAATTCACGGCAAAAGTACTCCGCAATAAATGGGGATGAACATCCTTTTTTATACCGGCTTTTCGGGACAGCCTCTTCACCATTTCCCGCAGATAACGATCCTTAAGTGGCTTTCCCTTTAGCGTGGTAAAAAAATAATTGCTCCCTTGAGGCCTTATCTTTTCCCATTTACTTAAAAGCTCCACCAGGTCATCATCCAGCCACAGGGTCCTCTCTTTTGCCGCACCACTTTCTGCTATGTGGATTTTGCCCTTTTCGAAGTTTATATTGCTTACCCTTAGACAAAGAACTTCACCCGCCCGCAGACCGGCCCTTAGCATTAACATCAGCATACAAAGATTACGCAGTCCGGTTGGCGCTTTTTGATTTGGTTGCCTGAGCAGCGCCGCCTGTTCTGAACTGCTCAAAACTGCCGTTTTTCTCTGGGGCGTGGCCATAGTTTTCACCGCTTGTCTGTGGGTTTTAGAGTGCCGTAAATGCTAATAGTGGCACTGTATCATACTTGTGCCATGTTCTAAGAACACAATTACGGAATTATATGTATATTCTGACCTATTTATACCGTTTTGTCAAGCAAATACGGTACTTTATTAAGGGTTTTTTTGAAAAAGGGTTTTTGAAAACCTGGTCAATAAACAGCGAAAAAAATATCCTTGACAGGGACTTGTTTTTCCGGTAATCTTACAATAATTGATCAGGCAAAAGGCTGTGATCGGAAGCAGTAGCAGGGGAAGTCATCTCCAGAGAGCCGCCGGCTGGTGCGAGGCGGTATGAAAAGAACCTGTGAACTCATCCGTGAGCCGCCAACCGAAACCGGTCAAAAAAGGCCGGAAATAGGATTGGCCGGAAACTTTCCGTTATCTTAAAGAGTGGGCGGTAGATGTTGTGCCGTCAAGAAGAGTGGTACCGCGAAAATAACTTTCGTCTCTTAGACGAAGGTTTTTTTATTTTTTATTCTCATTATAACTACTGGAGGAGATGGCAATGAAAGAGCAAGTGGATGTGAAAGACTCAAACAGGGGCGAAAAAATCTATTTATTCGACAGCACCCTGCGTGACGGTGAACAAACTCCCGGCGCGCGCCTCAACTATGATGAAAAAGTGGAAGTCGCACGCCAGCTGGCCCGCCTCAATGTTGATATTATCGAGGCGGGATTTCCGGTTTCCTCGCCAGGTGAGATGAGGGCAGTCCAGGAAATATCGCGGCAGGTTAAGGGCCCGACTATCTGCGGCCTGGCCAGGGCGGTTAAAGGGGATATTGATGCGGCCTGGGAGGCGATCAAAGATGCAGAACAGCCCCGCCTGCATGTTTTTCTGGGTGCTTCCGCAATCCATATGCAGCACAAGTTCAATAAGGAGCCGGCCCAGATTATGGAGCAGGCTGTCGATGCGGTTAAATACGCTTCCCGCTTTACGGACAATATTGAGTATTCCCCGGAGGATGCCAGCCGGGCCGATGAGGAATATCTTTACCGGATGATTGAAGCAGTTATCAATGCCGGGGCTACGGTCATCAATATCCCCGATACGGTCGGCTATGCTGTGCCCGAAGAGTTTGGCGGTTTGATTCGCAGGATCAGGGAAAATGTTCCCAGTATAGACAGGGCCATGATTAGCGTGCACTGCCACAACGACCTGGGTCTTGCTGTAGCTAATTCCCTGGAAGCAGTTAAAAACGGGGCTCGCCAGGTAGAATGTAATATTAACGGCATTGGTGAACGGGCGGGGAATGCTGCTTTAGAGGAAATAGCTGTTGCCCTGCGCATCCGCCAAAACCATTTCTCCTATTATACCGACGTTAATTTTTCCGAGATTTACCGGACCAGCCGCCTGGTTAGCAAGTTGACCAATATCTCTATCCCGGTTAACAAGGCTGTAGTTGGCCTGAATGCTTTCTCCCACTCATCTGGTATCCACCAGGACGGGGTTTTAAAGCACAAGGAAACTTATGAAATTATCGATGCAGAACTGATCGGCGGCAGTGCGGCCCGGATGATGTTGACAGCCCGCTCCGGGCGGCATGCAGTGCTTGATCAACTGAAAAAACTCGGGTTTTCCCTGAACAAGGAACAGCTTGATGTGATCTATGAACATTTCGTCAGCCTTGCCGATAAGAAGAAAGAAGTATATCCGGAAGACCTGGAAGCCCTTGTGCTGGATCATTTATCTGCCATTGAACCGCGCTACAGGCTCGACTACCTGCAGACGGTTAGCGGCAGCAAGAGCGTTCCTGCAGCGGTTATCCGGCTCATGAAAGAAGATGGCAATACAATCGAGGAGGTTGCTGTCGGTGCCGGCCCGATCGATGCCGCATATAACGCTATAAACAAGATAACCGGCCTGAGCATCGGCCTTGATAAGTACAAGATCAATGCCGTAACGCATGGCCGCGACGCCCTCGGTGAAGTCCAGGTCAACCTTTCTTACCAGGACCGGAGCATTACCGGCCGGGGAACCAGCACCGACATTATCGAGGCCAGCGTTAAAGCATATTTGAACGGCCTCAATAAATTGCTAAAAATTAATGGAAATGGTTAAAATAGCGGAATACAAACCAAAAACGGACAAACAATCGTTTGTTTTCTCAGACAAATGATGCTATAATCTAAAAAATACTCCATCTTGAAAGGGTGATTCTTTGGAACCGTTAACAGAGAAGCAAAAGCGGGTCATGGAGTTTATTGAGCAGGAAGTTAAGCGCTGGAATTATCCACCATCTGTGCGTGAAATATGCAAAGCTCTTAAGATCAGCTCTACCGCAACTGTCCACGGCCACCTGGACACCCTGGAAAGCAAAGGGTATATATCCAGGATGGCTACGAAGCCCAGGGCAATCAAGCTGATTAAAAATGCTGATGGTGAAGTTGTTGCCGACCCGGAAGAAAGATGTGTTTTTGCTCCTCTCGTCGGAAGAATCACCGCAGGGCAACCGATCCTGGCCGAGGAAAATAAAGAAGGGCTTTTTCCCATTCCATCGGCTATTTCTAATGATGAAAACTGTTTTATCCTTAGAGTGGCAGGTGACAGTATGATCGGGGCCGGGATTAACGATGGCGATTATGTGGTGGTCAGGCAGCAGAGCAATGCTGAAAATGGGGAAATTGCAGCGGTGCTGCTTGAAGATGAAGCTACGGTAAAACGTGTTTACATCGAAGAAAACGGCTACCGGTTGCAGCCTGAAAACGATGCTTTTGAGCCGATCGTGGTTCGGAATGCTGAAATTCTCGGTAAGGTAATCGGCTTATTCCGCCGGATTTAACTCCAGTCCTCGGGTGTTATCCGGCTGCTGCAGGTTTAATTCTGGTTGTTATTGCCGGTAAAGGGTTCCAGCTTTTCGGCAAACTCGGGATCGACGTTCGCGATAATTTCCAGGTGATCCGCCCTGGATACTACACTTTGAACATCACCGTACTCCTGCAACTCTGAATAGAGCTTGCCTTCGCTGTACGGTAAATATAGCTTTAAATTATGTCGCTGGCTACTGAGGTAATCAGCGATATTTTCTTTTAGTTCCTCCAGGCCTTCCCCGGTCACAGCAGATATGAACGAGGCGGCAGGGAATTCCCGTTTCAAATAGCTTTTTTCTGAGATATCATCTACCAGGTCTATTTTGTTAAAAACCAGTATTTCATGTTTGTAGTAGTCTGGATCGATTTCAGCCAGGTGGCTCCGAACAATTTCTATTTGCTTCAAATAATCAGGGTGGCTCAGATCCACAACATGCAGCAGGATATCGGCGGCGACCAGTTCTTCGAGGGTGGCCTGAAAAGCGGTGCTTAGCTGCTCGGGCAGTTTTTCAATGAAACCGACTGTGTCTGTAAAAAGGGCTTCTTTGCCCCCGTTGAGTTCCCCGTGCCGTACAATCGGATCAAGTGTGGCAAACAATTTGTCTTCAGTGTAAAGATCGGAGCCGGTCAGGACGTTGAGAAGGGTGGATTTGCCGGCATTGGTATACCCGACCAGGCTGACAATATTTTGGCGGTTGCGTTTTCGGCGTTGCCGGTGCAGGGCCCGGTGCTTGCGCAGGGATTTAATTTCTTTTTTCAGGTCTGTGATCCGCTTCCTGATGACACGTCGGTCAACTTCGAGCTGGGTTTCACCGGGCCCCCTGGTCCCAATACCACCGCCAAGGCGAGAAAGCTGATTACCCAGGCCGATTAAACGGGGCAACAGGTATTGCATCTGGGCCAGCTCTACCTGCAACTTCCCCTCTTTTGATAGAGCCCGCCGGGCAAAAATATCGAGAATCAGGTTGGTCCTGTCTACTACCTTGGCTTCTATAACATGGTCCAGGTTCCTGATTTGTGAAGGGGATAGTTCATCGTTAAAAATGACCATATCGGCATCGTGCATTTGGGCCTGGGTGGATATTTCTTCAGTCTTACCCTTTCCAATATAGTTGGCCGGATCAGGGGCGTCCCTTTTTTGGGTAACCCGTGCGACAACTTTAGCTCCGGCTGTTTCAGCCAGGAGGGCCAGTTCATCCATGGAACGGTCGATGTCTTCACCGGGTCGGTTGATTTCCAAGCCGACCAGGATTGCCTTTTCTTCCTGTTTTTTCAGGTCCTCACACCTCTCTTGAAGGCTGGACCGGGCCTGTCTAGTACGCAGGACCGGTAGTTTACCTGCAAGAAAAGACACTTTTCTAAAGTGCCTTTTCTAAACCGGTTGATTATGAAAAATTAACTTATTGCAGTATTCCCGTTTCCGGAATTCCCCTCTTCCCTTTCTCCTGATCCGGTGGCTTTTGCTTTGTCTTCTGCTGGTTCTTCCTGCTTGAGATTGATATTGCGCATGGGAATAATTGTGGATACGGCATGCTTGTAGACCAGCTGCTGTTTACCGTCTACTTCCAAAAGGAGAGTAAAGCTGTCAAAGCTTCGCACAACTCCTTTAATTTGGTAACCGTTAATCAAAAATACAGTACTCAACATGTTTTCTTTGCGAATCTGATTAAGAAAAGTATCCTGCAAATTGATTGCGCCTTTCATAGATCGGGCTCCCTTCTTTTCTTTTTCTATCTAAAACCAAAAACTTTAATGTCTCTTATCTATTCGCCCGGGCAGGTGCCAAATCCTTCACTTTAAAGCAAATATTTTCTGTTAAATTATCAATATCTGTATGTTCGGTAACCTTCAACCATGTAATATTTTTATTGCGGCGGAACCAGGTCAGCTGCCGCTTGGCCAGGTTACGGGTCTGTTTTTTTATTTCTGCTATTGTATATTCCCAGCTGTATTGCCCCTGGAGATAAGCCAGCAGCTGCCGGTAGCCAAGTACCTGCATTCCAGGATCATTTTCACCGTAACCTTTTTCGTGCAGCTGGCGGACTTCATCAAGCCACCCCGCCTCAAGCATTAGCTCAACCCTTTTTTCAATTCTTTCATACAGCATTTCGCGATCCATATGCAGGCCAAAAATGACAGGATCATAGGGAGGTTTTTTTTCTGTTGTCCTGGCAACTTGCTGTGATATTGGCCGGCCTTCTTGATCGTAAACTTCCAAAGCCCTGATAATCCGCTTCCTATCGTTGGGGTGGATCTTGGAGGCTGCCTCCGGGTCAATTCTTTTCAGTTTTTCATAAAGCGCCCCCAACCCTTCTATTGCAGCCAGCTGTTCGTAGTGTTCCCGGACCTGCGGGTTGGCCCCCTTTTGACCAAAGGCGTAGCCTTCGATAACCGCATTGATGTAGAGGCCGGTTCCGCCGACCAGAAAAGGCAGCTTATTCCCCTGCCAGAGGTCCTGGATTATCTTATTGGCCTGTTTTTGGTAGTCGGCTACACTGAAATTACAACCTGGATCGACTATGTCAATTAAATGGTGAGGAGCGGCTTTTCTTTCCCCTGCAGAAGGTTTGGCAGTTCCAATATCGAGGCAGCGGTAAACTTGAGCTGAATCAGCGCTGATTATTTCAGTTTGCAGCCTTTGAGCCACCTTCACAGCCAGGGCTGTTTTACCGACAGCTGTAGGTCCAACCAAAACCAGGAGGGGTATCCCCGGGTTTTCATTATGTCCTTTTCCGTTTTGTTTCCCAGGCATAATTTAATCCTCCCCTCCCCTGACGCTGCGGTGGAAACTTTTATCTAGATCGCGGCGATTAAAGCTGATTACCGTAGGCCGGCCGTGGGGACAGTAGCCGGCCTGGGGGGTCTTTTCCCATTGCCGGAGTAGTTGTTCCATTTCTTCCCTGCTCAGGGCTTGCCCGGCTTTGATTGATTTGTGGCAGGCTATGGTAATCAAAATAGTATCCCGCGGATCTTGTTCCGGTTCATTTTCAGCCTGGAACAAATCTTCAAGCAGGTCGTAGAGATCAGTCCGGCTCACATTTTCCCGGAAGGCAAAAGGCACCGCCCTGACCTGGTAGCGGTTCTCTCCGGTTTGTTCAAGCTTAAAGCCGGCCTGTTCAAGCAGCGGCATTAACAGCGGGAGCCGTTCACACCAGGCCGGCGGGAGGTCGAGGGTTAAAGGGATGGTCAGCTGGGCTTTATTAGTGCCGGAAGCATGGTAATCATGATTTTTAAGCTGGTTGTAGTGAATTCTTTCATGGGCGGCATGCTGGTCTATAAGCAGCAGCTGTTCATCTCTTTGTGCTACCAGGTAACTCTGCATAAACTGGCCAATTAAGCGCAAGTTGCCTGGTGGGCCGGCAGGTGCTTCTTTAACCTGCCCTGGTTCGAAAGTTTGATCTTTAGCGGTATTTCCGGTGGATGCGGGAGCCGCTGGTGCCGGGGTTTTTTGCCGGCCGATTACCCTGTAATTTTCCTGTGCAGTTTCCCCGAAAAAACGGCCCGGCTTCCATGTTTCTTTGCCGTTGCTTTTTTCAACAGAAGCGCCAGTGTCCTCCCGGCTGCCTGCCAGTTCCGCACCCGGCCATACTGGGTGCTTCTGTTTTCCCTGGAGGGCAGTTTTGACTGCTTTAAAAGTAAGGCCTTTAATAACTTCAGGTTTCTGGAAGCGAATTTCGATTTTAGCCGGGTGGACATTCACATCTATCGCTTCCGGTGGAACACTTAATTTCAGGATGGCCAGGGGATGGCGCTGCCTGGGCAGCAGGTCTTCATACCCTCTTTCCAGGGCATTGACAATCGCGGCATCTTTAACCAGGCGTCCATTTACCACCAGGGTAATCCAGCGCCGGGAGGACCTGGTCATGTGGGGTGCAGATATAAGTCCGTTTATCTTGCATCCGGTACTAATATCTTTACGATCTACTTCGATCATAGCTTTGGCGCTTTCATTGCCGTAAAGTGAGCCGATTACGTGGAGCAGGACCCCGTCTCCAGAGGAGTTAAACAGGGTTCTACCTCCACTTTTCAGGTTAAAAGCTGCCTGAGGATTGGTGAGGGCCATTTCAGAAACCAGGGTGCTGATCCGGGTTGTTTCAACGTTAGCTGCGCGCAGGAATTTGAGGCGGCCCGGGGTGTTAAAAAATAAATCCCTGACTTCAACCCGGGTTCCTTGTGGAGCTCCTATGTCGTCATGGTCGATAATCTCCCCGCCTTCAACTGTGATTCTAGAGCCTGATAAGGCGCTTTCAGTTCTGGAAGTCAAATGTACCCGGGCCACAGCGCCAACGCTTGGCAGCGCTTCACCGCGAAAACCAAGGCTGGCCAGGTTTTCCAAATCGTTTAACGCGGTTATCTTACTGGTGGCAAACCTTTTAAAGGCCAGCGGCAGATCCTCTTTGTCAATGCCATGACCGTTATCCGTAACACAGATTAAGCTTTTTCCTCCATTTTCAATATCTATATTTATCCTGGTGGCTCCTGCATCGAGGGCATTTTCTATCAGTTCTTTAACTACTGAAGCAGGGTTTTCAATGACTTCGCCGGCCGCAATTTGTTCAGCCGTATTTTTGTCAAGCACTTTTATAGCCATCACTGATCAGGCTCCTTTTCCGCTTCTTCGCGCTCGTATTCCAGCAGCTGCTTTTGCATTTCGTAAAGTTTTTCCAGGGCTTCAAGGGGTGTAACCCGGTTTAAATCAAGTTCTTTTAGCTGCTCCACTACTTCCAGTTCCCGGCTGTAATTTGCTCCAGGTTGGGAAACAATCGGCAGCAGGCTTAGCTGGTGGCCGTTTGTTGTTGATGCTGCATTTTCCAGCTCGTAAAGGATTTTTTCAGCTCTGATCAAAACTTCGAGCGGGACTCCGGCCAGGCGGGCCACGTTAATCCCGTAGCTTTTATCCGCTTTTCCGGGAATTAACTGCCTCAGGAAAATAACCTGTCTCCCCTTTTCTTTCACCGCGATGGTATAATTTTTTACGCCCGGCAGCTCACCCTCCAGGTTGGTCAATTCATGGTAATGAGTTGAGAAAAGGGTTTTGGCTTTAATTTCGCGGCTTATATATTCCAGGACACTGCGCGCTATGCTCATCCCGTCGTAGGTGCTGGTTCCCCGCCCTATTTCATCAAGAATAATCAAGCTGTCCGGGGTGGCTTCTTTAAGGATGCCTGCTGTTTCCTGCATTTCGACCATGAAGGTGCTTTGTCCCCGGCTGAGATCGTCATTGGCCCCGACCCGGGCAAAAATCCGGTCTAAAATTGGCAGTTCAGCTTCTTCGGCTGAAACAAAACTGCCCATTTGAGCCATAATCGACAGAAGGGCGGCGCTGCGAATGTATGTGCTTTTTCCGGCCATGTTGGGCCCGGTAATTACCAGCAGGTAATTTTTGCGGTCCATTTGAATATCGTTTGGCACAAATCGTTCAAATACTGCTTGCTCTACTACCGGGTGCCGGGCCTGTTTAACGGTCATTTTTTTGCCGTTCGATAAAGCAGGACGACAGTAACCATGTTTCTCAGCCACTTCGGCCAGGCCCTGGATACAGTCAAGACGACCCAGGTTGTGAGACGCAGAAAACAGCTGTTCGGTATAACTCCCAACCTTGCTGCGCAGTTCCTCGAATAGCGAATATTCAAGATTGGCCAGCTTGTCGCGGGCCCCGGTTATCTGTTCCTCCATCCGCTGCAACTCTTCGGTAGTAAACCGCTCTGCATTGACCAGGGTTTGCTTGCGGTGGTATTCCGGCGGGACCAGGTTGAGGTTGGTCCTGGTTACCTCGATATAGTATCCAAAGTTGCGGTTGTAGCCTATACGCAGGGATTTTATGCCTGTACGTTCCCGTTCTTTTTTTTCAAAATCGAGAAGCAGGGTATTGCTTTCCTCGGAAAAATTCTTTAAATTATCCACTTCTTCATTGTAACCGTTTTTAAACAGGCCGCCGTCTTTTAATGAGAGCGGCGGCTCATCAATTAAAGCTTTATCGATCAGGTTGTAAAGGTCGCAAAAATCAGGAATACTGCTTTTAATCTCTTTTAGCAGGGATGCCTTAAATTCCGCGCATTTTTTATCTAATGTTTCAATGTGGGCAAGGGTTTTTTTAAGGGCCACTAAATCACGGGCATTGATCCGCTGGTAGGACAAACGACTGCAAAAGCGCTCCAAATCAAAAACTTCCTGCAGCAAATCACGCAGTTCTTTTCTCTGCAGCGGCTTCTGGAGCAATTCTTCCACGGCATCAAGCCTATTTTCAATATTCTTTTTCTTGATCAAGGGTAGCTCAATCCAGCGCCTTAAAAGGCGCCTGCCCATGGCAGTCATACAGCGATCGATCAATCCCAGGAGGCTGCCTTTTTTTCCGCCCTCCCGCATAGATTGTGTCAATTCCAGGTTACGGCTGGTAACATTGTCGATGATCATGTTGCGATTGGTGAAGTAAAGATTGAGGTGGCGGAAATGTTTTTCATCCACTGGCAGCTGCTGCAGGAGCTGCAGGTAGGCCAGGGCTGCTGCTCCGGCTGAAGCAGCGAGCGGGTATGCGTCCAGGTCGAGTGTTTCCCAGACATGGTCGTCCCACTGGTCCTGGATTAGTTTTTTTGCTTCATTTTGGTCGGGAATATGTGTGAGTTGTTCAATTAAGCCGCTATTTTTTGAAGCAAATTGCTTATGGCAGAGCTGTTCAGTTTCAGGTGATCCGCAGAGCAGTTCAGATGGCTGGAGCCGGTGCAGTTCATCCGCAATATTATCCCAGGCCCCTTCTCCTTTTTGTTCGGTAACCTGGAAAGCGCCGGTAGATATATCCACAGCGGCCAGGCCGTAATAATCTTTGCCCCGGTCAATTACCGTGACCAGGTAATTGTTGCGGCTTTCTTCCAGCATTTCCGGGTCAGTAATCGTACCGGGGGTGAGTATGCGGGTTACTTCTCGTTTAACCAGGCCTTTGGCCT
>CAYWIY010000031.1:15190-20908 GCA_964458455.1 uncultured Syntrophomonadaceae bacterium | reverse complement strand
TGTATGAACCAGTGGAGAAGTCGGCTGTGTATAATGCATAAGATAAGGTTTTTCAGCCAGCTGCTTTTTACTCCCTTTGACCAGCGCACCCATCTCGATTATATCAAGCAACCCTTGTCGGTCATGAGCATCAAAAATAATTGGCTTTGTACTGTTTAAAGTCATCGCTTCAAAGTGATGGCGATCGTTACGTTCACCCGGCACATCGGAAGCCCGGGCCATAGACATAACAAAATCAATATTATCCAGGGCATCAGCAACTTTAGTTGCATTAATCGTATCCTGCTTGATCGTTTTTCTTCTTTCCCCGGTTTCAATATCGACGATATACGGCGTATCCGACCCGGTGCCAAAGTAGATCTTCCCCTTTTCCAGGCTCATGGCTCGTTCACCGCTACGGTTGTAAATTGCAATTTTACAAGGAGCTGTTTGCAGGGCCTGCTGGATCATCCAGGTCGGAATTTTAACCAGATCTTTTTCCACCCTGGCACCGGCATCGCTCAGTAGCTGCAGCGCTTCAGGCTCACAAACCTTTACTCCTACCTGTTCTAAGATGTCAAGGGTGGCAAGATGCAGTTGTTCCAATTGATCATCTGTCAGGTTTTGCAGGCCCATTCTTTTAATATAATGATTAGTTTTACTCAATGCGTTTGCCTCCCATTAATGTATGCTGTTGCAAATGGATCAGTCCACTTCGCTATCCCGTCTTGCTGTAATTGCTTTAATCTGCTCCACTATTTCGGGCGGCAGGCTGGACGGCTTATGCTCCTTTAGAAGCTTTTTCACCCTTTCATTAGCGGCCTGGCCGAATGTCTTCGCCCCGTCCAGTTTCCAGGCATCATAGTTTTTCCGGTTTAAAGTTTGAGGAAAGTAAAGTTCTTCCCGGAAATGTTTCATGGTATGTTCTTCAGCCAGGAAATGCCCGCCCGGGCCTATTTCTTCTATCAGGTCCAGGGCCAGGTGTTCATCGGAAACGTTAATACCCTGCAGGAGATGTTTCACTGCGCCTGCCGCCTCGTTGCACAGCAGGAGATGTTCAAAACAGGAAGTCATCCCGATGCCCATGTAGCCAAGGTTGTGGATCAGGTTGCCCCCGGCCAGCCCGGCGATAAGCAGGTTGAATCCTGCCTCCATACCGGCCTGCTGGTCAAAGATGTGAGCATCCGTACAGCCGGCTGTGGTAAATGAAGGCAGGTTATAGTACTGGGACAACCTGACCAGGGCAATACAGCCCCGGTCCCTTTCCGGGCCGCCATAAGAACAAACCGACGTGCCCATATGCATGGGCGGCACGCCTCCACCATAAACAAAAGGCGCCCCTTCCGCTTTAAGCTGGTGTATAACCAGGCCGGAAAGGATTTCGGCATTAGCCACCACCAGGGCCCCTCCGGAGGTGACCGGCGCGGTAGCTCCCAGCATGGGAGTGGTGGCATAAATAAGGGGGATATTTTCCGCTGCACAGGTAAGCAGTTTCTCCAGCGCTTCCCGGGAGTGAAATAACGGCGAACTGGGTTCAGCATATAAGGCCAGGTTGGGGCGCCTTTGCAGCCGGTCAGCACCTCCCACAGCCAAACCGGCCATTTCAATAATGTATTCCAGCCCCTTGCGGGTGTAAGCCGTAAACAGGATTGGCTTGGTAGTGTTTAATAGCATGGCCTCAAACTGGTGCAGATCGGAAGAATCCACCGGGACATCAGTGGCTACACCCAGCGACATCACAAAATCAGTATGCTCAAAAGCATCTACCAGCAGGGCCGCGTTCCGGTTGTCCTGTTTTACAGGCTTACGGCGCTCCCCGCTGTAGGGATCAATAGTGTAAGGAACTTCCGAGCCGGTCCCGTAATAGATATTGTTTTTTTCCATAGTAACAGCCCGTTTACCGTCACGCCCGGATAGAGCTACCATGGAAGGAGCAGTGGATAGAGCTTTTTCCACCATACTGGGCGGAATCTTTACCAGGTCTCCCTCTACCCGGGCTCCTCCGCCGTGCAGCAGATCCAGCGACTCCTGTTCGTATACTTTCACACCGACCCTATGCAGGATATCCAGGGTCGAGCAGTGGATCCGCTCCAGTTGGGCTTCAGTCATAATATTTAGGCCAATTGTTTCCTGGGATAGTTTGTTGACGCGCATCGATCAGGCTCCTCATCCAAAATTTTTTAGTTACATTTTTTATATGATTAAACTTTCTGCCGGTTACCCCTGTTTTTCCAGCATTGTTTTCGCCGCTTCCAGGATGGCTTCTTCGATCTGTTTATAGCCGCTGCAGCGGCAGAGGTTGCCTGATATGGCTTCCCGGACCTGTTCGGGCGAAGGGGAAGGGTTACCTTTAAGCAAAGCATAGGCGGACATGACCATTCCGGGAGTGCAAAATCCGCATTGCACGGCTCCATTCTCTACGAAAGTTTGCTGGAGAGGGTGAACTTTTATCCCTTTCGCTGCCTCTTCTCTTGTCACACCCTCGATAGTTAGCACTTTTCTGCCTTCCAACTTACCGGCCGGGACCAGGCAAGAGTTAACCGCGTAACCATCAAGAAGCACCGTGCAGGCTCCGCATTCACCTTTCCCGCAGCCTTCCTTGGTACCGGTCAGGTTAAAGCGGCTGCGCAGGAGGTGCAGCAGGCTTAGAGCTGGATCATCATAAATTTTTACTTTCTCCCCGTTGATTTCAAAACTTATAACTTGCTCCTTCAACCGCCCTCACCTCCCATTTGATTATTACAGGCCCTTTCCACTGCTTTTTTCAAGGCCCTGCGGGCCAAAACTCCGACCAGGTGATACCGGTATTCCTCGGAGCAGCGCAGTAAACTGCCGCGCACTTCCACTTCCGAGGCCGCTGTATATTCAACTTTTCGCCAGGTATCCTCACCGGGCTTGCTGCCGAGCACAAGTCTTTCTGTTTCAGTCAGCCTGGTCGGGGCCGGGTTAACCGGGGCTATAACCACCCTTACTTCATCAATTACATTATCCCGTAAGCGGACAGTGGCAGCAGAATTAACCAGGGGCAGTGAAAGGGCTTCACGCGGGGCAAAACGCATAAACGCAGATCCTTTTCCCTGTCCGCAAGGTTCCATCAAGAAGCGAAGCAGGATTTCAGAGCTGCCGTCTACATGAGAGCAGTTATAACCGGCATAAAGATCTTCAACCGCCACTTCACGCCTGCTGCCTGCATGGTTGACCAAGAGCGCTTTTGCTCCCAGGGCCACCAGGGCCACTGCCGCATCAGCAGCCGGGGCTGCGTTGACAACGTTGCCCCCGAGGGTGCCCATGTTCCTGACCTGCGGGGAACCCACCCGGCGGCAGGCTTCGGCAAGGGCTTCCGCTTCAGACTGGATCACGGCAGATTCCGCAGCTTTGCTATGGGTCACACCGGCGCCAACAGAAAGCATTCCTTCATCCCGGTAGATCCCGAGAATTTCCGGCACAGATGAAATATCAACCAGGTCGGGGAGCGGTTTTTTAAGGTATAAATCGGTTCCTCCGGCTATCACCCGGGCAGTCTCCCTTTTTTCATACAGAGCCTTTAAAGCCTGATCAAGGCTGGCAGCGATCATGTAGCTCATTTTTTACACTCTCCTCCAGAAATGGCCCGGTATATTCTTTCAGCCGTTATCGGCAGTTCGGTCACCCGGGCTCCTGCTGCATTGGCTACCGCGTTGGCTATTGCCCCTGGAACCGGAACCTGTACCACTTCTCCCAGCCCCTTGGCCCCGAAAGGCCCTTCGGGATCTTCTGTTTCTACAAAATTGTAATCTATGACGGGTACATCCAGGGCAGTGGGAATCCTGTAGTCAGCCAGTGAAGAATTGGCGACCCTGCCCCGATCATAAAGATAGCCTTCATAGCAGCAAAAGCCCAGTCCCTGGGTTACACCACCGTAAACCTGCCCGCGCGCTGCCAGGGGGTTCACAATTCGGCCAGAGTCGTGTACTGCTGCAATCCGGTGCACGATCAGGGCCCCGGTATCGCGGTCTATTTCCACTTCGGCCCCGTGGGCGGCAAAAGAGTAGGTAACTGAAATATTGCCGTAACTGGTTTCATCATATTCGCTGGGAGACGGCACGTAGCGTCCTTCACCGGTTAAGGTCAGGCCGCTGGTCCGGTAATGGTGGTAACGGGCCACTTCCTCCAGTTTAAAACTTCTCCCGGTAGTAGTCTCAAGGCGCCCTTTCTGCATGGAAGCCGTTTCGCCGGCCATTTCTTTCGCTGTCTCTTCGATTAATTTTTTCAGGTCTTCGGCGGCAAGCTGGACTGCACGGCCGCCAATGGTGGTCTGCCGGTTGGCCAGGGCACCCTGGGAATAAGGGGTTACCAGGGTGTCACGGCAGTAAACCCTGATCCGGTGCGTATCCAGACCCAGGGCCAGGGCGGCAATTTGAGAAAAAGCACCGTAAGCGCCCTGACCGTAATCCTGCTCCCCGGTAAAGATAGTCACCCGCCCGTCCAATTCAAGGACAGCCCGGGCAGACGCGCCCCGGAAATCTTTGTTGGCCACCAGGCTGCCGCTGGCATGAATACCGGCGCTGATCCCGTAGCCACGGTTTATTTTACGGTTGTGCCAGCCAATCCTTGAGGCTGCTTCCTCGAGACATTCCGCCAGGGCACAGCTTTTAATTTTTAGGCCGTGCACGGTGACATCACCGGCCCGGGTGCAATTTTTTAAACGCAGCTGCAGGGGGTCCAGGCCCAGTTTTTCCGCAGCCTGGTCGATCAGCGACTCAGAGGCGAAGTTGGCTGCCTGGTTCCCGTAGGCCCGGTACTGGGCTGTTGGCACCTTGTTTGTATAGGCCAGACGAGCCCTGGTCCTGATATGCGGGATCCGGTAAACAGAATCGTTGCGTTCTGATAAAGTTTTTGAAACCCAGGGTGCCTGGGCGGAATAAGCCCCATTGTCGGTAATAATATTTGACTCGCGGGCCAGGAAAGTCCCGTCTTTTTTAAGAGCCATCCTCAATTTTATTTGAGCTGCAATCATCGGCCTTCCTACGGTAAATTCTTCTTCGCGGGTAAGCTGCATTTTTACCGGTGAACCGGTATGCATGGAAAGCAGGCTTGAAAGTAAGTAAAGCTTCAGGTTGCCATAAACCCGGCCCCCAAAGCCACCACCCATAACCGGCCCGATAATCCGCACTTTTGAAAGGGGAAGATCCAGGGCACCGCTGATGATCTCACGGACCATATCGGGTGACTGCAGGGCTGTATAGATAGTCAAATTATCCATGTAATCGCTTGAGGCCACACAGGCTATAGGTTCCAGGTAAGTAGGGTGGACTGAAGGGATTGAAAACGAGTTTTCCACTACCAGGTCGGCCTCTCTAAAAGCCCGGTCCGGATCTCCACGTTCCAGGTCCCGTTCCCAGGCAATATTACCGGGGTAATTATCATGCACTTGAACCGCATCTTCCATGAGAGCTTCGGCAGGGTCATAAACTGCAGGCAGGGGCTCGTATTCCACTTTGATGGCTTCCAGGGCCTTACCGGCACTTTCTTCATCAACCGCTGCTACAGCAGCCACTTCATCGCCGATGTAGCGCACACGCTCACCGGCCAGGGGTTGCTCATCTTCCACCACGATCCCGTAGGGCTTATTGTTTATATCAGAAGCCGTAAGCACCGCCCGCACACCGGGAACAGCAAAAGCGCCGGAAGTATCGATGCTTTTAACCCGGGCATGGGGGTGCGGGCTGCGCAGGACTTTACCGTAAAGCATCCCGGGCA
>CAYWIY010000031.1:0-15090 GCA_964458455.1 uncultured Syntrophomonadaceae bacterium | reverse complement strand
GGACCGACCTTTTCTACCAGATCCAGGCAGTACCTTTTTACTTTTTCCACCGTGCCCCGGGCCAGGAGCAAGGCCGGCACATCACCCATTAATATGAAACGGTCCTTATAAATTTTACCGATTTCGGCCAGGTTGGTGGAACCATCCGTATGGATGATCATGCCTTCCGGAAATTCGCTGAAATAGGGCAGGTTCTTTTCCCAGTCACAATCCAGGTGCAGCATCACCCTCATCCCGGCCCGGTCCAGGGCATCGATAATACCCTTTAGAAAGGGAAGGGCAAATTGTTCGAAATGGCGGGGCGATATCAGGCTGCCCGCCGAACGGTGCGCAGTTATTACTACAGAGGGCATCCCGTAATACCGGGCGCTATCTACCGCCCCCTTTATAAAATCCGGGACCATGGCTTCCAGTGCAGAGACAACCAGTTCCGGGCAGATAAAAAGATCTTCAAAAAAGTTGAACATGGTCCTGCCCGCAATCAATACTTCAAAAGGGGCAGTCAAAGCGGCCCCGCAGAGCAGGGGCACACCCTCCCTGTTCCAGGCCTCCATGTCTTTTTCGCCTTCCACCCTGGTCTGGCTGAATAACTCCGGCAGATCCCGGGCTTCATGTCCCGTAAACCGGGGCAGGAGCTTTTCCAAGAATTTGTTCCAGCCGTTCTCAGCGATATAGTGGTAATCTTCCCGGTATATAGTTTCTTCATTTTCACCAAACTGCCATACCGAATCTTCGGGTAACTCGCGCCCCGGCAGGTAAATTCGATTCGGAAAACCACCGGCGGCATAAGAGAAAGGCCCGGGTAAACGGCCAATTACAAAAGCATCGGCGCCTGTTTCCAGGAAAGTATCGATTACAGCCCGGCGCTTAACCACCGGGTCTTCAATAAAACGACAGGTTGGAATACCCTGCCGGGCGGCGGCAAAGAAATCAAAGTAAAACGCTACCGGAATTTTTTTATCACCCGGCAAAGGCCATCCTGCCTTCATTTTACTCCCGGGCTCATGTTTTTTCCGCTTCAATCAAACATCAAACCCTTTCTGTAAACCTGCTCCCCGGGCATCAACAGCCTGCTATAATAATTTGCACCTGCACCCTGTTACTTATGTCCAGGCCTGACATAGCGGCCCCTTTTAAGCCCCTTTCAATATCGGATCACTGGTGCCTGCGCCTTCAGGTGCTTTTTATTTTAAATAGCTGTTAATTTTCTCCGCAATATTATGCGGCAAAGGTTTTGTAGATTCACGCTCAAGGATTTCGAATACCTTTTCCCTGGCCTGGTCAAAACAATCCTTGCTGCCCAGCTTTTCCCAGGTCTCCCACATCATCCGGCTAAAGACCGTGGGCGACCAAATCTCGGTTCGAAAATATCTCATGGTGTGATTAGTGGCCAGGTAATGCCCACCAGGCCCGGTCTCGACAATAGTATCTGTTCCCAGGGTGTCACGGTTAATCTTTGTTCCGGCACCGATATAACGAGCGGCGCTGATAAAGTCGTCACACATGACCAGGAAGGGCAGGGAACCGGTTTTACCACTATCAAGGTACCCGACGTCATGGACCAGGTTGGCCCCGCAAAGCTGGTTCAACAACAGGCCAATCGACGCTTCCATTCCGGCCTGGGCATCGGGCACAGGTGAATTTGAGCAACCGGCTTCGGTAAAGTTAGGAAGCTTATAAAACCGGGCCAGTTCAGACATAGCACAATAATTCATGGCTGCATCTGGAGAACCGTACAATGTAGCCGTGGTCTTCATCTCCATAGGGGTTGCCCCTCCCCCAATAATAACCGGGGCACCTTTCTTCTTCAACTGGGCAATTAGCAGGCCGGAAAGGCTTTCTGCATTCATCTGCACAATGGTCCCGGCCTTGGTAACCGGGCAAGTTCCCCCGGCAACAACACCAGGGGTATAAATGACTGGAATACCATATTCGATGCAGGCAAACATCTTGGACAATCCTTCATGGGTGTGAATCAGGGGTGAGATTGGTTCATCATAGAGGATAATGAAGGGATGGCTGCGCAATTTTTCATATGAACCGGCGGCAGTAGCAGCCATGTCAAAAATTGTCCTGATATTGTTTTCATCAAATGAAGTGAAGACAATCGGTTTGGCACAGTTCAGCACCATAGCTGCAAACTGGTGCATATCTCCTTTAGCCGCTTCGACATCACCAGGGATGGCATAGCTCATGGCAAAATCAAAGTTGGATAAATGATCGATCATCCTGGCGGTATTGATAATATCCTGCTTGATTGAACCACGTCTTTTCCCGCTCTCTAAATCTATATGAAAAGGCAGGTCAGATCCGGTCCCGTAATAAGTGTTATTGCTTTCCAGGTTCATGGCCGGGTTGCCTTCGCGATCATAGATATTGACCTTGGAAGGAGCCGTCCTGATTGCTTCATCTATCATCCAGCCGGGAATCCTTACAACACGATCCTCTACCAGGCAGCCTGCTTCACTTAGAAGTTTCAAGGACTCGTCATGGTCCACCCGGACCCCGGCCCTTTCCAGCACATCTATAGTTGCACTGTGGATCTCCTCCAGCTGGTTACTGCTAAACCAGGTTAACTGCGGCGATAGCTGTTCATTGTAATTGGATCGATATTCGGCTATCTTAAACACCTCCATATTTTTATCCGGTTAATATTGCTGCTACTACATTTTATTCAGTACTAATCAAGGCCGGAAACAACCGGCAGGCAGCCTGTTTCCGGCTTATTCTTTCAGTTTATGTCCGGTGGGCCTCGCTATACAACTGCACGCCGTCCGGCCTATGAGCCAGTTACATACAGCGCTAGCCGGGAAATCGCTGTCATCACCACAAGCCTAAAGATGATTCAATCCAAGGCCGATTGTTTCATGCTCGTATCCTTTAACCGGAGCACCGATGGTGCCGTAAAGGACTACAGCCAGCCATTCACCGTCCTCACGGTGTTCAATATTTCTCGGGCCTCGCACCACGGTAAAAATCAGGCCGACCGTACGCAGCATGTTGCCAAGGCCGAGCTGCCCCCTGCAAATACCGACAAAAGCATCAAGGGTGGCATGGTAGAGGGCATGTTTATCACGGTAGTAATCTTCGCGGATCAAGCCTTCTCGCTGGGCAGCTGTTTCCACGGCTGCAAAAATTTTTTCAGTACTCATAGAACCCACCTTGCCCTTTATCAGCTTATAGCCATTTGTCTCCGCCGTTGTTTTAAACTGTTTTTCCAGCTCTCCGTCGGCCAGGGCGTACATAATCGCGTTTTTTCCTATAGACTCCATTTTTGCCAGCCGCCTTTAGTTATTTATCAGTAAATTTTGTGGTAAACCAGCTTATATTATAATACTTTTGCCTTATTTACTCAAATCAATTTCCTGCTCCACTGCTTCAACCAAACGGCCGTTTTTTACCAGTTCCACCGCTTTATCGATCAAGGGATACAGGACCTTGTCTTTTTCAAGAAAGTCCACTTCTTCCCTCAACCGTTTGTAGGCCAGGGTAGTGCCAGAGCCGAGATACTGCGCACCCTGAAAATCGACAGCCTGGCAGGCAACCAGCAGTTCTATACCTATGATGCTGGCCAGGTTGCCCACTACCTGCCTGGCCTTCCGGGCTGCGGTGGTGCCCATGCTAACGTGATCTTCCTGGTTGGCCGAAGAAGGGATGGAATCAACACTGGCCGGATGGCACAGCCCCTTGTTTTCACTTACCAGGGAAGCGGCGGTATACTGGGCTATCATCAGGCCTGAGTTCAAGCCCCCCTCTTCGATTAAAAAAGGCGGCAAACCGCTGAGCGACGGGTTGACCAACCTTTCAACTCTTCTTTCGGCTATACTGCCCAGTTCAGCAGCGGCAATAGCCAGGAAATCCATGGCTTGAGCCACGGGTTGACCGTGAAAATTACCCCCGGAAAGAACCCGGTTTTCTTCGGGGAAAAGGAGGGGATTATCATTAACCGAGTTTATTTCCACTTCCAGAATCCCTCGCACATAGCTTAACGCATCGACAGCGGCCCCGTGAACCTGGGGGATGCAGCGCAGGCTGTAAGCATCCTGCACTTTGCGGGTATCGCTGCCGATTAACTTGCTGCCTTCAATAAGGTTGCGGATTTTTTCGGCGACATAATTATGGCCGTTGTAATTTCTGACCGCAGCAATCAAAGGATCGAAAGCACCGGGAACGGCCTGCTGGGCTTCAAGGGTAAGAGAGGCCGTGACCAGGGCTGCACTGGAAAGGTTCTCTGCATCCAGGTAGGCCAGGCAGCCAATGGCAGTCATGATCTGGGTGCCATTAATTAAGGCCAGTCCCTCTTTTTCAAGCAGGGTTAACGGCTCCAAACCTGCTGCAGCCAGGGCTTCCAATCCGCTCATCCGTTCTCCCTGGTAAAAAGCTTCCCCTTCGCCGGTCAAAGCCAGGGCCAGGTGAGACAGCGGAGCCAGGTCACCGCTCGCTCCCAACGACCCCTGCTCTGGGATTACGGGTGTAACACCCCGGTTTAACACTTCAACCAGGTGCTCAACCAGTGCAGGGCGGACGCCCGAATAACCCCTGGCCAGGGCATTGATCCGCAGAAGCAAAGTGGCCCGGACAACCTCTTCTGGTAGCGGTTCTCCTACTGCGGCAGCATGGCTGGCAATCAAGTTTTTCTGCAGCTTGATAGCGTCATCCCGTGAAATACTGACCTCGCTAAATCGGCCGAAACCGGTGGTAATACCGTAAACAACAGCCTCCTGTTCAATTAGCTCTTCGAGCATAGCCCTGGACTTTTCGACTCGCTTCATGGCTTCCTTATCTATACCAATCGGTATATGGTGACGCGCCACCCTGCCCACATCTTCAACGGTCAGGTTGCGACCATCGAGCATCAGGGTACTGCCTGTTTCTTGATAGTGCTTGACTATATCCATTTCTGTACGATACCTCCCTTAAAAAAGAAAAGAGCACACGGGATTTAATCATTCCCGGTGCTCCCTCATATCTAATAAACTATGAGCAGCAGGACTGCATTTTTTTTAATTCAAACTCAACTTATCTAAACTACATTTTACTCCCCCGGCCCTATTTTGTCAAAATTAGCATTCTCAGCGTTAAATATATTCCATAAAATGGCACGCTTGACGAATGAATGCTCAAAATGTAATATATATGGTATAATTCGACAAGAATTATCAGTGCTATTATCATTTTCCCGTTGGGAGGATTATTTTTGGGCTTTTTAGGCAGTATCCTCCAGTGGTTTTCCGGTTTTTATGATGAATATCTCGGGTTTGTCAACTTCATCATCCGCCGCTGGGAACAGGTGTTGGAATATACGGCCAATCACTTTTCCCTGGTGCTGACGGTGATGTTTTTCTCCCTGATCTTATGGATCTCGGTTGGACTTTTGATCAGCCGTTACGAAAAATTAGCCAACACCGCCTTCGGTATAGGAAACATCCTTTTTGTTATCCCCAGTATTTCTCTATTCGGCATATTCATTACCATCCCCATGCTTGGCCTGGGCAGGACCTCAGCAGCCCTGGCCCTTATTTTGTACGCCATGATGCCCATGGTCCGCAATGTCTACAGGGGGATCAAGTCGGTGGAATGGCCGGTTATCGAAGCCGGACGGGGTATGGGCATGTCACCGAAGCAGATCCTGTTCCAGATCCAGATTCCCATGGCCTGGCCGATCATTTTTGCCGGTATCCGGGTAACCGTGGTCATGATCACCGGGATTGCAACTGTGGCCACTTTTATCGGTGAAAGAAACCTGGGCCGGTTTATTCATCACGGTATTGCCAGGGAAAGCGCCGATATGATCATTGCCGGTGCCGTACTGGTTTCTGTCATTGCTATTTTTCTCGACTATATCCTGGGCAAGATCGAATATAAGATCACTTCACCGGGGCTTAGGAAGGAGCAGGATCAAAGTTGAGCCTGATTATAAAGCCTGACACTTTACTTTGCCACGTAACCAAGATTTCTACTTGCTGCAGCTTTTCCACACCAGAGAAACCGGGCGGAAATCCAGCAAGTGCCGACTTAAGGAGGTCAGTGAACCTTGATAATACTCGATAAAGTAGATAAAGTTTTCCCGGGTCAAAGCGTGCCTGCAGTAAAGCAGGTCAGTTTCCAGGTGGATGAGGGGAATATTTGTGTGTTCGTCGGCCCCTCAGGCTGCGGGAAAACCACCATTCTGAGGATGATCAACCGGCTCATAGAACCTACCAGCGGCGATATATACATCAAGGGCCAAAAAGTAAGCGACAAAGAAGTCAACCCCGACCAGCTGCGGCGAGAAATTGGTTATGTTATCCAGCAAATCGGTCTTCTACCCCACCGCACGGTTGAGCAAAACGTAGCCCTGGTACCCCGCCTGCTAAAATGGCCCGAAGAACAGATCAAGCCGCGGGTCAAGGAACTTATAGAAATGGTGGGCCTCGACCCTGATGAAGTAACCCAAAAATACCCTTTTCAGCTTAGCGGGGGCATGATGCAGAGGGTGGGCGTAGCCCGGGCTCTTGCTGCCGACCCGCCGATCATGCTCATGGATGAACCTTTTGGAGCAGTTGACCCGATAGTCCGCGGCCGGCTCCAGGACGAATTTCTAAGGCTGCAAAAAGAAATGAAAAAAACAATCTGCTTCGTAACGCACGATATTAACGAAGCAATAAAAATGGGTGACCATATTGTAATCATGAACAAAGGAGAACTGGTCCAGCATGGCACACCAATGGAAATATTGTCTGAGCCAGCCAATGAATTTGTTAAAGACCTGATCGGCGTGGACCGGGAGATAAAACTGCTCGATTTGACCAGATCTTCAGAAATCGTTAACCGGGACAGAGAAGTTCCAGAACAGGTCAGAGAAAAAGACTGCTTTATCTCAGCCCTTGATCCCGTCCAGAGGGCGCTGGAAGCCATGATGAAAAAAAACTCCGATATTGTGGGTGTCCGCGACGGAGAAAAAGAAATTGGAACCATCAGCTGGGACGATATTAAGAAGCTCATTAACAAATTAAGTGGTGATGCCTGATGGATTTTGAAATGGAAAGGTTCATAAGCGCCCTGATAGACCGGTCCCCGCCGCACGCACTGGTCCATATGCAACTGGTATTGATCCCGGTAGTCGTAGCCTTCCTGATCGCCTTTCCGGTGGCTGTTCTTTTGACCAGGCGCCGATTCATGAAATATACAGACCGGGTAATGACTATTTTTAATATGGGGCAGACCATCCCGCCGCTGGCCATAATAGCCATCTTTTTCCCTTTTCTTGGACTGGGACGTGAGCCGGCCTTGTTTGCCCTGACCATTTATGCCCTCCTGCCGATAGCCCGCAATACCCTGGCCGGATTAAAGGGCGTTCCCCAGGATGTAAAAGAAGCAGCCCGCGGGGTGGGCATGTCGGAGTGGGAAATGTTGATGCGAGTGGAAATACCTTTGAGCATGCCGGTTGTCATGGCAGGGGTAAAAATATCCGTGGTCCTTACTTCAGGCACCGCCGCCCTGGGCGCCCTGGTCGGAGGAGGAGGAATGGGCGCAGTTATTTTTGCCGGGATTGACTTTTTCCGGGCTGAACTGATTGTAGCCGGCACCCTTGTTATAGGGGCCATTGCCATAATATTGGACCGGATCCTGACCCTCATTGATTACATGTTAACTCCACCCCATATGAAAGTGTAATAATTGTCAGGAATAAACGCCTGGAAGTATTAACATAGCATGCTTAAATCAAGCCCGAATCAGGATGGAGGTGATAGGAAAGCAAGTAGATAATAGCGAAGAATATATTTCCCAAATATCATTTATTATTAACTAGGGGGTATTTTAGAAATGAAGAAAGTATTGACGCTTGGAATACTGGTTTTGGTACTGGGATTAATGGCTGTAGCAATGATCGGTTGTGAAGCCGAGGAGGAAGCTGAAGAAGGCAGGGTCGTAGTAAGCTCTAAAACTTTCCCGGAAGCCCTGACCCAGGGTTGGATGACATACTACTTGCTTGAGGACCGCGGTTATGATGTGGTAAACGAAATCGGACTCGGTGAGGTAGCGGTAATCCGCCCAGCACTGGAAGCTGGAGAAATAGACCTGTACTGGGAATACACCGGAACCGGCCTGATGAACGTAATGGGTTATGATGCCGAAGAGCTGCCCGGCGATGAAGAAGAAACTTTCCAGATTATCCATGATTACGACCTGGAAGAAAACAACATCAAGTGGCTTGATTATGTCCCGGCCAACAACACCTTTGTCCTGTTTGTAACCAGTGAAACCCAGGAAGAATACGGCTGGGAGGCCCTTTCCGACCTGGCCGAATATGCTCGTGAAGAAGGTGACGGGTCATACGGCAGTATCGCCACCCCGGCAGAGTGGGTGGAACGTGACGACGGCATGATCCCCTTCCAGGAGCATTACGACTTCGAGTTTGCCGATGTGGTAGAAGTGGAACTGGGCCTGGCTTACAGGGCTGTTGAACAGGGCGAAGCCCTGATCGGGGTAGGAGACGCTACAGAGGGCCGGATTATCAAGTACGACCTGTACATATTAGAAGATGACCTGGACTTCTTCCCCGCCTACAACGCTGCTCCGACCATTCGCAAGGAAGTCCTGGAGGCAAATCCAGAGCTTGAAGATATCCTAAGAGAGCTTTCTTCTCTCCTGGACCTGGAAACCCAGATTGAACTCAACCTGCGGACAGCCGTCGATGAAGAAGACCCAGAAGATGTTGCCTGGGACTTTTTAGTCGAGCAAGGCTTGATTGAAGATTAAACCCAGTCTGGTTAACACAATCCTATAATAACACTGTTAGAAAAAAGGGTTTCTCTTAGCGGAGAAACCCTTTTTGAAATAAACTAATGCTGAACCTTATGCAGTTTTATTCAACCTGGTATCAAGTTGAACTGTCCCCTGGTTTATTTTCCCGGTAGGCCAGGGTAGCTACAAGAGCCATCAGTCCAAACAGCAAACAGATTAAAAACCCTAAACGATAAGCTTCCAGGGTATAAATACGGGCTCCATCAATCATCAACCCCTCCCAGCCCATGTCGAGGACAAATCCAAACAAAGGTTGTAATATGGCCATACCGGCAAATACACCCATATTAACCATAGCAGTTACCAGGCCGGTGTAGCCTGGTGGGCTGGACTCGCGGGCCATGGAAAAGGTCAAAAGATTAGCAGGCGTACCCAGGCCGATAATAAAACTAATCATATAAAGCAGGTTCAGGGGAAGAAGGCCCGGCCAGGCAGTTAAAATTATCCAGGCCAGGCAGTAAAGAATGAATGAAGCAACTGCCGGTTTTTTCCTGGAATTAATCCGATCTGAAATTAACCCGATCGCCGGAGCGCCTATCATGTAGCCTACAAAAGCAGGGATAATAAAATATGAAGCTCTCTCCAGGCCGAACCCGTAAACATGAGTCAGGTAGGAAATGCCCCAGGTTCCGGAAAAAACAATAAATCCTCCATAAACGCCTGTGTTTATCAAAAACAAAATCCACAGCCGGTTATTGATAAACATTTTAGGAAGCGCTTTGAACAGCGAGGCACCCGCAAGTCCGGCAGCTTCTGGGTTGGGATTTTGGCTAACACCAGCTGCCTGGCCCGGAGGTTGGTTCTCACTCCTATCACGGATAATAATAGCACAGATAATAACAACCAAAACTGTAAACCCACCGACAAAAAGAAAGGAACCTCTCCAGCCAATCAATCCAACAGAAATACTCAAAGGTGTCGATGCAAGCAGGTGACCAAGACTGCTAAGGAATAATGCCAAACCAGAAAGAGTGGCAAATTCGTTAGGGCGAAACCATGATGCTTGAAATTTAAATATATTGATTAAAATCACGGATCCGCCAAAGCCGAGGAAAAGCCGCCCCATAAATACAACAGGAGCGCTTGGTGCAACACCCAATAAAATCGAACCGGCGGCAAGAGCACCACCGGTCAAAACAGATATCCGGCGCGGGCCGAGCCGATCAACCAGCATGCCTCCGGGAACCTGCATCACCAGGTAAGTATAAGTATAAGCTGCCGCCAGGTTGCCCAGTCCTGCCCCGGTCAGGCTGAACTCAGCCGTCAGCAGGTCAGCAACCACGTTGAATGACACCCGGTGAAAATTTGTTATCAAGTGCAGTGTCACCAAAAGCAGCCACATAATCCAACGTTTCCGCAACAAAGCGTTCAATGATTCAGAAGTATTGTCATTTAAATTTGTCACCTGGCGCCTCCAATATATTAAATTAGATTAGTTTATTATAACACTATCACTATTCTATGGGCGGAGCACCCCTTCTGGCCAGGGCAGCACGGCGAGCAGAAACTTTTGCTGCCAGGACCGGTCGCAACTCGGTTGTCAAGATCCCGGCCAGGATCAACGCAGCACCAATTAATTTCTGCATGGTAAATATTTCATCCCAGAAAAGATAGGAGAATAATCCGGCAAACGCCGCTTCCAGGGACAAAATCAGGGAGGCATGGGTGGGCGGTGTAAAGCGCTGAGCGTAAGTCTGGGCTACAAATGCCCCGATAGTGCAAAAAACAACGGCATAAAGGATGGCCCCCCAGATAGCGGGAGGTTGATGTAACATCAGCGCGGTCGGCTCAAAGATTAAAGCTGCGGTCATACTGGCCACCCCGGTAAAAGCAATCTGGGTTACAGCCAGCACAATGGCCTCACTGCGTTGCACAAAAATACCAATCGCCACCAGGTGACCGGCAAACAGGAAGGCGCATACCAGGGTTAAAGCATCGCCAATTCCCAGGCCGGCTACCTCGTTGGCCGAAAGCAGGTAAAGGCCCGAAGCAGCAAGAAGCCCCCCTACGTAAGCCCACCAGCCCGGCGAGCGCCTGGTTACTAAAAAATAAAGAAAAGGCACAATAATCACGGCCGTGTTGGTGATAAAACCGGAGTTGGCCGGGGTGGTGTAAAGGAGACCCACGGTCTGAAAAGCAAACCCGCCAAACAGAAACAGACCGATCAGGCATCCATCCAGATAATCCCGGACTGGGGCCCGGGCCAGGCGCTTCCAAAAAAACGGCGCCAGCAAAAGCGCCGCAATGATAAACCTGATGCCCAGGTAGGTAAAGGGATGAATCACATCCAGGGCCTGCTTGATTATAACAAAGTTGGAACCCCAGAAAAGGGCCACAAAAACCAGAGAGATATCAGCCAGGACTGTTTTTTTATCTGCAATTAGTTGCTTCATATAAGATTAAGTCCCTTACAAAACATTGCCCGGCTTACCAGCATACACCGGCCACCGGACAATATTACTATAACACATTCCTGATTTAAATAAAACCACACCGGGGCCGCATACCTGCAGCCAAAGCTTGCGTATTACAGGATCTGGCCCAGAAAAGCTTTTGTTCTCTCATTCCTGGGGTTCTGGTATATTTCATCTGGATGTCCTTCTTCTATGATCCGGCCTTCATCCATGTAAACAACACGATCACCAACTTCGCGGGCAAAACCCATTTCATGGCTTACTACCATCATAGTCATCCCTTCAAGGGCCAGGTTTTTCATAACCTGTAGCACTTCTCCGACGAGTTCAGGGTCCAGGGCGGAAGTTGGCTCATCAAAAAGCATGATTTTCGGTTTCATGGCCAGGGCCCTGGCTATGGCCACCCTCTGCTTCTGGCCGCCGGAAAGCATAGCCGGATACACTTCGGCCTTATCTGAAAGGCCTACTTTTTCGAGCAAGTCTGCACCATGCTCTAGCGCTTCTTTGTAGGGGATCTTTTTAACCTGGGTCAGCCCTTCAACAACATTCCCCATCACTGTGCGGTGAGGAAAGAGATTGAAATGCTGAAATACCATCCCAACGTCAGCCCTGACCTGGTGCAAGTTTTTGCTCCTGGCATTAGCTTCAACGCCGTCAATATGTATGTGGCCGCTCTGGGCAAATTCCAAAAAATTCACACAGCGCAAAAGGGTGCTTTTACCAGAACCGCTGGCCCCGATAACCACAACCACTTCCTTCTGTGACACATCCATATCGATATCTTTTAAAACATGTAATTTTCCAAACCACTTATTCAGGCCTCTAATTTTGATCATCTACAAATCACACCTTTAATCTTGGTAATCGCTCACCTGGAGGCGCTTCTCGATCCTACCCATCAGGAAATTAAGGACAGTGGTCATCATCAAGTAATAAACACCGACTATCATCAACATTTCCAGCATCATCATTGTTGAAGCGCCCAACTGGCGTGCTCTTAGCAAAAGTTCTCTCACGGCAATAGCGCTGGCCAGGGAGGAATCTTTAAGAGCAATAATAAACTGGTTACCGAGCGGCGGTACAGAACGTTTGAAGGCCTGGGGTAAAACAATCCTTCGCATGGCCTGAGCTTCTGTCATCCCCAGAGACAGGGCCGCCTCACGCTGGCCTCTCTCCACCGACTGAATGGCGCCGCGGAATATTTCTGCTATATAAGCTCCGTTATGCACACCCAGCCCGATTATGGCGGCCGGCATTCTATCAATACTAACTAAGTCAATCAGTCCATAATAAATAATCATTAGCTGCAAAAGCAGCGGTGTACCCCGGATAGCCCAGATATAGGCCTTGGCCGGGGCATTTAATAAGGTATTCTTTGAAAGCCTCATCAAGCCGGTAACCAGGCCCAGGATCACACCAACGAGAATGCCAAAAAAGGTGATCTGTAAAGTGAGCAGGGCAGCTGCATAAAAGCCGGGGAAAAACCTCGGTATTGCCGTAAAATCCCAAGGAAGATCAATCATTAGCTCAACTCCTTATTCAGGTAAACCGTCCTGCCGGAAAAGCCATTCTTAAATAAGCTCAATATTTATTCCGTTTCGCCTCCACTTAAAATAAACCGGCGATTATAATTTAGACAGGCACGGGCTAAAAGCCCGTGCCTGTGCAAATTTACGGCTTGGTTATATCAATCCCGAACCATTCTTCACTGATTTGGGTCATTGTTCCGTCCTCATGCATTTCTCCAAGAATTTCATCAACTTTTTCCCTTAACTCCACGTCTTCCTGGCGGAATGCTATGCAAATTATCTCGGGACGAATCAACTCACCGGCCATCATTAACTCGTCACCGCCGCGAACTTCTTCCATGGCTGTAAGCGCTACCAGTCGGTCGGTGATCATACCGTCAATTCTGCCTCCAATAAGTTCCATTAAGACAGTAGGCACTTCCGTATAATGGACATCTTCAGCTCCGAGTTCAATGGCATCATCAACATAAGTTTCCCCGGTAATAACACCAATGTCGAGGCCTTCAACATCTCCAGGTCCTTCTATCCCGGAATCTTCGCGTACAAACAGCTGCGATCCCGAATAGTAATACGGCTGGGTAAAGCTGACAATTTCACGGCGCTCTTCGGTGTCGGCCATACTACCAAGGATGGCGTCATAACGACCGGCCCTCAAACCGTCGGGCAGACCGTCCCAATCTGATGTTTCATATTCATAATCAACACCCAGGCGTTCAGCAATTTCTCTGCCTGTATCAACATCAAAGCCAATCGGGTTGTCAGGGTCTTCTTCGCCGTAATAGTTAAAAGGCGGATATGCACCGCTGCCCACAACAACTAAAACCCCTTCATCGAGTATTCTCTGCAGGCTGCCATCACCTTCAGGTTCGGCTTCTTCTTCAGGCTCTTCCGCTTCTACTTCCGGTTCTTCTTCCGGCGCTTCACAACCGACAAAAACAAACAGTAAAGCAACAAGCATTAATACAAAAAAAACATAGCTTTTACGATTTAACATTGTCATCGAACACTCCTTTTTTCTTTTGTCGAGCCCCTGCTAAAAATTGATACAAGTGTGCCGGCCTCACCCCTCTCATTATTTGATATATATCTAACTATCCATGATATGTATTTTATGTAATTTTAATACATATAGCGAGCTAAAACTAAAAAGTATTTCAAACATTATAACCTTCTTTCAACTGCTCTTCAACCCGGCGCATGAACATTCCAACTAGTAATACCAAAAAAAATATAGGTTATTATCTCTCTAGGTTGCTTATACTTAATATAATATCTTTTTTAAAAACTAAAGCTTAAAAACTCGCCTGCTGCCTGTTATCCAATACAGCAGGATGTGGTTACGATTTTTCACTTTATAATTAAGAACCGGGATGCTCAAAGCCCGTAAAATCAATATAATAAATCCAAAATTGTATATAAAAGGACCCGGGTCGAATCAACCATGCTTTCAATCTCAACGTACTCATCGGCTGCATGGTAATTGGCTCCATCCGGGCCAAAAAGAACCGTGGGAATACCCAACCTGGTTGCGATATGATTGGCATCAGATTCAGAACGAAAATAAGTGGTTTGCAGTTCCCTGTTTAGGACCTCTTCAGTTCCCGTTTTCAACGATTTAACCAGGGTAGAGTCTTCGCTTACCGTCCAGGGCCTAAAAAATGCTTCCGGATGGGGCAAATCGCGCAATTTAATCTCCACTTCGCTTTTTAAATTTAATCCGTCTACTATTTCCCTGACTTCCCTTAAGGCCTGCTCGGCATCTCCTGCCACGGTGTGGCGGTATATTGTAAAGCCGGCCTCTTCTGGAACTAACAGGTATTTGTCTCCCCCGCGCAGGTTAGTTATGCACATACTGCCGTCGCCAAGTAAGGGATGGGAACCAAGCTCCAATCTTTCACTCAGGGCATTGATTATTCTCGCTGCATCTTCAACGGCATTAATACCTTTTTCCGGGTTGGCACCATGGGCCGACTTACCCTTAACTTTGACAAAGTAAACGGCTGTGCCCCTGCTGCCAAGCGCTACACAGGGGAATTTTTTTGTTCCCGGGGCAAAGGGGCCGGAGGGTTCGGTGATTACAGCATAATCGCAGCCATCTACAATACCATCCAGGATCGTGTAATGAGTACCCAGGCCGAAAGGCCCTTCTTCGTCGCTAACAGCAGTAAAAATTATATCCCCGGACAGTTCGATCCCCGCCTCAACCAGGGCTTCCAGCAGAAAAATGCAGACAACCACACCCGCTTTCATATCAAGAGCACCCAGGCCGTATACACGGCCGTCTTTCTCAATACCGGCAAATGGATCAACTGTCCATCCGCTGCACAAAGGGACAGTATCTACATGTGCATTGAGTAGCA
>CAYWIY010000030.1:17198-21366 GCA_964458455.1 uncultured Syntrophomonadaceae bacterium | reverse complement strand
TGCATGACCTGGTTTCCCAAAAGCCAGTTTTCTTCCCGGGGCATGACCTGAGTTTGCGTTTGCTCTTAGGCGTGGGGTCTGTTTTGATTATTGTTCTAATTTTTGTGCAGGCCCCGGTATACCAGCTGCTGATCCTGGCGGCTTTTGCTCTATATGGAGTCCTGATGGCAGTGCGTATCGGCGGAGCGGACATGCCGGTTATTATTTCATTCCTCAATTCACTTTCCGGTGTTGCAGCCGCTGTTAGCGGCCTCGCGGTAGGTAATTTGCTGCTTGCCGGGGTTGGTTCGCTTGTTGGCGTAGCCGGGATGATTCTAACCCAGATCATGTGCTGGGCCATGAACAGGAATCTTCCGGCGGTTCTGGGGGGGTTCAAGGTTGATGCTGCTCCAGAAAAAGAAAAGGATGCTGCTGAACAATTTTTACCTGGATCAGAAAGTGCTGAAGAGCCTGCCACGGTAGATACGGGAGCTGCAACTTCTGAGGAATTAGATGTTCAAGCTGATGATGCGCCGACGCTTTTACGCAAGGCGGAAAAGGTGATAATAATTCCCGGTTACGGGATGGCCCTGGCCCAGGCCCAGCAGGCGGTTAAGTCTTTGATTGACACCCTGGAGGCGGACGGCAAGGAAGTGAAAGTGGCCATCCACCCGGTGGCGGGCCGGATGCCGGGGCACATGAACGTGCTCCTGGCCGAAGTAGGCGTTGATTACGACAAGCTTTACGAGATGGACGCCATCAACCCCGAGTTTGCTGAAGCAGATGTGGCCATCGTTGTAGGAGCGAGCGACGTGGTTAACCCGGCTGCCACTACGGCGGAAGGGACGCCGATCTACGGGATGCCGATATTGAACGCTTCTGAAGCGAAGGCGGTATTTATCTGTAACCGCGGTTTGGGGACGGCCTATTCGGGGGTAAAGAACAGTCTTTACGACCAGGACAATGCCGTTCCCCTTTTCGGGGATGCCGCGCAAACCGTGCCCAAACTGATGGCCGATTACCGGGAAGCTTCCTCTGCCGGGGCAGAACCAGCTGCACCTGCAGCGGAAAAAGACGCTGCTGAAAAAGCCGGATTAGGAACTGGTGATGCGCCGACGCTTTTACGCAAGGCGGAAAAGGTGATAATAATTCCCGGTTACGGGATGGCCCTGGCCCAGGCCCAGCAGGCGGTTAAGTCTTTGATTGACACCCTGGAGGCGGACGGCAAGGAAGTGAAAGTGGCCATCCACCCGGTGGCGGGCCGGATGCCGGGGCACATGAACGTGCTCCTGGCCGAAGTAGGCGTTGATTACGACAAGCTTTACGAGATGGACGCCATCAACCCCGAGTTTGCTGAAGCAGATGTGGCCATCGTTGTAGGAGCGAGCGACGTGGTTAACCCGGCTGCCACTACGGCGGAAGGGACGCCGATCTACGGGATGCCGATATTGAACGCTTCTGAAGCGAAGGCGGTATTTATCTGTAACCGCGGTTTGGGGACGGCCTATTCGGGGGTAAAGAACAGTCTTTACGACCAGGACAATGCCGTTCCCCTTTTCGGGGATGCCGCGCAAACCGTGCCCAAACTGATGGCCGATTACCGGAAAGCTGCCGGTTAGTAACCGGTATTATTTCCCGGGAAAACCTGAATTGCTCTTGCCACTTTACGCTGCCCTGTATATAATGACCCTGAGCCTGGTAGATACTGCAAATAACAGGGAGGGGGCAAGATCTGATCTCCATGCTTGCCAGGGAAGCGATAAAGGAGGAGCTAAAAATGTTGAGCGCCGGCGATTTTTTTAAACTGGATAACCATCCTTTCAAGGGGCTTTTTGAAGGAACAGATTACGTATGGGAAGCTTTGCCGCGGTTAAAAGCTTTTATAAAAGAATACCTGGAATCTAACGTCAAAGATATCCGAAATGGCGGGACGATGATTGCCAAAACCATGGTTCTTTATGAAGGAAAAGCAATAGAATCGGGTTTTGTTATTGATACGAGCGGCAAGAAGGCAATTGTAAAAAAGGACGGTTCAGTGTTAGAAGGGGCCAGCATTATTTATGAGGGATCGTTCCTGATGGATGATTTAATCCAAATTGGCAGGAACGTGATTATTGAGCCCGGAGCATTGATCAAGGGGCCTGCTGTGATCGGTGATGGCACGGAGGTCCGGCAGGGCGCTTATATCAGGGGCGATGTCCTTATTGGAAAAGACTGTGTAGTTGGACATACTACGGAGATGAAAGCAGCGGCTATGCTGGGCGGCAGTAAAGCAGGCCACTTTGCCTATATTGGGGATAGCGTCCTGGGAGCTGTTAATCTTGGAGCAGGGACCAAGCTTGCCAACCTGAAGATGATTGATTCCCCGGTAGTTTTGAACATAAACGGGCAGGTTTATGAAACCGGCTTGCGCAAATTCGGTGCTATCCTCGGTGATGGGGTGGAAACCGGATGTAACAGTGTAACCGCACCCGGCACCCTGCTGGGTAAAAATACCCTGCTTTACCCCAATGCTGCGGCCAGGGGTTTTTATCCCGGGGGAAAAATAATTAAAGTCAGGCAAAACCAGGAAGTTATGGATAAACTGGAAGATGAGCAAGGCAGCGGGTAAAGGAGTTATTGGGTAAAAGGGTTATTATGGAAGAGATCTTAACACTACTTGAACGAAGAGGCCCTCTAACTGGAAAAGAGCTGGTTAAAGAAACCGGGCTTGATATCTTCAGGGCCTGGAAAAAATGTAGTGCCAGTAATTATGTTATAAACTTTCCTGCAAGCAAAAGGTACCTGCGGCTCGATAAAAAAGTTGATGGCTATGCCCGCTTATCTCCTTCGATTATGAGGGAGTTTTTAAATTATACAGTTGTGGGCTTGAAAGAACAAAGGCCGGCCGTAGAGTCGATGGTTCAAGATCTCCACCAGGATATTGCTGCTATCAGCACCAGGAAAATGAACCTGGCCCGGGATACTGTATTACGCATAATAAAAAGGTTCCCCGACAGTAAAGCCTTGACAGAACAGGCTGTTTTTATAATTGCCGGCGATGTAGTCTTTAACATGTCTCATTCAGAACCCCGGCCGGAATTTTCCACTGGAGAATTAGTCAGGGGATCTGATCTGGATCTAATTGTCGTGACAGATAATCTCGCCGGTAAAACTTTAAAAGAAATCGACAGGATTGTTTATGATGAAAAGTATAGCCTGCTAATAAACCCGGCCTCTAAAGAGGAATTGGACTATATTATAAAAAATATTGATACTGTAGTGGAGCAGCTCAGGTTCGACAGCTTTAAAAACATGGTTGCTTCTAAAATACTTCACGAAGGCCTCTACCTGGGCGGGAGCGAGCGTTTGTTCAACCGGATCAAGGAGATGCTCGAAGATTTCGGTATCGGTGAAAAACTTGAACAAATGGAGAAAAAAGCGGTCCAGGAACGTGCTGAAGCTGAGATGATTTTGTCCAGCGCCCGGGATTCCGAGGTCACCGAGGAATTGATGTCACTTTTTTATACCACCGAAGAGAAGGAAGAAATATTTTAATGCAAGGACGGGGATTTAATGGATTTAAAGATAGTCGATAATTACAGCAAAATGAGTGAAATGGCGGCAAACATAGTAGCCGGGTTAATGCAAAGCAAGAAAGATGCTGTTTTAGGGTTGGCTACAGGGTCAACCCCGGAAGGGATGTATGCCCGTCTGGTAGAGATGTACAGGCAAGGAAAGATCGATTTTAACTCCGTTGTAACTTTTAACCTGGATGAATATGTGGGTTTGGCTCCGGATCATCCCCAGAGCTACCACCAGTACATGAAGAAAAATTTATTTGACCATGTTAATATCAAGCCGAGTAATACCAGTATTCCCCATTGCAGCGGCAATGATAACCCCGGTGAAGTTTGCGCGGAGTTCGAAACCAAAATTAAACAGGCCGGGGGCATTGATCTGCAGGTCCTGGGGATTGGAGTAAACGGGCATATTGGATTTAATGAACCGGCCTCTCATTTGCGCACCACTACTCACCTGGTAGAACTGGCAGAAGAAACCATTAAGGCTAACAGCCGTTTTTTTGAATCTGTTGATAAAGTGCCCAGGAAAGCGATTACCATGGGTATGGGTTCAATAATGGGGGCAAAAAAAGTGCTCCTTCTGGCCAGCGGGGAAAATAAAGCGGAAGCTGTCCGTGATTCTTTCA
>CAYWIY010000030.1:0-17098 GCA_964458455.1 uncultured Syntrophomonadaceae bacterium | reverse complement strand
CCAGCTGGCAATAGATCATTTAAGCTATGAGCATTTTCAGTTTTTGATTGAAGCGGCCCCGGTGGGTGTTGTTATATCCGACCGGCAGCAAAATACCCTTTATGTCAATCAAAAATTTACAGACATGTACGGTTATACGATAGATGATATACCTTCGATTAATGAATGGTGGCCCCTGGCCTACCCGGACCCGGCAGATAGGGAATTAGTCCGCCGGGAATGGGATAAGGCATATAAAGAAGCAGTTGAAAATAACCAGGAAATTGGCCCGATTGAATATTACGTGACATGTAAAAATGGCGCCAGGCGGGATACAGAGTTCCGGTTAGCTTTGCTTACTGAACTGAGCATTATTTTGTTTACAGATATTACTGAACGTAGAAAGGCCGAGCAAGAACTTAAAGAAAGCGAAGAAAAGTTCAGGGCTTTGGCTGAAAATTCTCCTGTGGCAATAATGATTTACCAGGATGATTATTTTGTCTACACCAACCCTGCCGGGCAGTATATCTCTGGATACAGCAAAGAAGAACTCTACCGGATGCGTTTTTGGGAATTGATCCATCCCGATTACCGTGAAATGGTTCGCAGCAGGGGGAAAATGAGACAGTCCGGCAAACAGGCCCCGCAGCGCTACGATTTTAAAATCATTACAAAGGAAGGTAAAGAAAAGTGGGTCAATTTGACCGGGGCAACAACCCGGTTCCGGGGCAAGCCGGCCGCTTTCATTTCTGTTATCGATATAACTGAACAAAAAGAAGTAGTCCAGGCCCTGCAGTTTCAACTTAAATTTGAAAAGCTGGTAGCTGATGTTTCAGCTACTCTGGTTAGTGTGACTCCTGAGCAGCTTGATGAAAAAATAGGCCAGGTTCTTAAGTTATGCGGCGAGTTTATCCAGGCCGATCGGAGTTACATTTTTCATATGTCTGATGACGGCACTTCGGTTGAACAGGTTTATGAATGGTGCGCTGAGGGGATTGATTCGCCAAAAGAGTTGCTGGAAGGGATGGATACCAGTTCGAGGCCCTGGTGGACACGCAAGCTGCTCGAGGAAGGAACTGTGTACATTCATGATCTGGATAGTATGCCGGAAGAGGCTTTTAGAGAACGGCAGTTTTTCCAGCAGCAAAATCTAAAATCGGTGCTTGCCGTAGCTGTCAAGAGAGAAGAAAAGTTGCGCCGAGTCCTCACTTTTGGAGCCGTCCGGGATAAACAAGAATGGACGAAAGAGCAAATCGCCCTTTTAAGGGTGATTGCTGAGATCATTTCCAATGCCATTTCCAGGCAGCGGGCGGAGAAAGCGCTGCAGGACTCAGAACAAAAATACCGTGAAATCCTTGCTACCATGGAAGAAGGTTATTATGAAGTTGATTTAAAGGGAAACTTTACTTTTTTCAATAACTCTTTATGCTCCCTGGTGGGTTACTTCCCCGGTGAACTGATGGGAAAGAATTATCGTTTTTTATACAAAGACCCGCGTAAGGTTTATGATCCATTTAACCGTGTCTATAAAACCGGCCGCCCGGAAAAAGCGGCAAACATCCCGATTAAAAGAGGAGACGGGCAGGAAATTTTTGTTGAGGTCTCCATTACTTTGCGCCGGGACGACGAAGGAAAACCGATCGGTTTCTGCGGGGTTGTTCGCGATATTACAGATAGAAAGGAGGCGGAAAAAGAACTTGAAGAAGCGCATCGCCGCCTGGCGGAAATAATTGAATTTTTACCGGATGCCACATTTGTTATTGACAATGAAGGAATAGTGATAGCCTGGAACAGGGCGATTGAAGAGATGACCGGTGTGAGTAAAGATAACATGATCGGTAAAAGTAATTATGAGTATGCAGTTCCTCTCTACGGAAAAAGAAGGCATTTATTAATCGACCTGGTCCGTTCACCGGATCAACAATTATACAAACAATACAGTTATATCAACCGCGAAGGTGATACCCTTTACGGGGAAGCATATGCCGATAATCTTTACGGCGGCAAAGGTGCATATTTGTGGGGCGCTGCTTCGGTTTTGTATGACACATCCGGCAATCCTGTTGGGGCCATAGAGACAATTAGGGATATAACTGACCGGAAGATATATGAAGATAAGCTTAAATACTTAAGCCTGCATGATCAATTAACCGGTCTTTATAACCGGGCTTATTTTGACAATGAGCTTAACCGCCTTAATGAGAGCAGGGAGTATCCAATTACTGTAATTGTATGTGATCTCGATGGCTTAAAATTGATCAATGATACCCTGGGCCACGACAGTGGTGACCAGCTTCTTGTAGCCTGCGGCAGCCTTTTAAAGCAGTGCCTCAGGGCATCCGATATCCTGGCCCGGGTTGGAGGAGATGAATTTGTAGCTATATTGCCTAATACCGGGATTAAGAGCGGAAAAGTGATTGGAAAGCGCATCATGGACAAGGTAAATGAATATAACGGGGATAATTTTCATTTGCCTCTCAGCATATCCCTCGGTACTGCCACTCTTGAGAGTCCCGAGCAAACCCTGTGGGAAACTTATAAGGAAGCTGACGATTTAATGTACAGGGCTAAATTGCACAAGGGAGCGGGGGCTAAATCACAGATCATAAAATCACTTATGGCTGCCCTTGGAGAACGGGATTTTATCACCGAAGGACATGCCAGCAGGTTAGAAGAGCTGTGCCGGAAAGTTGGTGAAAAAATCAGCCTTTCCAACAAACAGCTTTCAGATTTAACCCTCCTGGCCCAGGTGCACGATCTCGGGAAAGTTGGTATACCCGATCAAATTCTATTTAAGGAAGGACCTTTAAATAAAGAAGAATGGAAGATTATGCGGACCCATCCAGAGAAAGGCCACCGTATTGCTGCAGCTTCAACCGACTTGCATGATATTGCCGATTTAATCCTTCACCACCATGAATGCTGGGATGGCAGCGGGTATCCTGCAGGGCTAAAAGGAAAGGCCATTCCCGTAGAGTGCAGGATACTGGCCATTGTCGATGCTTTTGATGCTATGATCAGCGATCGCCCATATAGAAAAGCATTGAAAAAAGAGGAAGTGGTCGCTGAAATCAAGAAAAACGCGGGGACACAGTTTGATCCTCACCTGGTCGAGATTTTCCTGAAAATAATTTGAACGGCGTTTTTTGGTTGACCTGCGCTGGCGCTACAGCACCAACGTTACTAAATAATACCTGTTCCCTATTAAAATGTATTGCTACACTAACGGTATACAAGCAAGGTATATGTCCGCTGTATCTAATTATATTGTTACTACAGACGTGCTTTATTTTGTACTGGTGATGGTTCTTCGCGGGTAATGGCAGCGAATCAGCTGCAGGCTTTCGCTCTGGTTGTCCCGGGCATTCGCCATCTCTGGCTCAAGGAATAAACTAAGGAAAGATGAGATGAAAGGATTCACCGGCGAAGCAATGGCTAGTATAATCAAAGAGGAAATATGCTCAACAAAATAAGGTTAAGAATGATATACTGTATACAGGCTATTAGAGTATTTTTGAGGTGAGCACATGGAAGCTGGTTTTAAATCAGGAGCCCTGGAGGTTAACCTGGCCCAAACAAAGCATGAGCACACTGAGCTCCCCCCGGAACACAGCTGGTTTGTTTCTTTGTCTTCTTCCTACTGGGGTATCAATAAGCGGACCGAGGAACTTTTCCTGGAATACAACCATCCCCACCCTAATTATGATTTTATCATTGAAAACCTACATACTATTAGCCTCACAGACCTGTGGCTATACAGTTCTATCAAGGAATCGGACCGAGCCCTCCTGTTCCTGGTTTCCATCTTTGAAGATCTGGCAGCCAGGGATTTAACGGAAATACAGCGGGAGCAATTTGTAAAAACGCTGTTTAAATTTATTGATCGATTACTTAATGAAGGCAATTATCCTGAGGAGGTTATATGGCGCTGCCTGGCCTTAATCAAGAAAGGGATGGACGAAGATGAAGCTATATACCTCCGCAATTCCGGTTATTTCAAAAAATACCTGGCCAGGGCGGCGGCTGTGCCGGAGTTTAACAGCGAGGTCTGCAGGCTAACTAAATCAATCCTGCGAAAAAGCTGTGCTTTTTGGGCTGAAACCACTAATGCAGAAGCCTGGTTTGAAAGCAAAGCCGATCTTTTTCGGCCTGTTTACCGGGAAAAGATCAAGCTGATCGGGGAAGATTTTTTTGAAAAACTGTCTACCCGGATCGAAAACTCCAACACCTGGGAAGAAATTGAGTCAAACCTTTTCTTTAATGATATTGCCAACCATTTCCGTCATTTCAGTGAGCAATTTGTCCTTTCCATAGAGAAGGTGTATTACCTGTTATATATCCTCCACCTACCCGGGATGATTCAGCTGAAAAAGCATCTTCTTTATGACCTGAACCGCCTTTTAAAAACGGCCCTGGCGGAACTTGAACCGGAAGAAACCTACCATTTCATCGACATGCTTTTTAACCTGTTCAAGGAATTGAAACATCAGCAAACGGACACGGTTTTAGATTGCCTCTTCACCCTCGGTAAAGAGGTTGTTAATATCGATAACCAGGATATAACCTCTTATTACATGCAGAGGCTGATTGAATTTGGGTTTGTTTATCCCGGTAAAATAGAAATAAACTCGGACTGGGAAACAAAAGCTAATGCCGATCATGTTAAGAATATCCGCATCTGGCTTGATCTGATTGAAACCTCCCCCTACAGGTTCAAAAAACTGTTATCGGCGCTGGTTGTAAACCTCAGGCTGGGCGGTATTTTTATCTCCGACACAGATCTTTTTCAAAGGGATGTAACCAAACTATTAAACGCCGATATTGCCCCGGTGTATAAACAGGTGAAGCAGTTGGCCCGTTTCTTTCCCGTTTACTTTAATGAAATAGGGGCTGAAGGTAAGCTGCGCGAGGCAAGTACCGTTATAGATGAACTGGCCGGCCGCAAAGACCGGGTTATTCATTTTGTCCGCAAGCAGGTCCATACGGAAAGCAACAACACACACATTGAGCTGGTCAAACGCGTAGCAGGTTACTGGTACAGTGGAGGCAGGGGGCAGTTGCTCGAGGTGCTGCCCGAAGATGTGCTGGCTTCACTTAATGAACATGATGAACACTATGTCAGGATTCACAGGTTGACCCGTCTGGTTTGCGATCACTTTGGAGTTGACCATAACGGCTTGCTGAAGTTGTCCGAAGAAGAAGTTGCTGCTTATTTAGATACTTTGACTGGTGAAAACGAAAAAGACAAAAAGCGCCTGCTCTACCTGCTCCAGCTGTATCAGCTCCTGCTGGAAAAATATTCATTTGAAACCCGTAATATTACCGGTCTTTTGCTGCAAAGCCGTTTCTTTGGCAAAGAAGATATCGAGCGCTTTTCTGAGCTAATGGAACAAAAACATTACCGGGAAGCCCTGGGACAGATCTATTCTTACATGGCTACCCTCAAGGAAGTTATTTTGAGCAAGGAGAAGACCGAAGCCATTGAAAATATATACTACAAGCGTCATATAGCAGCCGGCATTCCATCCATGTACGGGCAGTACAAGGAGCCGAAATTTGAAGCCCTTGGTTTGATGTACCGCCTGGAGCAGGTTGCTTCACGCTTAATGGAAAAAATTGTGGATGAGCTTGATATGGACTATATATCAGCCAAGACCCTGCAAAACATCTATGATGTACTGGTTCTCTTTAGAACCGGCATGGAATTAGATGGGATGGTCAACCAGAACTTTAATTCCACCCTTGCGATGTTCAGGTATAGCTTAACTTCCGCAAGTGTAACCCTGGAACAATACATGAATATTTTCCGTTTTATGTCCCAGCATATTAAGGAATTAATCAATGAGTATTTTATTCGGGTCTATGATGAAACGATTAACATCGTGGTGCCCCAGATTTTTGACGATTCTCCTGAAACTATTGCCCGGGAATCCGAGGTTTTTTACCGGGATATCCTGTCTTCAGCTTTCCTGGTCCAGGAACTGGATCAATTCATAGCCAATGCCATTAACATGATTAACAATATGCTGGAAAATTACTCTAAAGAGCACATTCACAATATGATGAGCTACAACCCCGATCTGGCTATTAGTCCCCTTGACTGCGAAACGATACAAATGGATAACCAGTTGTTTTTGGGAGCAAAGGCATATTATCTCAAAAAATTAAGATCCTACGGCCTGCCAATTCCACCGGGATTTGTTTTAACTACCGAAGTTTACAGGCATAAAAACACAATTTTTGAGCATCCTTCTATGAGCCAGGACCTGGATAACATGATTTTTAAACGCCTGGCGGAGCTGGAGGAAAAAACGGGATTAAAATTTGGGGACCCCAAAAAACCACTGCTGCTTTCAGTGCGTTCGGGGACTGCTATATCTATGCCCGGGGCTATGCGGACTTTTTTAAATGTGGGCATGAATGACAGGACCGCACAGACCCTGGATAAAGACCCGGAGACAGCCTGGATGGGTTGGGATGCATACCGCCGTTTTATCCAAAGCTGGGGTATGTCTCATGGGGTTGATCGTGATTATTTTGACGAAGTCATGGTGCGGGTGAAAAATAAATATGGAGTTGAAAAAAAGGCCAGTTTTACCGCTTCCCAGATGAAAGAGCTGGCCCTGGAATATAAGAAGACCTTGAATGAACACGGCGTTTTTATTGCTGATGATCCCTATGACCAGCTCAGGCAGGCTATTAACAACATTTTTAATTCCTGGTCTTCGCCGCGAACTGTAGCTTACAGGAAGCACCTGCAAATAGCGGATGAATGGGGGACGGCGGTGCTGGTGCAGAAAATGGTTATGGGTAACCGGTCCAAACGTTCCGGTTCAGGAGTAGTTTTTACCCATAATCCTAAATTAAAAAAACCTGGTATAAACCTTTACGGTGATTTTACCCTTTGCAGCCAGGGGGAAGATATTGTAGCCGGTTTGGTTTATACAATGCCGATTTCTGAAAGTCAGCGAACCGATGATTATCCTGACAGTGATTTTTCGCTCGAATCCGCATTTCCTGAAATTTTTGACCGCCTTAAAGAAATAGCCACTGAATTGATTGAGAAATACGGCTTTAACAACCAGGAGATAGAATTTACTTTTGAATCCGATCATCCTGATGATCTCTATATCCTCCAAATCAGGGAACAAAATATAGTCCAGCAGGAAAAGGAAGCAGCTTTCAGCACTCCTCCCGAGAAGATGATTACGGTAGGTAAGGGTATAGGTGTAGGTGGCGGGGCCATGAGCGGAATAGTCAGTTTCGATATGGACGACCTGGTAAACAACAAGCGGGAGTACCCGGATGAAAACCATATCCTGGTGCGGCCGGATACAGTACCGGATGACATCCAGATGATATTTATGTGCGACGGGCTGGTTACCAGCCGGGGTGGGGTGACTTCCCATGCCGCTGTAGCAGCAGACAAGCTGGGTAAAGTTGGCGTGGTTAACTGCGAGGATCTGGTGGTTAATGATCATGAAAAATATTGTAAAATCAATGACTATACATTTCAAAGAGGTGACGCTATCTCTATTGATGGCAAGTGGGGTAATATTTATGCAGGCAGTTATCCGGTTCAATATATTTAACCAGGCAAGGGGAGGAATCAAAAATGAATGATCATTTGCAAAGCAGAAAAATTCTTGGAATTAACGGGGTGGGCAGGATTGGCAAACTTACCCTTTGGAATCACCTGAATGAAGGCCACTTTGATTATTTTGTGCTCAACACAGGGCGAAATGTAGGTAAAAAAATGGAAGATGTCATTGATTACCTGCTTAAAGACAGCACTTACGGCTCCCTGGATCGGTTTTTGTATGGACATTCCGGTAAAACTGCGGTCATAGAGATTACTGATCGTGAACAGGGGTTATTTGCTATAAACGGTATCCCGATCAAATTGTATACCGATTCCCGGAATCCCAGGGAAATAAACTGGGCCAGGGAAGGAGTACAGCTGGTTATTGAATGTACAGGTAGTTACGTTGATCCCACCGTTCCGGCCGATGATCCAAAAGGCAGTGTCCGGGGTCACCTGGAAGCGGGGGCGGAAAAAGTTATCGTAAGCGCCCCTTTTAAGGTTGCCGATGGAGCGCAGAAGTTACCTGGTGACAGTTGTATGTTTGTTTATGGTATTAACCACAACAAGTATGAACCTTCCAACCACCATATTTTATCGGCTGCCAGCTGTACTACCACCGGGTTGTCCCATATGATCAAACCCCTGCTAGAAACCAGGGAAACCTCAAGCATAATTACCGCTTCCATGTCCACAGTGCATGCCGCTACCAATAACCAAAAAATTCTGGATGCGGTTCCCAGGGCCGGCGCTTCAGACCTGCGCAAGACCCGTTCTGTGTTTGACAACATTATTCTTACCACTACCGGTGCCGCCAATGCCCTGGAGGAAATTATGCCCGAGATCAGGAATGTTGGTTTTATGGCTGATTCGGTCCGTATTCCAACCAGCACTTCCTCCCTGATTATGTTAAATGTTACCTTTAAAACTGAATTGAACGAAGCTGGAGAACCAAAACTTAACCGGGAGCTGGTCAATGAAATCTATAAAACGGCAGCCGGCGGAGCCCAAAAAGGGATGATTATATACAGCGAAAGGCAAAATGTTTCTTCAGATCTGGCAGGTTATCCGGCGGCGATTGTTATTGAAGGCGTGGAAACCCATACCCGGACCGGCTTTATCCATGTTAATACAGGCACCCTACGCGATAATGGAGTTGATGCCCCGGTTGATATTAACATTCCGGTAACTCATGCAAAAATATTTGGCTGGTATGACAACGAACTTGGCAGTTACGTCAATATGCTGGGCAGGCTGGCTGTTTATGTTGATAAAAATATGCCTTAATTATCCAGGAGTGAATTAATGCCTGCTTCTAACTCAGGAAAGGTCACTATTAAACGATGCAAAAATTACGATCCCGGTGAAGTGCGTACTGCACTGGAAGAGGTATTTGCCAATCACGGCGGTATCACAGCCCTCTTTGGCTCCGGGAAAAAGGTCCTGTTAAAGCCAAACTTGCTTTCAGCTGCGCCCCCTTCAGAGATTGTGACTACCCATCCCGTTGTTGTGAGGGTAATGACGGAAATGCTGCAGGAAGCAGGAAATAAGGTTTTTATCGGCGATAGCCCCGGCCATGATGACCAGGAAAAAGCCCACCGGATTTGCGGTCTACAGGATGTGATCGAGGTAACCGGAGCTGAGGCTTTATTTTTTTCAGATCCTGTTTATAAACAGTTTGCAGGTTACAGGCTCTGGGAGATCCCTCTGGCCCCGGAACTTGACCAGGTAGACCTGGTCATAAATATGGCCAAGCTTAAAACCCATTCTTTTACCGGTATGACCGGTGCGGTTAAAAATATTTACGGCTGCGTTCCGGGTACACACAAGGCCCGGTTTCATTTTAATTATCCTTCACCTAAAAATTTTTCAAGATTGCTTCTAGACGTATATTTTGCCGTTCACCCTGCCTTTTCTATCATGGATGCTGTAGTTGCCATGGAAGGAGCCGGTCCCAGGAGGGGCAAGCCCAGGCAAGTCGGCCTGTTAATGGGTTCCGAAAATGGCCTGGCCCTTGATAGCGTGGCCGCTTCAATTCTAGGATTTCAACCCGGCCAGGTAACGACATTGGCCGAAGCCAGGGAACTACAACTCGAAGGTTCGGAGCTCGATTCCATTACTATTAAAGGCCTCAGCCTGCAAGAAGCCGGGGTAAAGGGATTTGATCGAGGCCCTGTTGCCGGCGGTACAATCAGCAAACTGCTGGTCCTTTTCCCGCTTGCCCGGATTAAGGATTTTTTAGCTGCCAGGCGTCCTTATCCCCGCATCAACCCTGAATTATGCACCGGATGCGGAGCCTGCTATAAAGCTTGCCCGGCCCGGGTAATAGAATTTACAGCATCCATTCCAGATATTGAATATAGCGGATGCATCCGCTGCTATTGCTGCCAGGAATTTTGCGGAGAGGGGGCCGTGGGATTAACCAGGCGGAGGATCTTTTGAGAATGATTATTTTTTATGATATAGTATTTTATATTCCCGACATGGCAGTAATCGAAGCCGGAGGTGTTATTACTTGAAAATACTGGTAAGCGATAACTTTTCACCGGAGGGCCTGGAACAAATGAAGGAACATGCTGAGGCAGACTACAGGCCTGCCATAACTCCGGAGGAATTACTAACTGAAATTGAAGGTTACGACGGTTTAGTGGTCCGCAGCCGAACGAAAGTCACTGCTGAAGTTATTGAAAAGGGTAAAAACTTGAAAGTGATCGGGCGGGCCGGTGTTGGAGTAGACAATATTGATGTTGAAAAAGCTACTGAAAAAGGAATTATTGTTGTCAACGCTCCGCATGGAAATACTATTTCGGCTGCTGAACTTGCAGTAGCCCATTTGACCTCGATGGCCAGGAATATTGCACAAGCAAACTATTCTGTCAAGCGAGGCGAGTGGAAAAGATCTGAATATACCGGGGTCGAGCTGAACCAAAAAATGCTGGGCGTTATTGGTGTGGGAAGGATTGGCAGTGAAGTTGCCCGCAGAGCCAGGGCCCTGGGGATGAAAATCGTTGCTTATGACCCCTATATTACCAGGGATCATGCTGAAAAGCTGGGCATTGAAATAGTTGCTTTTGAAGATCTTTTAAAACAATCCGATTTTATTACTCTTCACCTGCCATTAAACCCTTCGACATACCACCTGATCGGAGAAAAAGAGCTGGCTATGCTTAAGCCGGGAGTAAGAATTGTTAACTGCGCTCGTGGAGGCCTTATCGATGAAGATGCTCTCTGTAAAGCCTTGCAGGAAGGCAAGGTAGATGGTGCGGCCCTGGATGTTTTTGAACAGGAACCGCCCGAAAACTGCAAGCTTCTCGAATTTGATAATGTGGTTGTTACTCCTCACCTGGGAGCGCTTACCAGGGAAGCCCAGGCTAATGTTGCCCTGCAGGTATCTGAACAGGTAGTAAAAGCCTTGAAGGGAGAACCGATAGTATCTGCCGTAAATGTTCCCGCCTTGCTTCCAGAGACAAGAGCGGCAATAGGGCCTTATTTGCCCCTGGCCCGGGCTATGGGCAGTTTTTACCTGCAGATGTTTGGAGGCTCTGTCGATGAAATTGAGTTGACTTATAGCGGTGGTATTGCTTCCATGCCCCTTGCCCCCGTGACCCTTTCCTGCCTGATCGGATTCTTACAGCATATTGTTGGGGACGGCGTTAACTGGGTCAATGCTTCGTATATTGCCAAGAACAGGGGGATAGCAGTCCGGGAGACATCTACTACAGAAGTAAAAAACTACAGCAACTTAATTACAATGCGGGCCCGATCCGGTGATGAAGAGCACCATATTTCGGGCACCCTTCTCAACGGCGATATGCGTATTGTCAGGGTAGACGATTACCGGATTGAGATAGTTCCCGCCCCTTATATGCTGGTCACTACCCACAACGACCGGCCTGGTGTGGTTGGGAAAATCGGAACACTGCTTGGGGATGAAAATGTTAATATTGCCTCCATGCAGCTGGGCCGTCAGGAAGCCAGGGGAGAGGCGATGATGGTCCTTCAGGTTGATGAAGAAATGCCTGCTAAAACTTTGAATAAAGTCAAGGAGTTAGATGTTATAACGTCGGCGAATTTTGTGGTAATGCCTAAGAGTATTTTTTCCGGTGACTATTAAACTTGTTAAAAAGAGGTGCTGAGAATGGTTAAAGTTTATGCTTTAAGTACATGCCCGTGGTGTAAGAAAGTAAAAAAACTGCTTGATGACAAAAATGTCCAGTATGATGTAATCGATGTTGATCTGGCCCAGGGAGATGAACAGAAGAAAGCCCTTGCTGAAGTGGAGGAACTGACCGGCAAACGTGCTTTCCCGGTTACGGTTATTAACGAACAGGTCATCCAGGGCTTCAAGCAGGAAGAGATAGAAGGAGCGCTTGAAGATGAAAAATAAAATATTTTGCGAAGTATGCCGGATATCCTTTATTCACAAGGGTGAATTAAAGGTGGGTCAAGAAGTTGTTTGTACTGTTTGCGGTGCTGAACTAAAAGTACAAGAGCTGGAGCCGGAGCTTAAAGCTTCTCGCTTTATTGAAGACCCTGAAACAGAAATACGGCGCCGATCGGAAAATTTTGCCCGCCTCCGGGGCTATACTTTCAACGAAGACAAAGAACTGGTCCTGGAAGGTTTAATTGACAAGCACCGGTTGTACGGTGATTTTTACTGCCCGTGCCGCTTTGAAAGTATCCAGGAGAATGTATGTCCCTGTCTTCCTACCAGGATGAACGAAGTCCGCAAACTGGGCCATTGCTATTGAAACTTTTTCCATCTCAAGGAGTGAGTTGCACTCCTCGTCACCTACCGGCTGATTAACATACTTTGCAGTTGATCCGGCATTTCGTCCGGGTTAATTGTTTGCCGGTGGAGAACCGGTTTCTGTTCAAGTTCAGCCAGGTTTTCAGGCACGGGAGCCCCGGTTTCCCGCTCCAGGATTTTTATCAATTCCAGTTCGCTGCATTGCTTGTAACGGTTGCTCCCAACAATGGCTTTAATTGTACTTCCGGTAAACTTGTACGGACTGGCCGTAGAGAGAACAACTGTAGGGTGCCGGTCATTTACCCCGGCCAGGTACTTGTCCAGGACATTTATCCCAACGGCAGTGTGCGGATCAACCAGGTAGCCGGATTCACGGTGGGTTTTAGCAACCGTAGCCAGGGTTTCATCATCATCGGCATAGTCCGACCAAAAAAGCTGTTGTAGCCTGGATAATGTTTCCCGGTCAATTTTGTAATAGCCGCTTTCGTTGAGCTGGTTCATCCAGGAGCTAATGCGTTCAGGATCGTGGTCGGTTAATTCAAAGAGCAGACGTTCCAGGTTGCTGGAAACCAGGATGTCCATGGAAGGGGAAAGGCTGTTATATAAAGTGCGGCGTTTGTCGTATATCCCGCTGCTGATAAAATCTGAAAGGACGTTATTGCGGTTGGCGGCACAAATAAGGCGGTTTACCGGCAGACCCAGGCGGTGGGCATAATAACCGGCCAGGATGTTGCCAAAATTTCCGGTGGGGACCACGAAGTTTACCGGTTCGCCCTTTTTTAGCCTGCCGCGAGAAAGCAATTCCTGGTAAGTGGAAAAATAGTAAACTATTTGCGGCAAAAGCCTGCCCCAGTTAATTGAATTTGCTGAAGAGAGCCTGAAACCGGCCTCTTCCAGCTCCCGGTTGATAGTCGGGTTACTGAAGATCTGCTTTACCCCGGTTTGGGTATCATCAAAATTGCCCCGAACGGCAATAACATGGACATTGCTGCCTTCCTGGGTAGTCATCTGCAGCTTTTGGATTTCACTGACCCCATTTTCAGGGAAATAGACAGCTATTGTGATTCCAGGCACATCACGGAATCCTTCCAGGGCTGACTTTCCAGTATCACCGGAAGTTGCGGTCAAGATGACTATTTCTTTGTTATCATCGCTTTTTTGGGCAGCTGTATTTAGCAGGTGAGGAAGTGCCTGCAGAGCGATATCTTTAAAGGCCGAAGTTGGGCCGTGCCATAGTTCAAGGATATATACCTGATCAGTCAGGCGTACCAGAGGTGTTACAGCCGGGTGATCAAATGTCTCCAGGTTATAAGCTGCTCTAACAACTTGTTGAATTTGTGAGGAACTGAAATCGCCAAGAAAACGAGAAAAAATTTCGTATGCTAATTCCTGGTAACTACCGGAAGGAAAGTCGGTTTCTGTATAGGCTTGTGGTGTTTCTTCAGGTACGAATAATCCTCCGTCGGGAGCAAGCCCTTTTAACACTGCCTCCGAAGCGGTAACATGGTTTCTTCCGCTCCTGGTACTATAGTAATGCATCTTATCTATTCCTTTCATCAATATGCTTATCTGGATCAGACTATTTGCTGCATTGTACATTCTTCTTTTAACAGGCAATTCCTTTAATGAATATGGTGTGCTCTTGACAAAATGTTGGTAAAAGGGTATTTTCAGGACACAACTTAGCAACTTCTTCACTGCTCTGGTTTCAGCAAACTAAACAAGGAGTGTGATTAAAACTTGAAGTATCTTGTTATCGTCGGAGATGGAATGGCTGATTATCCCCTGGATCAACTGGAGAAGAAGACCGTCCTTCAATACGCAGATACCCCCGGATTCGATCGTCTCGCTTCAGAAGGAGAATTAGGCCTGGCCCGAACAATTCCAGATCATATGCCCCCGGGAAGCGATACTGCCAACCTTTCAGTCATGGGCTATGACCCTCTCCGCTACTATACTGGAAGGTCCCCTTTCGAAGCGATCAGCCTGGGAGTTGACTTAACCCCTGATGATGTTTCTTATCGTTGCAACCTGGTTACCCTTTCCCCTGAAGGGACTTACTCCGATAAAAGCATGCAAGATTACTGTGCCGGCGAAATCTCAAATGACGAAGCAGAAGTATTAATTGCAGAGATTAAAAAGCACCTTGGTGACAAAGAAATAGATTTTTACTGCGGTTCTAACTACCGCCACCTCATGGTTTGGCACGGGGCCCCTGAAGATTGGGAATTGACTCCTCCCCATGACATTAGCGGTAAAAAAATAAGGGAATACCTGCCTAAAGGCAGCGGTAGCGCTAAAGTCAGGGAAATGATGGAGCGAAGCTTTGAAATTCTCAATGACCACCCTGTTAACCGCAGGCGTGTTGAAAAAGGCCTTAATCCGGCCAATTCAATCTGGATCTGGGGCAACGGTAAAAAACCGCTCCTGCCGCTTTTTGAAGAAAAGTACGGCTTGAAAGGTGCGGTGATTTCGGCAGTGGACCTGGTGAAAGGTATCGGGTTGTTTGCCGGTTTGAAGCTCATCCAGGTCGAAGGCGCTACCGGCAATATCGATACCAATTATAGCGGCAAAGCAGAGGCTGCTGTTGAAGCTTTTAAAAAAGGTGATGATTTTGTTTACGTTCATATAGAAGCGCCTGATGAGTGTTCACATCGCTTTGAAACTGAAAACAAGATTAAAGCTATTGAAATGATAGATAGCCTTGTGGTCAGGAGAATTAAGGATGACCTTGAGCAAGCAGGAATAGAGCACAGCATCCTTCTGATTACCGATCATGCTACTCCATTGTCCCTGGGGACCCATACCAGGGATCCGATTCCTTTTACCATATACCGCAGCAGTAATCCAATGGCCAATCCTTCCCGGACATTTGATGAGGGCTGTGCTGCAGAAACGGGCTTATTCTTTGGGGAAGGGTACCGCCTGATGGATCGTTTTATTAAGCAAGAATGATGGGTTCTGCACCGGTGAAAACTGTACTGCAAGGTGGCGGAAAAGGTAAAATATTAACATTTAACTTTATGGCCCTGCTGGGAGCTGTATTTTTCCTTTTCTTTGCCCTTGATTTCTATATTCCGGTTCTTCCTTTTTATGTCCTTAATGTTGGAGGCGGGGAAGCAGCTGTCGGCCTATTGATGGGGCTGTTTACATTTTGCTCTGTGATTCTGCGCCCTTTCCAGGGGCGCGATCTCAACCGGCGGGGACGTAAAAGGCTCCTGGTAATGGGCATTACGCTTTATGCTGCCGGCGGAGTGGGGCTGTTGTTTTTACCGCCCCTTTACCTGGCTTTTTTCTTTCGCGCAGTCCAGGGTTTTGGCTGGGGAGCATTTTTGCTTTCTTTCAATACCCTCACCCTGGATCTGGCCCCTCCTGGAAGAAGCGGTGAAGCACTGGGCATAATGGGTATGGCCCCGCCTTTTTCCCTTGCTGTGGCCCCCATACTGGGTGAGCATTTGCGGATATCAACAGCAGGTAATTACCAGTTGCTATTTTTTGTGGCTTCCGCTGCTGCTGTGCTGGCCCTGATCATGGCCCTGCTGGTCGGGGAACCGGTAAGGGACAAAAGTGGGGACCAAAGAGGCCCCCTCCTTTCCCGTAAAGTTTTTTTCCCCTCGCTAATTATCTTTTTCATGACCTTTAACCTGGGCTGCATCCTCACCTTTTTGCCTCTTTTGGGGGAGGTCAGGGAAATAGAGGCTGTGGGATACTTTTTTACCGTGTTTGCGTTGACTGCTGTAGTATTCCGCCCAACTTTCGGCCGGATATCGGACCGGGTTGGGCGTTCCCGTATTTTTCTGCCGGCCTTGCTGGTGGGCGCGGCCGCCCTGGTGATGATCGCCCTGGCTTCTACACCACTTCAGCTGGTGGTGAGCGCATTTGTTTTTGGAGCGGGGTTTGGAGCTGCGCATTCCTCGGTAATGGCACTCGCGGCGGACAGGTTACCGGTGCTGGAAAGGGGAGTTGGTATGGCCACATTTACAGGTGCTTTTGACCTGGGGATTGTGGCCGGATCAAGTGTGATCGGTATTCTTTTAAACTGGTTTGACTTTACGGCCGTGTTCTTTTTGTGCGCTGCTGTTATGCTTATCCCGGTTGGAGGCTACGGCTTGAAAACGAAGTTGCAGGCTGTTAGACAGCAGCAGTTAAAGTAATAGTTAAAAAGATGGATCCGGGCCGGAATAAGCGGCGGCAATAGCGCAAGCAAAAGGGGGTTCATGGGTTAAGGAAACAGCGACAGCAGTGATCTTTTTATTGCTGGCCAGTCGTGATGCTTCCCCGTGCAGTTTAACCGACGGTTCTTTGCCGGGCAGGGTAATGATCTCCACTTCCTTTAAAGCTGCCGGACCAATTCCACAACCGATAGCTTTTAAAGATGCCTCCTTGGCGGCAAAACGGGCGGCAAGCGAAGCGGCCGAGCCTTTATATTCATGGAAGTTTTGTTTTTCCCGTTCAGTAAAAATCCGGTCCAGAAAACGATCGGAAAACCTGTCCAGTATGTCTTTGACCCGTTTTATAGCTACAAGGTCAACACCAACGCCTATGAACATTTATTGATCACCCCAGGGCTGATTATATCATAACCGGGCCTTAAACAGTTGAATATTTAATGGCTATATTGCTTTTCAGTCATTTTTGTGGTAATCTTTAGAAGATATAACACCCTGTATATCAGGGCTATTTTAGGAGGTAAATTTTTAAATGCAAGGTAAGGTAAAATGGTTTAACCCTGAAAAAGGGTACGGCTTCATTGAAGTCGACGAAGGCAAGGATGTATTTGTGCATTA
>CAYWIY010000029.1:0-22531 GCA_964458455.1 uncultured Syntrophomonadaceae bacterium | reverse complement strand
CCTGCCCCGGTAAGAACATAGAAACGTTCATTTTCCCTGATCAATTCAGATAGACGTTCAATTTTTTCGGCATACTCCATCTGAAAACCTCCAATATGAAATTTTAAATATGCTTTTTCACACCCTGGCCTTGTGGATAGCAAAGAGAAGTATGAGTACAGTCCTTCAAATCAGGTTTTCCTATTTTCATAATATCGTAAAAATCGCTCCACGGCGAGTAGAAAAACCCGTTTTCTTCACAGGAATCTGCAAGCCTGCCCCTGGCACAGATATGATCGCTCCAGGAAGCGCCGAATCGATCATTGCTGCCGTCCCCAGTGTAAACAACCGGTTTCCCCGCCTCTTTAATCCTGACCACATGGAATGCTTTACAATTGCCGCAAACCGAACATGTCGGATGAGAATGTGGACTGAACACTTCGAGGGTACTGTTTGCACCGGTTACTGTTTCATTTCTATAAATATAATCAACCTTATCAAGCAACCCATGTTCTTTTAATATGGGTTCAATATAAAAGCCAAAGCCATCACTGGCCACGATAATCATACTATTTTGATCACGGGCATAGTCAAGGAAATCATTAAACCCGTCCCGGATTTTGGCCCACTCCAGGGATTTTTTTCTTAGATGATCAAGGTCGGGCGGGAGCAGTTTGGCCATTTGCTTTAGCCATTCCCTGATCGGGATCTCTCGACGCCTGTACCTTTTTTCGATTTCAGCGTAAACGCCCTCACCATAATATGCGCCGAGTTCCAAAGATATGTCATTAACAGTAATAGTCCCATCAAAATCTACAACATATACATATTCACAATCTACAACCATTCCAGACCTCCAATTCCAAAAGTATGTCAAATAAATTTTTATTGGTTTTATGCTCATTCATAATTAATATTGCTGCCTTATCTCGCTCTTAAAAAATGCTACGACATCCTGAGGCTTTTCAGCCAACATACTGGCTCCTGCTTCCAGCAACTCATCTGCCGGGCGAAAGCCCCACAAAGCACCTATAGGAAAGAATTTGCCGGCATTTGCTGTCATCATATCAGTAGCGGTATCTCCCAGGTACACTATTTTTTCCGGTTTTATCCCCATTTTATCGGCCAACTTCAGGGCACCTGCAGGATCCGGTTTTTTGGGCACCCCATCTTCTATCCCCTGTACAGCAAAAAAATGCCACCGCGGCAACAAGGTTTCTACTGTCAAAGTTGTAAATTCATGAGGCTTATTAGAAAAAATCGCTTTTGGTGTCCCGTTAGCTTCAAAAAAATCAAGCATTTCCTCAACACCCGGATAAGGCCTGGTATTCTCCGCCCATCTTTTCCGGTATTCCTCTTTAACTGCCTTAACCAGGTCCGGATAATCGTCATCGCAAACTTTGTCTTTCGGAAAAGCCCTCCTGACCAAAGCTTCGATACCATCACCGACAAAATAACGGTAATCATCAACAGGGTGTTCATTAAACCCTTTTTCCCTGAGGACAGCATTAACTGAAAAAGCAAGATCTTTAAGAGTGTCAAGCAGAGTTCCGTCAAGGTCAAAAATGATGGCCTTGTGACTCATTAGCATATCTCCTTTTCTTTAAATTCAAAAAACTATTCGCATCACAAAATTATGTCGAAACTGCTTTTTTGATTTGCATCGAATAATCGAGATAAGTATTTGCACCGTAACCCGGAAGTTAATTGAAAAACGAAGGGACACTCCCGTTACTCGTCTTTAGTTGGAGTGTCGAGGGTGTCCCCATATATACATTGTATTATTATGGCCATTCGGCCTGCCTTTATTAAACCCAACAATCCTGGGATGAACACTCATGAGCTTTATTCCAGGTATCTCTACCAACAGCCCAATAATGGGCTGGGTAAACATTTCTTCTTTGGTGCTGTTAGCTGGTTTTTGTCCACCGCCCCACCAGGGGCAGGACAGATTCCGGGTAATAACGGCGGAAAATCCGGTAATAATAAAGCTCTTCTTTGTTTCTAACCGGAACCGGCGCTTCAGCTGATTCTTTTTCAAATTCCGCATCGCTAATTGCTTCTTCTGCAACTTCGGTCAGCATATCTGATGAACCTGAACCTTGATCAAACTGCTGCTTTTCCCGCCAGGCCACCTTGGAACCAAGATCTTTTTCAAAAGCCTTTCTCAGGATCCACTTATCAACCGGCTCATTTGTATCATGATCGAAGTCATGAAGCTTCCAGTCAAGTGGCAGTTGCTGTACAAGTTCAAGGAGGGCAGGCTTTAAAAAGGGAACCCGGCAATCAAGTCCATGAGCAGAATTCATCCGGTCCACTCTCTGCAGGCCTGTCCGGCTTAAACCACCGAGAAACTTTTCTATTTCAGCGGTAATTTCCGCTTCGGAATCAAGGTTCTTTAGATAGCTGTATCCGGCAAAAATTTCATCTGAACCTTCACCGGTCATCATTACCTTGCGCCCGTCCTGTGCTGCAAAACGTGCGGCAATGTAGTTGGGTATTGATGAGCGTACATAAGCGCAGTCAAATGATTCCAGATGATATATAACCGAGGGTAAAACTTCTAGCATATCCTCTACGCCGTAAGTATACACATGGGGTTTAGATCCAATCCTTTCTGCCACCATAGCCGCGTATTTAATATCCTGGCTTCCCTCAATACCGACCGTATAGGTATTGATCGGTGTTGAAGACATTTCGGCAGCCAGGGCAGCCACAACACTGCTGTCCAGTCCACCGCTCAAATATACTCCAAGATCTTCGATGTCCACATCTTTCATCCGCTCTTCAACGGCAAGCCAGAGCAGGTGGCGTAATTTCTCTTCGGCTTCCTCAAGGGAAATGTTCTCATTCTTGAACATTTTTGGCAGGCTATAATAGCGAATCCAGCCTTTACCTTTTTCATAATAGCTGCCTGGAGGGGCTTCTTTGATCGCAGTGCCCAGGTCCACCAGGGCTTTTATTTCCGGGGCAATGTAGAGGGTTTTATCTTTGATCGTATAATATAGCGGTTTTACTCCAAAAGGATCTCTTGCCACAAGGCAGCTGCCATCGTCTCTTAAGTAGGCCAGAGCAAATTCACCTTCAATGTTTTCAAAACAGGAAAGGCCTTCTTTTTGCAGCAGTTCACTAAACTTTCTTTCCGCTTCACCGCCTTGAAGCGCAGTCCCTTCACCTTCAGAAAAAACAATGTAGCCATCAAGAGCAGCTGAAGATTCCGCATCGTATTCAAGAGAAACATTATTTAAAACAGCTAAACTCTGGCAATCTTCATCGCAGTCCTTTTCTCTACAAGTTCCGCGAAATTTGACTTTTTCTATTAGCGGATCCAGGTCTGCCGTATTATCCTTTTCACCAAACACGGCAACTAATCCGGGCATGATCAATCAACTCCTGTAAAATATTTGTCTCCTACCCCTGTAGAAGACTTGGTTACATTATAGCACATCCGGGAGTGAATGTAAAAAAATGCCTTGAATTCAGGCTTATTAGGCTTTCTTGTAGTAGAGGGCTCCCACAGGGCAGGCATCAACACAGAGTTTACATTCAGTGCAAATTGAATCGGCCAGGGGCAAATCGTTAAAAGTGGTTACATTTCGGTTAATGCCCCGGTTGGTAAAACCGATTGCGCCAATTTCTGCTTGAACACGATCAGCCCAAATGCACTGCCCACAGAGGACACAGCGGCTGCGGTCAAAAGCAAATTCAGCCGGGCTGTCATCAAGCTCAAATTCTCGTTCAAGCGGTTTAAAGCGATCATATTTTAGTTTAAGTCCCCTGTTTTTGGCTATTACCTGCAGGGCACAGTTTCGATTGGCCGGGCATTCCCGGCATTTCAGGTTATGATCCGATAGAAGCAGTTCAAAGCCTGTTTTTACCAGCCGATCAACACGGGAACTCCTGGTTTTCACAACCATTCCTTCCTCAACTTCCCTGGTGCAGGCTGTAACCGGCCTGTTATGGCCCTCTATTTCAACAAAACAAAGGCGGCAGGAAGCATTGGGCCTTTTCTCATCTTTGATAGCGCATAGATGAGGAATATAAATATCATTTTCCAGGGCCACCCAGAGCAATTTTTCTCCCAGGCGCGTTTTTATCTTTTGCTCGTCAATTGTAATAGTTATTTCGTCGCTCATTTTACTTTACGCTCCTTTTCGTCCGGCAATACAGGAGGAGAAAGTCTCAGCACAGCATCGTACTCAGTAGGACAAGCCTTGCGGCAGTTGTCGCACTTCACGCACTTTTCCTGGTCAATAGCCTTTAAGCCGTCGTCCCTGGTATAAATTGCTTCAGTAGGGCAGCTTCCAACACAAACGTTACATAACTTGCTGCATTTAGAAGGCTTAATATAATAAAGGATCAAGTCACGACAAACCAGGGCCGGACAGCGCCCTTCTTCAACATGAGCCTTGTATTCGTCATAAAAGTATCTCAGGGTAGTCAGGACCGGGTTAGGAGCCGTCCGGCCAAGGTTGCACAGGGATCCGTCCCGGACGTCTTCACTTAGTTCCTTTAAAAGCTCAAGGGTTTCGAGATCACCTTCCCCACTGGTGATGTCCGTAAGAATATCAAGCATGTGCTTGGTTCCTAGACGACAAAAAGTACACTTACCACATGATTCATGCTGTGTGAATTCAAGGAAAAAGCGAGCTACTGCTACCATGCAATCTTCCTGATCCATAACCACCAGCCCGCCTGAACCCATGATTGCTCCAGCTTCATGGAGAGAATCAAAATCAATAGGGACATCCATTGAGGATTCAGGCAGACACCCCCCTGAAGGGCCTCCAATTTGCACTGCCTTAAACTCACTGCCTTCCGGCAGGCCATCGCCCACCTCTTCTATTAACTGGCGCAAAGTGGTGCCCATCGGCACCTCCACCAGCCCGGTATTGTTGATCTTGCCAACAAGTGAAAATACTGCAGTACCAGGGCTTTCCGGGGTCCCAATACCCTTGAACCAATCCGCGCCCCTGCCTATTACGAGGGGCACATAAGCAAATGTTTTAACATTATTTAGTACCGTTGGTTTGCCGCGAAAACCCTGTTGAACCAGGCGGGGCGGCCTGCTCTCGGGCATTCCCATTCGGCCTTCCATGGAATTAACCAGGGCCGTGGCTTCACCGCATATAAAGGCTCCCGACCCCTGGAAAACTTCCAGTTCAAATGAAAAATCCGTGCCCAGGATAGATGAGCCAAGAAAACCCTTTTCCCGGGCTTGCTCGATTGCTTTACGGGTATGTTCAACAGCCCGGGGATACTCAGCACGGATGTAAAGATAACCCTGTTTTGCCCCAACGGCATATGCACATAAAATCATGCCTTCCAGCACCAGGTGAGGGTCCGACTCCAGCACGCTGCGATCCATAAAAGCTCCCGGGTCGCCTTCATCACCATTGCAGATTATATATTTCTCATCTTCCCCATTATTAAGGCAGGCTTCCCATTTATCACCTGCCGGAAACCCGGCACCGCCGCGCCCCCTCAGATTGGCCTTTTTTACTTCTTCCAGGACATGGCCCGGGTCACCTGAAAGCGCTTTTGCAAGGGCAGAATAACCGTCCCGGGCAATATAACTTTCAATTTTGCTGAAATCAGTAAAACCGCAGTGCTCAAGGATCAACTTTTCCTCGTAAACACCCCTGGGGAAATCCTCAAAGGTAGGAAATACATCATTCCGCTCCAGGGCAGCCATGGCGTATTCATAACAAGGATCATCTCCAGCCAAAAAATCTTCCACCAGCCGGTGGACCAACCCGTCATCAAGGTACCCGTAACAAACCGGGGTAAAACCGGGTTTAGAAATTATAGCCAGGGGTTCCGCGTAGCAGTGCCCAATGCATCCAACCTCTATGACTTCAGCATCGAGGTTCTTACTTTTAATTTCTTTTATAAAATCTTCCTTAACCTGCATCGCGCCTGCAGCCAGACCACAGGTAGCAGTCCCAACCATAACCAGGGGCTTTTTCTGTCGCGATTCAGCAGACAATCGTGCTTCTTCCCTAATACTTTCATATTTCTTCTGCGGGTCGGTTTTACTCATTATTGCCACCTTCTTCCGGCTCCGATTCCCGTCCAGCGTTATCTTCCCTGTCTTCCTCCAAAGCCAGCATAATCCCATCAACCCTGGTAGGAGTTACTTTACCCTCTACATTATCGTCGATAACCGCTACGGGGGCCAGTGTACAGCAGCCGACACAGGCAACACGATCGAGGCTGTAATACCTGTCCGCGCTTGTTTCTCCTTCATTTATTCCCATTCGGCGCTCAAATGATTCGAGAGTTATATCACCGCCGGTCATATAACAGGCGGTTCCCATGCAAACCTTGACTTCATGCTTGCCTGGAGGGTTTAACCGAAACTGGTTATAAAAAGTTGCCAGGCCGTAGACATCAACAGCGGGAACCTTTAAACCATCGGCAATTTTCTCCATGGCCAGGACCGGGAGATATCCCAGTCTTTTTTGAACTTGTTGTAAAATGGAAACCAGGTTTTCATGGGTTTTAGAATTTTCACCGAGGACTTCTTCCACACAGGCAAGTATTTCTTCCTTCTCGCCTTCTAGTAGCTGCAACAATTACATCTCCTGTCATCTTAATTTTGTATTTAAAAAGGCGGGCGCCCGGCTAATGGCCCGGGCTGTTCCCACCTAATGATTATAACACTTTTTTTTTGGTTATGCACGGCAGCTAACAGCTAACCCTATACATAAGCTCTTCGTTATACCCGGTAATGATTCTCATGTAACCGCAAAGCATCCTATTTACTTCCTCATCACCGGTATCCACCAGCAGTCTTTCGTATTCCAGGGAAAATACTTTTTCTTTAGTGGCCACCACAATTATATTTTCTTTACCTGCTTTTTTGATTACCTCTGCACTGATCTGTTGGTTGCCCCGTCCGAAAATATAACCCTGGCCACCAATTACGGTAACAATAATTTTTGCTTTTTCTCCTTCAATTAGCTCAAGAATTTGTTTCTCATTGACATCGCCGGCCAGAAGGCGGCCGTTTTTTACTACGTCAACACCAAGCAAGGTGTTGTCCAGGCCCAGCTTGTCCATGATCGGTCCGATGGTCGAACCGGGACCAACAATATATACAACGTCTTCTTCTATTTTTTCAACAACGTTTTCAGCTATAGCATCCAGGACAGATTCTTCTGTTTCTGCTCCACCTATTTTCAAGTGCTGCATTAGTTCCCCTGAACATGGGACCTGCAGGTAACCGTAAAGGCGGGCAGAAAGTCTTCCTTCCCGGAAAGCATCTTCATCAATATCCATTACTTCAGACCTGCGAACAGGCAACCCGGCTTCTTTAAGAAACTGCACTGCCAGCTCACCGGCATTGCGGGGGCTGATAGCGTAAACCGCCGAATGTATTTTTACCCCCGCGGGGACACCAATGGCAGGCATTGGCGAATCATCGCCGAGAGCATGAAAAATGTTGCGAGCTGTCCCATCCCCGCCAGCAAAAAGAAGCAGGTCAACACCAATTTTAACCATTTCTTTAGCTGCTTTCTCGGTATCTTCCGCAGTGGTCGGTAGACTAATTCCGCTGAGAACGTTGGGTTCAAAACCACAGCGGCGCGCTGTATCTTCCCCCATTTCACCGGGGCAGGTAACCAGCTCTATTTCTTCCTTTATATCCAAAAGGGGCTGCAGGGCTGATGCCGCCTTACTCGCCGCTTCCGGACGTGCACCCATTGCCCTTGCTTTTTCTACTACCTCGGGGCCATCGGTACCCTTTAGGCCAACTTTCCCACCCATACCGGCCACCGGGTTGATAATCAAACCTACTTTTTTCATCGGCGTCCAAAGTGAAGCGGGGCTTTATTGACAGCCATTGCAGCTTCCCAAACCGATTCCGACAGGGTGGGATGAGGATGGATCAGTTCGGCAAGCTCAGAGGCCGTGTTTCCTTTTGCTACAGCCAGGGTCCCTTCCTGGATTAAATCCGAGGCATGGGGGCCGAGGATATGGACCCCGATAACTTTTTGCTCATCCCCGGCGGCAATAACCTTTACCGCCCCTTCCTCTTCACCCTGGGTTGCCGCTTTACCGCAGGCGGAAAAAGGAAATTTGCCAACCTGCAGGTTTTCAATGCCCTTCTCCTTTGCTTCTTCTTCACTCATGCCTACACAGGCCAGCTCAGGTTCGGTAAACAGGCAACCAGGAACAACAGAACCGTCAAAGTGGGCCTCAAGGCCGGCTATGTTTTCCGCAGCAACCAGTCCCTGGTGATAAGCAACATGAGCCAGGAAATAGCCCGGAGCAGTAACATCTCCTACCGCATATATGCCCGGAGAAGTGGTTTCCATGCGGCTGTTCACCTTAATGCCGCCCGAGTCATATTCCACTCCAAGGGCTTCCAGGTCCTGCCCGCCAAATGAAGCCTTACGCCCGACTGAGAGCAACACTTTTTCGGCTTCGACCACTTCTTCACCTTTCTTTCCATTCACAGTCATTTTCAATCCGCCTTCTGATTCTTCGATCATTTTTACAGGTGTATTCATCATGATTTGCAAACCGTTTCGCCGTAAATAGGTGGAAAGGCGGCGAACCATCTCCAGGTCCATACGGCGCAAAAACCGCTCGCTTCGGTGTACTATGGTAACCTCCACACCCAGTCCCAGGAAAATAGAAGCCATTTCAAGGGCAATAACACCCCCACCAATTACGGCCAGGGTTTTGGGTAACTCCTCCAGGGCAAGAGCCTCCCAGGAAGTTATGACCCCGGGCAAATCCAGGCCGGGAGTGGGAGGAAATATTTCCTCACTGCCGGTAGCCAGGATAATATTCTCTGTTTCCAGGGTAATATCTTCACCATTGTTTGCGTTTACAGCTACCTGGTCCTTATTAAGCGCCATTGCCGTTCCTGAGTATACGTCAACCTTGCTTTTTTTCAACAATTCAGCTATGTGCCCGGTCAACTCTCCGACAACCGCTTTTTTCTTTTCCTGGAGCCGGGAAAAAGAGAATTCCACATTGTCCAGGTTAAAGCCAAATTCATCAGCAGAATGGATCCGCCGGTATAATGAAGCGCCGTGAGTTAAAACCTTGGTCGGAATGCAACCGTGATTAAGGCATACTCCCCCCAGAGTTTCTTTTTCTACAACAGCGGTTTTCAAGCCCAGGGACGCGGCTCGTAACGCTGCCAGGTAGCCGCCGGGGCCACCGCCTATAATAGTAACTTGATATTTATCACTCATACTAATCCCCCTTATTGTTAATTACACCGTCCAGGCTGGTAAACACAGCCGGAACAACCATGGAAAAAGCTTTGACCAGGGCGCGGGACATCCTGTTATAACTAACATTATAACCGAGATCGAGCAGGCCGGCTGCTTTTTGGCCCAGTTCATCTTCCTTATCATTTTTGCGATTATAATCTTTCTTTAATACTACTTTATAAACATCAAGGGGCAGCCTGAAAAGAATTGATCCATGCTGCAAGACAATACCATCCCGGCGAAGCTGGGCGCTGCCAACAACTTTTTTCCCATCAACCTGTATTTCATAAGCCGTAGAACTGTCAAAACATGAACCGGGAGCCAGGCCGGCCCGGTTGTGCTCCTCCGGAGTAAGCACAGCAACAATATCGAGCAGGTTAAAGGCGGTGACGATACCGCGGCTGATTGACCGGTATGCATCTATAACCCCACCCTTATTAATAAAAGGATGAACCTCCGGCACTATTATACTGTAAGTTAATTCCTGGTCGTGAAGCACAGCCCGGCCTCCGGTTGGCCGGCGCACCACATCGATCCCGGCATCCCGGCAGGCTTTCATATCAACCACTTCATTTTCATCTTGAAAGTAACCGAGCGATACGGCGGGAGGATTCCAGCGGTAAAGCCGAAGTGTGGGTGGACATTCTCCGGTGGCCACTTCTTCCATTAACTCCAGATCCTTTTCCATATTCTTTTTACCACTCAAAGGTGGGTCAAGGATCAACCTCCATTGATAACGCATCACATTATCCCCCCACAGTTCTTCGGAACCATAATACCAAAAACACTATTGTTGCAAAGATTTAAGCACAACTTCCAGGTTAGCTTCTCTTTCATTTTCGTTCAAAGGCCGGTGGTAATTATAAATTATACCACCGGGACGCTCATTATAAAAAGGCCGGTTGCAGCCCGGGCATCCGCTGGTTTGAAAAGCCGTGCCCGTGGAAAGATACTTCCTGAGCACCGGGTTAGCAACCCCAAAAGAGATCAATCTTCCTTGAACATCAAATTTAAAAGATTCATATGCGGCCAATTTCTCTTTCAACAAGTAATAACCTGCCTGTACCCTGCGGTAAGATTCAACCGGGGGTGGAGTGCCTCTTTCCAGAGGAGTGCCTTTCAAAGGAACGAACGCAAACAGGGCAATGGTGATTCCTGCCTTTACCAGCCTATCAATCAAGCCAAGCGCTTCCTTTTCACTTTCACCAAGCCCGCAAATAATATGGGTGCTCATTTTACCAGGTAGATTCTGCGCACATCCAATAAGCAGGTCGAGCCTTTCTTCCAGGGATCCCCCTTTGTAAGTACGATACAATTCGGGATTAACCACATCGATAGAAACACTGATCCGATCCGCCCCGGCTTTAAAGAGGGCTCTGGCTTCATCCTGATCTTTTATCCAGGCTGATAGCGATAGAGGCAAATCTGAAATCTCTTTAAACCCTTTAACCAGCTCCAGCAAAGGTTCAATTCCACTATCATGCCTTACAGACTGAAGGCAAATTCTTTTGGTTCCATTTTTTTCAGCCCTGTTTAAACCTTCTTTAACACTGTTCCAGGCAAACTCAGGCCAGTTAACCCGGCCCAGCCGATCCAGGAGTGCATTATTGCCGCTGCCCTGGGGGCAAAAAGAACAACCCATCCGGCAGCTGTCTCCGGATAGAAAGTAGGCAGTGGTTGGATAAGCATCCATTTTATTTGCAGTTAACCCCATACAGGCTGCGCTGCCTGCTGATATTCGGATCACAGGGAGCAACACTCCTCGTCATTAGTTATGGAAAGCCCTCTCATGGTAGCCTCCTTCCGCGCTGCAGGCGAAGGAAGGACTATTTTGTTAAAACCGGCTCTTACGGCATAGACATCCACAACTTCCCGGTACTGCCCTCCCGGGCGCATACAGCCAAGGTACAGGGGTGTGCGGGGAAACATCAGGCGAGCTGAAGCCATAAAGTAGGCCACTTCATCAAGAGGGGGCGGCTGACAATTGCCAAAAGGGGTATCAGCAGTCGGACGAAATAGAATCATGCTAATAGCCTCCACTTTTTCGTTCCTTAACAGGTGCAGGGCCTTATATTCCCCCTTAATCCTGCCTCCGTTCAAGCCAATACATAAGTGAGGTATGACCCTGGTATATTTTTGCAAGGCCCGGTAAGAAGCAAGATAATCTTCCACACTGGCCGTTAATCCATATACATCAGCAATAGTATCGTTGTCCCCGACCAGGTCAAATGAGACTGCTGAAGCCACCTCGGCAAGCTTACGGGCTTCCTCTTCTGTAACCAGGCCTGTATGCAAGTTTAAAGGGCCCTTATTCGCCAGCTCACTCAATTTTTCCAGGTTTTCCATCAGCGGCACCCGGCCCCGGTCATCTGAGCCTCCAGAAACCAGGTAACTATTTATCTCCTGATCCTGCCTGGTATTATTATTCAGGGCTTTTTCCAGGGGCACCATAGCCCGCAAGTATACACCTGCACAATGAGCGCAATTTAAGGCACACCTGGAACCGGTCACACTAACCGATAGTGTTTTGGACGGTGTGTTAAAAACTATATTGTGAGCAAAATTTGCCTGCCTGGTTCTCCAGGCCTGGTTTAGTATATTTTCCAGGTCAATCTCACTATGCTTATGACTTTTTTCCACTATATCCCCTGCTTAATACCATGGTGTCTGTTCAGCCATTTAATATTATCCCCGATAAGCCAGAAATGGATATTCAGGGCAGATATCTATATTATAAGAGTAAAGACAAAGCAGGGGAAGCAGGAAAACCAGCATTCCCTGCCACCCCTGTTATTGTTTAATGCTGTTTAACGGTGTCTCGCAAACCAAACATTATACTTTGCTGCAGCTAGATTTATTTGACAATATCAATACTTGATATAATCAACTATTCTTTCTGCCACCGAAAAATTGGGCTGCGAACCGCTCGAACTTCATCAAGCCGCCCTACAACCGTGTAGTGGGGACCTGCAGCTACTTTTTCTGCATCTTCGTCAATGTCCCTGGCTATTTCTTCCATAGCCCGGGCATAAGCATCAAGGGTTTCCTTGCTTTCCGTTTCGTTAGGTTCGGTCATTAAGGCTTCATCCACAATCAAGGGGAAATAAACCGTGGGCGGATGGAAACCCCGGTCGAGCAGAGCCTTGGCTATATCGCCTGCGCTTGCCCCTTTCTTCTTTTCCGGTTTGGCGGACACTACAAATTCGTGTTTGCGTATCCTGTCATAAGGAATATAATTGGTTTTCTGCAGCAGGGTAGCCAGGTAATTAGAGTTAAGCACGGCGTCGGTAGACGCCTGTTTGAGGCCCTCAGCTCCCATCATACACACATAATTGTAGGCCTTAACCACGACTCCAAAGTTGCCGTAAAAGGATTGAACCTTACCAATGCTGTTAGGTAGATCATAATCGAAATAGAACTGGTCATCTTTTTTATCTACCAGCGGCTTCGGTAAAAATGGAATCAGCCTTTCCTTGACGCCTACAGGGCCGGTGCCCGGCCCCCCTCCACCGTGAGGAGTGGAAAAGGTTTTATGAAGGTTAAGGTGAACAACATCAAACCCCATATCCCCGGGGCGGACATAGCCCATGATAGCGTTCAGGTTAGCCCCGTCATAATAAAGCAGTCCTCCGGCATCGTGGACAACCTTTGCTATATCCAGGATTTCTTCTTCGAACAGGCCCAGGGTGCTGGGGTTGGTGAGCATCAAGGCCGAGGTGGTCTCATCGACCGCTTCCTTTAGAGCTTCAAGGTCAACATTACCTCTTTCATCTGCCGGTATTTGCACCACTTCATAACCAGCCATGGTTACTGTAGCCGGGTTGGTGCCGTGTGCTGTAACGGGAACAAGCACTTTGTTACGCTGGTGATCGCCACGGTGACGATGATAAGCCTGGATAACCATCAGGCCGGTCAACTCTCCGTGAGCTCCCGCAGCCGGCTGCATGGTAAATCTATCCATACCGGTTATTTCTTTTAAGTGCTGCTCCATATTGTAGTACAGTTCCAGGGCTCCCTGAACAGTATGTTCGGGTTGACAGGGGTGCATATGGGTAAACCCGGGCAGGGCCGCCACTTCTTCATTTACCTTGGGATTATATTTCATGGTGCAGGATCCCAGGGGATAAAAGCCGGTGTCGACACCAAAATTGCGGGTGGACAGTTCGGTAAAATGACGAATCACTTCCACTTCTGAGAGTTCCGGCAATTCCAATTGCTCTTCGCGCTGCGCATTCTTCGGCAGCAGTTCATTTAAAGACTTTTCAGGCACATCATTTGAAGGCAGAGAGTACCCACATCGTCCAGCACGTCCCATTTCAAAAAGCAGGGCTTTTTGTTTTCTCATTTCCATCCCTCCAGTTCCCGGACCAGGGTATCAATTTCTTCGCGGGTCCGTTTCTCAGTTACGGCAAAAAGCATGGTGTTCTCCAGTTCAGGATAAAATGGAGAAATATCAACGCCCCCGAGAATATCTTTCTGGAGCAGTTTTTGATTTAATTCTTCCGGCTTGCCGGGAACTTTAACTGCAAACTCTTTAAAACTATGCCCGTTGAATGCCGTTTCAAAGCCATCAACAGCCGTTATCTTTTCCCTGGCATAAGCTGCTTTCTGCAAGCACTGCTCGGCAACTTCGCGCATACCCTGCGGTCCCATAGCTGCCATGTAAACTGCCGCTGCCAGGGCTACCAGGGCTTCATTAGTGCAAATGTTCGAAGTAGCTTTTTCCCGCCTGATATGCTGTTCCCTGGTCTGCATGGTCATTACGAAACCGCGGTTTCCTTCGCTGTCGATCGTTTGTCCAGAAATACGCCCGGGAAGCTGACGAACAAACTTTTGGCGGGTGGCCATAATGCCGAGCAGGGGCCCTCCAAAAGATGGCGGTATCCCCAGGCCCTGACCTTCGCCTACAACAATATCAGCCCCGTAATCGGCCGGCGCTTTGAGCAAAGGCAGGGATAAAGGATCGGTAGATACAACCAGTAATGCTTTCTGGTTGTGGATCGTTTCGGCAACCCCATCCAGATCTTCAACCAGGCCAAAGAAATTGGGCTGCTGCAGTATAACAGAAGCCACCTTGTCGTCGATCATCTCTTCAAGCCTGGAAAAGTCAGTATATCCGTCTTTAAGCGGGATCTCTTCCAGCTCCAGGCCCCGGCTGTTAAAGTAATTTTGCAGGACGGCCCGGTAAAACGGGCTTACCGAACGAGAAACCAGGGCTTTCGACCGACGGGTTGCCCCACAGCCCATAATCGCACCTTCTGCCACGGCAGTACTTCCGTCATACATGGAAGCATTGGCTACTTCCATGCCGGTCAACTGGCAAATCATGGTTTGATACTCAAAAATAGCCTGCAAAATTCCTTGACTGATTTCCGCCTGGTAAGGCGTATATGAAGTATAGAATTCACTTCTGCCGATTACATGCTTGATTAAAGAAGGAATAAAATGATCATAAACACCGCCCCCCATGAAGGAGGTGCAGTTGTTAAGGTGCCTGTTTTTTGCTGCCAGGGAATTTAAATGTTTGACTGCTTCCAGTTCCGACATGGCCGGCGGCAGATCAAGGTCTCTCGTTAAACGCACCTCTTCAGGAATATCGCTGAAAAGATCTTCAATGGAATTGACCCCGATTTTCTTCAGCATTTCGCGCCGGTCTTCGTCGGTTAGAGGCAGGTAATGCTTACCTCCCATTGTTTATTCCTCCTCTTCTTCCTTGATGATAAACTCTTCATAAGCAGGCTTATCCATCAGCTTGTCCAGCTGGCTTTCATCTTTAACCTCCACCTTAAAAACCCAGCCTTCACCGTATGGATCCTGGTTGATCACTTCCGGCTGATCAAGCAGGGCTTCATTAACCTCGGTCACTTTGCCGTCAACAGGCGCATAAAGATCGGCAACTGCTTTAACCGATTCTATAACCGCGGCACTTTTACCCGCTTCAACTTCAGCGCCAACATCAGGCAGCTCCACGAATACAATTTCCCCCAGCTTATCCTGGGCATAATCTGATAGCCCCACGACGGCAGTACCATCTGCCGGGCGAGCCCATTCATGCTGCTGGGTATACTTCAAACCATCAATAACATTGTATTTCATTACTTATCCCTCCTATAAAATGGCATTTTAGTGATTTTGGCCCGGTATGTTCGTTTCCGGATCGCAACATCCACTTCTTCACCCTGCTTTGCTACTTCCGGATCTAAAAAAGCCATGGCGATGAACTTGTCCAGGGTGGGCGAATAAGAACCACTGCTTATCCAGCCAATCTCGTCTTTCCCGGCCATTACCGGGTAGCCTTCACGGGGAACACCGCGCTCGAGCATTTCAAGCCCGAAAAGCTTTCTGTTAAAGCCTTCTTGCTTCTGCTTTTGCAGAGCTTCCTGACCGATAAAGGGATCCTGCTTGTCAAGAGCGACAAACCGGTTTAAGCCGGCCTGCAGGGGAGTTATGTCCTGGCTTAACTCATGGCCGTAAAGAGGCAGAGATGCTTCAAGCCGCAGGACATCTCGCGCACCAAGCCCGGCCGGGCGCAGTTCTTTCTTCTGGCCTGCCTCCCATACCGCATCCCACAGTGTCAGGGCCCCTTCATTTTTACAGTAAACTTCAAAACCATCTTCACCGGTATAACCGGTTCTAGAGACAATCGAGTTTACTCCCGCCACCGACACATTGGCCTGGAACCGGTAAAACTTCATATCGGCCAGGCTAATATCAGTCAGTTCCTGCAGAATGCTTTCACTGTTCGGACCCTGCAAGGCAATCTGGGCATACTCTGAAGAAAGATTCTGCAACTTGACATCCCCAAAACAATTCTCCTGGAACCATTCGTAATCTTTATCTGTATTGGCTGCATTAACTACAAGTAAATATTCTTCACTGTTGATCCTGTAAATAAGGATGTCATCGACTACCCCACCATTGGGGTAACAAACAGGGCTATAGGTGATAGCCTTATCTTTTAGTTTGGAAATATCATTGGTCAAGATCTTTTGCAGGTAAGCTTCCGCATCTTTGCCTTCCACAGAAACTTCACCCATATGAGAAACATCAAATATGGTGGCCCGGTTGCGGGTATCATGAACCTCCTCTACCAGGCCCTGCGGAAACTGAACCGGTAGAAGCCAACCGCTGTAATCAACGATTTTTCCGTTTTGAGCTACATGTCTCTCATAAAATGGAGTTTTCTTTGTTTCACCCATTCGTATTCCGACCTCCTTTCTTCATAAGATTAATTACAGCACAATAAAAAACTAAAGGACAGAGGAAGCCCACTGGCTTATCCTCTGTCCTAATAACCTGAGAGATTGCGACCTTTACCACAAATAAAGGGCTTTCCCCGTCGGTGTCCCGCAAGTAGCGGAAACTCTCCAGAGGTACGTCCCCCAATGGTACTGAAGCCTGAGAGTTTCCCCACTGCCTGCCAGGCAGTGGGTTGCACCTTCGGCGTCCGTTAACGGAGCTCTCCCACGGGGTTCATCCGCACGTTATTCAATTGTCCTCTTGATCCTTTAACTTGTGTTCTTCGACACATTTTAAATAAATCCTTCTTGACCGAAAAGATTTATTATTTAGATTATACCGCGCCCGACGAACCAAACAGGCGGATTTTTTCACGGATTACTTCCGCCTCTGCATCCCTGGCTGGCTTGAATGATCACCAGTGAATTTTCTGCTTCCGCAGCATGGACAATACTCTGGACTTGTATGGTTTATTATTGCTAACCGCAAAATTGGTAAACGACGTAGTCTGGTAGTTACACCGGCTTTTCATTTGTTCAGCGGTAAGGACACCCTGAATATGCTTCCCTTACCCACTTCGCTTTCAACCTCAATCTCTCCTCCATGCAACTCCACCAGCTGCCTGGAGATAGCCAGCCCCAGCCCGGAACCTTTTTCACTCCTGCGTCTTGATTTATCCACTTTGTAAAAGCGCTCGAAAATATGCTGGAGTTCTTCTTCCGGTATTCCACGCCCGGTATCTATCACTTCCATAATTAGTCTTGAGTTCCGGCTCTTAACCCTCAGAGTAACAGTTCCACCGCCCTGCGTATACTCAATCGCATTTTCTAAAAGGTTAACCAGTACTTCATGAAGGCGGTGCCTGTCACCGTATAAAACGGGCAAAGATGGTTCCAGTTCCAGGTTGAGATTGATCCCCTTGGCTTCTCCCCGTGGCGCCACACTTTCAAAGCTCCAGCGCGCCAGGGCTTCGACAGACACTTCACTTCTTTCCAGGGACAACTGACCGCTTTCCAGGTGGGAAAGGGTCAACAGATCGTCAACCAGGCGGCTTAGATGAACAGAATTATCTAGAATTGTCTTTAAGTATTTATCCTTATCCCTGTCATCGATATGGCCATCGAGCATTAACTCCGAATAACCACGCACAGAAGCCAGTGGCGCTTTAAGCTCGTGAGAAACATTGGTCACCAGGTTGCGGCGGAGCATTTCCAGTCGCTTTTGCTCTTCAAGATACTTTTGAACCTGCTCTACAGAATAATTAAAAGTCTTAATTAAACCGCCAATTTCATCATCCCGCTCCTCTTCGATCTTACATTCAAAATTTCCGGCAGCCATATCCAGGGCAGCTCGATTAATTTTCTGAAGCGGCCGGGTCAAAGTTTTTGACAGGGTAAAAGAGAAAACTGCCGCTATCGCAACACCGATAGCTCCAGAATAAAGGACCAGGCGGCTGATGTGAGCTATAGTCTCTTCAACTCCCCTGAGGGGAACACTCAAAGTAACCGCCCCGATTACACGGGGTTCATCCTGGTTATTGTCATCATCCCCAACATGCAGTTCTTCTTCAGGGTGTATTTCTTCATAAACCACAGGAGCGGCCACCAGCAGTCTCTGTAAAGCGGGACCGTAAACCTTTTTTGAAAGCATATTCCCTTCAAAAATATGTTCAATCTCTCTTTCCTCCAGCCCCACTCCTTCATCCTCTTCTATTCCATTATCTCCTTCTTCCACTTCTGGATCGAAAATATAAAGAGAGGAGCGATTGTGATCAAGGACCCTGATTTTCGCATTCATGGAATAAGCAAGGGTTTCAGCAGTTTTTATAACACCTTCTAGATCATTTTCAATTAAATCTTCTCCAACCAGGTAAGCGGCATCCTGGGCCTGGCCAGCAAGCTCCCATTCGCGAGCGCTAAAAAAATAGTCTTCTATCAGGTAGGTCAAAAATATCCCAATAATTATCAAGCTCAGGGCTACAATGAGCAAATGAGACAGCATCAACTTCCCAAAAAGGGACCGCGGCTTACGAAGCGGTTTAATCATTCTACTTCACCTCAAACTTGTAGCCTATTCCCCACACCGTATGGATGTAAGTGTATTCCTGGTCATATTGCTGAATTTTGCCCCTGATCCGTTTGATATGCTCGTCTATAGTACGGGTACTGCCGGCAGGATCATCAAACCCCCATACCGATTTTAAGAGCTCTTCCCGGGTAAAAGGCTTGCCGGCACTATTCGCAAGCAGGATCAACAAGTCCAATTCTTTGGGGGTAAGATCCAGCTCATTATTGCCCACCCTGGCATTATACTTATACGAATCTATTGTTAAATTACCATATTCTGTTTTATCCTCTGCCTTGCTATATTCATCGGCCCGGCGGATAAGCGCTTTTACCCTGGCTACCATCTCCCTGGGGCTAAAAGGCTTGGTAATATAATCATCTGCGCCCAATTCCAACCCCAAAACCCGGTCTACTTCTTCACCCCTGGCAGTCAGCATGATTATGGGGATATTTTTAATATCACTATTCCTGATTTCACGGCAAATTTCCCAACCATCTTTTTCAGGCAGCATAATATCAAGGAGCACAACAGCATACGTATTTTCCTTAATTTTATTGATGCCATCTTCGCCGTCAAGGGCGGCGTCAACCGAAAAACCTTCTGCTTCAAGGGCAATACGCACCAAATCACAAACATGCTCATCATCATCTATAACAATTATGCGATCGCTCATTTACATCCCTCCCATAATAATAGTTCGCACAATTCATGCTAAATCCTGTATCAGTAACAGGCATTTTAAACGCATTAAAAAAATACCGGGCGCGGCTTTTTAACCGAACCCGGCATTTTATTGCTCATTTGTAGCAGTACCAGCTACCTGGTTAATAACCTTACCTTAATCTAAGGTCTAACTTAACTACAGTTCTTCTTCTTCAACCGGTTCCTCCATATCAACGGGCTCTTCACAACCTGCCATGGCCAGCGAACCAAACATCAGCAACACTACTGCAAAGAGAGTCAGGATTTTCTTCATTTTTTATTCCTCCTTATTTCTTGGTTGCTGACTACTTCTCGGTATATATTAGCCCTCCTGCTTATATTGGGATTATTTGCATAACATTTACATTGTTTACAATATGTTTACACTTTCATCTTCCCTGTTGACCGCCAGGTAACTCTGGCTGTTAAACAACCGTTTGATGCAGCGATAATACCTGATCACGTGAGCCAAATTGCTCGGCCTGGTAACTAGAAAGCGGATATAGTCCCAAAGCTTACCTGTTCATGCTGCGCAGGCGCTTAACCCGCTCCTGGATCGGAGGGTGAGTACTGAATAGCCCGCTAAGCCCTTTAGCAGAAAGTGGATTAACTATAAACATATGTGATGCGGCTTCATTAACCTGGAGAGGACGTTTACGCGCATGGTTTTCCATCTTCTGAAGGGCACTGGCCAGTCCTTCCGGGTTTCCGGATATAACAGCGCCGGTGGAATCAGCCTGATATTCTCTGGTCCGCGAAATAGCCATGCGGATTAAAATTGCCGCCAGCGGGGCCAGAATTAATGCCGCCAGCTTTATTATCAGCATAATCGGGTGTCCGCCTTCCCGGCGCCCTCCAAACATCATCCCATACATTCCCAGGCGCGATATCATCATCAGCGCTCCGGCAATTACTGCAGCCATGGTGCTTACCAGAATATCACGGTTGCGGATATGGGCCATTTCATGAGCCAGGACTCCTTCAAGCTCCTGCTGGTTGAGCATCCGGACCAACCCCTGGGTAACAGCAACCACGGAATTAGAAGGGTTGCGCCCGGCCGCAAAAGCATTGGGCTGATCTGTGGGCATCAGGTATATACGGGGCATAGGCATATTGCTGTTTTCTGCCAGCTTTCGAACTGCACCATATACTTCCGGCCCTTCACTCTCCTTCAGCGGGCGGGAACGGGTCATGGTAATGGCCATTTTATCACTGTACCAGTAAGCAAAAAAGTTCATTACCAGGGCTATACCGAAAGCGATAATCAACCCGCCTTCGCCCAGGAGCAGTTCGCCGGCTACCATCAGGATCACGGTTAGAATGATCATCAGAAACATGGTTTTTATATGATTTAACATTTATTTTTCCCTCCTCAATTATTCTATTTTAAGCACATTTACTGAGCCTTTTAAATTACTTTAATCATCTTAAATAGGAAGGTTTTCTGGTTGCGTAAATGAGGCCAAAACTAATATAATATTAAAACAATCAAGCAATCAATGTCAACATCACCAATAATAGCTCCAATTACCTGGCTTTATACAGGCTTCACTAGTATGCTTGTTTAAAAGCAGAACCTCTTGTTTACTATTCAGCAATTTGTTATTATTGAGCACAGTTTAAAACATAATAGGCGGCAGCCTTTTTAGAGAGGAAGTGTAAAATGAATAATGAGAACAACGAGAAAGATAAACAAATAAATATATCTCCTAAAACCATGTATATAGCAATTGCTGCAGTTGCCATTATCGGGCTGGGTATAGCAGCTATGCTGGGTGTTTTTGGCGATCTAACCGGAACTGGAGAAAAAGCTGATAACGGTGAAGTAGTAGCCACGGTTAATGGAGAAGAAGTAACCAGGGCCGAATTCAACCAGGCCTTTGAGCAGGAAAAAATGCAGTATGAAATGCAGGGCATAGATCTGGAAAGTGAAGAAATGTCCGAGATGTTAGGAGAACTGGAAGAGCACGTTCTGGAAAACTATTTTATCATTCCCATCCTGTTAGAACAAAAAGCTAAAGAGATGGGTGTCGAGGCAACTGAAGAAGAGGTAGAAGAACGTTATCAGGAATTTGTCGTCCAAGTTGGCGGGGAAGAAGAATTGGAAGAACAAATGGCGGCAGCAGATATTACAAGAGAAGAGCTTGAGCAAGATCTAGTCAGGGAACTCACTATCCAAAATTATCTCGAACAGTACCTGGAAGAATATTTTGAAGATAATCCTGATGAACGAGTAGATAAAGATGACATAGAATTAAGTGCAGAGGAAGTAGAAAATCGTTATCAACAGATTCAAGGGCAATATGACCAAATCGCCCAGATGCTTGAAGAAGATGATCCCGATATGCCCCGGGAACAACTCGAAATGCAATTATCCCAATTGGAAGAGCAGCACGGCCCTATCCTGGAAGCCGCTGGCTTTGAAGAGGTTGAAACCGAATTGGAAGAAAAAATAATTGAAGAAAGAGTCGCACAGAAAGAACAGGAAAAAGAGCAGGGTATCTTGATGAACCATATTGAGAAATTACAAGAAGAAAGCGAAATCGAAACAAACTTTTAATTAACCCTGATTTGCATAGTGATGCCATTTATAATATCCTATTGCCAGGCCTTTCAAAACAAAACATGGCCGGCAATAGGATACTTTTATAAACATAAAGATGTGCTTTAACATGAGACGGAGGGCCTTACTTGGATTATTATGAAAGATACAATAGCCTTTTTGAAAACCGCTATTTTTTAAGTGCCGCTTTAACCGCCGCGGTTATTGCCATATCTTTTGCTGCCATATTTATCCGCCTTTCAGATGCCCCTTCAATGATCATTGCTTTTTATCGTCTTTTTTTATCTTTGTTTATCCTGGCTCCCAACTTACTAGTCCAACATAAGGATATCCGGCTTTTAAAGGCTTCAGATTTAATTGGAATGGCAGTAAGCGGTTTTTTCCTGGCCGGCCATTTCTACTTATGGATCTCATCACTTGAATATGCCCCCGTTGCTGTTTCCGTAGTCCTGGTCTCTATTCACCCATTAATTGTCGCTTTAGCCGGAAATTTATTCCTGGGAGACACAATACCAAACCGATTTTTTGCCTCCATGGCTCTTGTCCTTGCGGGAACCGCTGCCATAGCCGCTGAAAGTTTATCCGGTTTTGCAGAAGGATCTACAGAACTAAGGGGCGCCCTGATGGCCCTTGGCGGAGCTGTTATGATGGCCGGTTACCTGCTGGTTGGGCGGCGCCTCAGGCAAAACCTGTCAACTACAATATACGCTACCGGAACTTACGGTGTCGCCGCATTTTTACTATTTAT